>PWFB01000002.1 GCA_003553695.1 Desulfonatronospira sp.
CCAAATTCCCTGGCAGTATCTATCCAGAGCTGTATCGCTTCTTTTACATTGGCAAGCGCAGCTTCATAGGAATCTCCATGAGCCATGCACCCTGGCAGTTCAGGCACTTCTGCCAGATAGGCCTGGTCTTCTTCGCTCCAGTAAATGATTGTCTCATACTTAAACATCATTCATCCCCATTAGTTTAAACCAGTTGAAAAGGAAGGATAACGACCAGAAAAATATTTGTTGGCTTGGAAAGTGCCATATTTCAGCAGGATAGACAAGGACAACAAGGGGAAGATCCGGGCAATTACAAGCCTGAGTATTTCCTGCTATATTTTAAGCGGATGGACAAGGAGATATGGCTGGGCCGAATTCCTTTTTAAATTACTTTCTGGTGGACATGCCGACTATTTTGAAATGTATTTCAAAAAAGTCTTGACTATTATAAGAGGTGAATGCTGTCAGGATAGACAAGGACAAGAGGCTGACCTGGACAGGCATCCCCCCACCACTTTTTACCCGTTTTGCGTCAAACCTGAGTTGGGTAAAATTTTACCAGGGCATAATTATTGTGCATCTGCCCCGGCAGTACTCAGCAAGGGGCTGTTTCCAGGCCGTCCATGTACATCCGGACAGGTAATGTGGACAAACTTCTCCATCCGGTTTATTCTGCTGTGGATCCTGGTTTTTTTATTTTCTGCAGTTTGATTTTCTGCACCTGCTGACAGCCATTTTATAAAGTAGCATAAAGGAGGCCTTATGAGCGTACTGGCGGAACTGTCCCTTTTCCCTGTAGACAAGGGAGAAAGCCTTAGTCCTTATGTAACCCGCATGGTAAGGATAATAAAGAACAGCGGCCTGAACTACACGCTGCATTCCATGGGCACCTGCCTGGAAGGTGAATGGCAGGAGGTTATGGATGTGGTAGACAAATGCTTCCAGGATCTGCAGCAGGACTGCGGCCGCATTTATTTGACCCTCAAGGTTGACTATCGCCGCGGCGGCAGCAACCGGCTGATACAGAAAGTGGAATCAGTGCAGCGGCAGCTGGGTGAGCAGACCTGAAACAAGCAGTCACAATACGCTCTGCTGAGCCGTCTGCATGTTCTTCCTGGGAGTGCTGCTGATCCTCTGAAGCCGTGTCTGGTGTTGATGGCTCTTTTTACCTGTTTTGCGTCAAACTCATTTTGAGTAAAAAACCGCTTTTTTCAGGATATGCCAATGTCCTGGGTGAGTTCCATGCGCATCTTGCCCTGGGCCGTCCTGATCCTTTTGAAGGCCTCCTTCAGGGACTGCCGGTCTATATAGGTGAGCATCCTGGGCTGTATCAGGTTGTCCGGAGGTTTACCCTCATCCACTATCATCCTGGCCTGATGCGACAGGCGAAGAAGCATCATGAAACCATAGGCGTGAGACAGTTCATCAAAATCCTGTCCGGACAGCGCTCCCTGTTGACGCAGCCTTTCCAGCCTGTCCAGGGTGTTGGTTTCAGCAATAAAATATTTCAGGGCATACAGGCGGGTAAAGTCCACCAGAAGCTGCATGGGCTGCTTAATATCCAGGCAGTTCTTCTTCTCTTTGGTGTTTTTCAGGACCAGGTTGCCGAAGAAATCCAGTGGCGGCTTGAAATACAGGGCATTCTCGGCAAAGTGCCGGAAAAAACCCTTCCACTTACCCAGAGATGCTGCAAGGTATTGCCGCAAATCACTGACCATGCGTTTATCCCCGTAGCCCAGCCTGAAGTCGAAAAAAATACTGGAATGCAGAAGGTCTTCCGGCTCCACCTGGTGAATCCAGTCCCAGAAGTATGTCTTCCATTGACTCAATGGCTGGCACCACTTGGGATTCCGGGCCATTACGCCGAAGTTACAGAAAGAAAAACCCACTTCATCCAGCCTGGTGCATATTCTGTCGCCTAACTCCAGAAAATATTCTCTAACCTCCTTTTCCCTTCCCTGCTCTACATCATCGTAAACTATGGCATTGTCCTGATCCGTCTTGAGGGTCTGTTCCCTGCGTCCCTCGCTGCCCAGGATCATGAAGGCGAACCGAGCCGGCGCAGGCCCCATTTCCTCTGTTGCCCAGGCCGCGATTTTCTTGAGGATGGCATCGGAAATCTCGGTAATAATCCGGTTCAGGTGACCAGCCCTGGCCCCGCTGTCCAACAGGGACTTGATCATGCCCGGAACCTGCAGCTGTCTGTGCTTGAGCTCTTCAAGGGTCTGGGCCATCTGTATCTCCCGCATGAGGTAAACCGGGGATCTGCCCTGAGCCAGCAGGAGGTCCTGTTCCGTGGCTATACCCAGTACATTGTCCCAGTCGTCGGTGATTACCAGATGTTTAACATTATGTTTCATCATCAGGATAATGGCTTCAAACACCTGTGAGTCCTGGGACAGTGTAATGAGGGGTCTTGATGCAATCTCCTTCACCGGGTTGTGCACCGGGTAATTCCGACTGACCACTTTGCTTCTCAGGTCGTTATCCGTTAGCAGGCCCACGCTCTGGTCCAGGGCGTTCATGGTCACCACCGCACTTTTTTTGTTGTCCCTCATAAGGGCGGCCGCCTCCTTGATGCTTGTGTATTCGCTGCATGAGGCGAATTCCCTGGAAAAAACATCCCTTAATTTAAGATTTAGAAAAGCGGTGGGCGAGGCCTGTTTTTCATCGTCCATGCTGCCGGTAATGAGGGCCTGGTATGGTGCCTGGAGCATATGGCTGCAGAAATCCCGGGCGAAATGCTGAATAAATTCTGGATAGCGGGCACATATGTCCAGGAAGTGCTCTTTGGGCAGCAGATAAAGCTTAGACTCCTCCAGGGTCCTGACGGTGCGGATGGATATGCTCTTGTTGAAAAGTACGGACAGACCACCGTAAATGCTCTTCTCCCGCAGGTTTTCGCAAAGCTTTTTGCTTTCTTCTTCCAGAATAAACTTTTCCAGCTTTCCGGAAGAGACAATGTATATATGATTTAAATAGGACTTATTCTGAACAAAAAGTGTCCTGTCCGCGGGGAAACCGGCATGACTCAGGCTTTGCGCCGCCGTGGCGATTTCCTTTTCAGGAAGCATGTCAAAAGGTTCCACTGAGGACAAAAAATCTACAGTCTGGTGGTTCATGAATTCGCTCCTGCAGTCTTCAACGGGTAAAACGCAAACTTGAGGGGGTAACCGGCGTATGTAATCGATAAATGAGCCGGAGTCTTTTGTAAATGCACCACATTAGCTTTTTGCTGTTTTGACCACCATTTTTTTGCCGCTGACCATATAATACATGCAAAATACTTTAGGGTCTCATACAAAATATTCACAGGGAACATCCTCTTGTGCTTTTTCAGGCAGGTTCCTGGGAACTGAGGTCAATACCGGCAAAAAGAGCCGAAAGGATTAGTCCCGAATTTCAATTTTAAGGAGGAGGTTATGTCCAAAAGTTTTGAAGAGTACTGGAAGAAAAATCTGACCCTGATTGGAGTACTGCTGGCCATCTGGGCCTTTGTGTCCTACGGGCTGGGCATTTTTCTGGTACAGCCCCTGAACAATTTCTGGATAGCCGGATTCCCCCTGGGATTCTGGTTTGCTCAGCAGGGATCCATCTATGTATTCGTAATCCTGATCCTGGTTTACTGTGTAATCATGAACAAGCTGGACCGGGATTACGACGTTGATGAACAATAACCGCCCAGGACAGGGGCGGCCAACTTTCTTGTGCTTTTAGGAGGATAAAATAATGTCCATTCTGGTCTGGACCTATATAATGGTCATCTTATCATTCGGATTATACATCTTTATTGCCTGGCGCTCCAGGGTCAAGGAGACCAAGGGATTCTACGTGGCCGGGTCTTCGGTGCCGCCGCTGGCCAACGGCATGGCCACGGCGGCGGACTGGATGAGCGCTGCTTCATTTATTTCCATGGCCGGCCTGGTATCCTTTATGGGCTACGCAGGTACGGTTTATCTCATGGGCTGGACCGGCGGGTACGTGCTCCTGGCCCTGCTGCTGGCACCCTACCTGCGCAAGTTCGGCAAATTCACCGTGCCCGACTTCGTTGGGGACAGGTACTATTCTTCCACCGCCAGGATCGTGGCCCTTATCTGTGCCATATTCGTATCCCTGACATATGTAGCCGGGCAGATGCGCGGAGCAGGCATCGTTTTCAGCCGCTTCCTGGAAGTTGAAGTGAGCACCGGGGTGGTCATAGGCATGGCTGTTGTCTTTTTCTATGCCGCTCTGGGGGGCATGAAGGGCATTACCTGGACTCAGGTGGCCCAGTACTGCGTCCTCATTGTCGCCTTTATCCTGGCCGCGGCCGCCATTTCCTATAAACTCACGGGCATGCCTGTCCCCCAGCTTGGATTCGGATCCACCCTCATCGAGGGAGAGCGGGCCGGACAGTATGTCCTTCAGGCCATCGACGGCATCCACGAGGACCTGGGACTGCACCGCTATACCGAGGCCTTTCATCCCGGCGGCATGGGCATGCTTTCCGTGGTGAGCATTACCCTGGCCCTCATGGTGGGCACTGCCGGGCTGCCTCACGTCATAATCCGCTTTTTCACCGTTCCAAGCGTAAAAGCGGCCAGAATAAGCGCTTTCTGGGCCCTCTTGTTCATCGCCCTTCTGTACACTACCGCACCCACAGTGGCCGGTTTTGCCCGCTATAACATGATAGACACCATAAACGATACACCCTACACCGAAGCCCCCAGCTGGTTCAAAAACTGGGAACAGACCGGCCTGGTGGCCTGGGTGGACAAGGCAGGAGACGGGATAATCCGGTTCCGGGACGGCGATCCTTTTATAGGCTCTCCAAATTTGACCGGAGAAAGGGGAGAACACGGCGAGAGACTGGTTTCCAATGAACTGACGGATAACGACAACGAACTGTACATCGACCGGGATATAATCGTGCTGGCCAGTCCGGAAATGGGGAATCTGCCGGCCTGGATGGTGGGACTCGTAGCTGCGGGAGGTCTGGCTGCGGCCCTTTCTACGGCCTCGGGACTGCTCATAGTCATAGCCTCGTCCATTTCCCACGATCTGTATTACCGGATACTCAACCCCCAGGCTACAGAACGACAACGAATGGCGGTGGGGCGGATAATGATCGCCATTGCCGTACTTATCGCCGGATACTTCGGGATCAATCCGCCCGGATTCGTGGCCGAGGTGGTGGCCTTTGCCTTCGGCCTGGCCGCCTCTTCATTCTTTCCCATAATAATCCTGGGCATATTCACCACCTGGGTCAACCGGGAAGGAGCCATTGCCGGGATGATCGCCGGCATCAGCTTCACCATGATGTATATCATCCAGACCAAGTTCATGGGCATGGATCCCTGGTTCTTCGGCATCGTACCCGAAGGCATAGGTACAGTGGGCATGCTTATAAACGCCGCGGTCACCCTGACTGTATCTTCCTTTACCAAGTCTCCCCCGGCCCATATCCGGGAACTGGTACAGAACGTGCGTACCCCGCGCGGTTCAGGAGAAGCTTCGGGACATTGATGTCCTGTATTTGCCTTAAGATGCTGCAGCCGGTCCGGGAGCAATCCCGGACCGGTTTTTTGTGGGTCCATGGTCATTGCTTAGGCAGAAGAAATGAGTTATTAATTTCATCTGCGGATAAATGCCCCCTGCTCCGGGGTACAGGAGCAGGGCACCTGATTATGTGGCCGAGAGAATCAATCAAGGAGATACTTATGAGTAAAAAGGTTTATGTATATGCCCTCAGCACCTGTGTACACTGCAGGAACACCAAAAAATTCCTGGAAGAAGAAGGAATCGACTACGATCATGTGGACGTGGACCAGTTGACCGGAGACGATAGAGAAAAGGTTGTCAACGAGGTCAAGGAATACAACCCCAAGCTGTCTTTTCCCACCCTGGTGGTGGACGGCGAAAAAGTCATTGTAGGACTTCAAAAAGATGAAATCAGGGAGGCCTGCGGAAAATGACCCCGGAACAGCTTTATGAAACACTGCAGAAAATCCAGGAGCCCAAAGGCTATTTTTTCAACAAAGACCGCGAAATGGTCATGGAACTCCTGCAGAACCTGATTTACAACAAGGATCGCCTGGGCTACATGGCCTGTCCGTGCAGGCTTCCTTCCGGAGACAGGGAGCAGGACAGGGATATAATCTGCCCCTGCGTCTACCGCGAACCAGATGTACAGGATTATGGAAGCTGTTATTGCGGTCTTTACGTTTCCAGGGAATGGAACGAGGGAAAAATCCCCAGAGAATACGTTCCGGAACGCAGGCCCCCGGAAAAGATTGTATTTTAGTCTTTTTGTGGAACCAGGCAAATGCCAGATAATGATCCCAAAGGAAGTAAATATGAAAGAACAGGTTCAGGAAGTACTGGAAAAGATCAGGCCGTCTTTGCAGGCTGACGGCGGAGATGTGGAACTGGTGGAGGTTACCGAGGACAATGTGGTCAGGGTACAGCTGCAGGGAGCCTGCAAGGGCTGTCCCATGTCCCAGATGACCCTTAAAAACGGGATTGAGCGCTTGATCATGCAGGAACTGCCCCAGATCAAGTCCGTTGAAGCCGTGTAAATCTTTTCAAAATGTTTTTTTAAATGGCGGATCTGCAAGGGTCCGCCTTTATTTTGATAAATCCTGACTGCAAGGAGAGCATGATGAACAAGGTTATTGCCAGATTTGCCCCGAGCCCCACCGGGTATCTGCACATCGGCGGAGCCAGGACCGCCCTTTTCAACTGGCTGCTGGCCCGGGGAAACGGCGGGCTGTTTCTTCTGCGCATCGAGGATACCGACGTGGAGCGTTCCTCACAGGAGATGACCCGGGCCATTCTGGATTCCATGCACTGGCTGGGCCTGGATTATGACCAGGAGCCTTTTTATCAGAGCAGGCGTTTCGAGATATACAAAGACTATATCCAGAAGCTGGTGCGCACGGGCCATGCATATTATTGCCGCTGCACCCCGGAAGAGGTGGAAGAGATGCGCGAAAAGGCCCGGGGCCTGGGGCAAAAGCCCAAGTACGCCGGTAAATGCAGAGAGGCCGGCCTGCAGCCCGGACCGGACACGGTCATAAGGTTAAAGGCCCCACAGGTGGGACAGACAGTCTACCAGGACCAGGTCAAGGGCAGCATTGCCGTGGACAATACCCAGCTGGACGACCTTGTCCTGGAGCGGATGGACGGCACCCCCACATACAATCTGGCCGTGGTGGCCGATGACATCGAAATGGGCATAACCCACGTCCTGCGCGGGGATGACCATATAAACAACACCCCCAGGCAGCTGCTCATCTACCAGGCCCTTGATGTTGCCCCGCCGGTTTTCGGTCATGTGCCCATGATCCTGGGACCGGACAAGAAAAAGCTTTCCAAGCGCCACGGCGCCCTTTCGGTAATGGCCTACAAGGAAATGGGCCACCTGCCCGAGGCCCTGGTAAACTACCTGGCCCGCCTGGGCTGGTCCTACAGGGACGAGGAGATATTCAGCCTGAAGGACCTGCTGCAGAAATTTTCCCTGGACAACCTGGGAGCCTCGGCCTGTGTTTTTGATACTGAAAAGCTGAAATGGCTCAACTCCCATTATATAAAAGAGTCTTCACCCGAGAGACTTGCGGTTATCCTTCAGGAGCACCTGGATGCATCACTGCCGGTGCCTGCACAGGAATACCTGGAAAAAGTCATCCCCCTTCTGCAGCCCAGGGCTTCCACCATGCAGGAGATGGCGGAAATGGCGCATTTTTTCCTGGTGCCGGACCAGGAACTGGAAATGGACCAGAAGGCGGTGGATAAGTTTCTGACCCCGGAGGCCCGGGAATACTTGAGGGAGGTCTCGGAGATACTGGCAGGAATGGAGGAGTTTGATCAGGAAAACCTGGAGCAGGCCATGAAGGTGTACATCGAGGAAAAAAACATCAAATTCAAGGCCATAGCCCAGCCCCTGCGGGTGGCCCTCACCGGCAAAACCGCCAGCCCGGGCATCTTTGAAACCATGCAGGTCCTGGGCCGGGAAAGCTGTGTAAACCGGCTCAGGCGGGTTCAGGGATTATAAGCCTGTTTCCTTCGCCTTCTACTTGCGCAGGAGGAAAAATATTATGGTCAGGACTGCGCTTATGAGGATGCAGGTGCCCAGGGGAAAATAGAAGGTGAAGTTTTCCCTCCTGATGAGAATGTCCCCCGGGAGACGGCCCGGGGTGAAGGGCAGCTTGTCCCTCAAGAGCACCAGCAACCCTACGCCTGCCAGAATAAGACCTATGGCTATGAGTATCTTTCCGGGATCTGGCCATTCCTGCATACCGCAAAACCTCAAGTTCAACTTGAACTTTTTACTGCTGATTTTTGCCGGCAATCCTGAAAAAAAGCTGCAACATGCTGGATTGAACCGGCTGTTATTAATCCCCCGATTCCCCAATTCTTCAATTCCTGAATCCCTAAATCTCCCAATCTCCCAATCCTCCAATCCACTCAACATATCCTGGGCAACTGTTCACCCTCCAGCATGTCCAGCAGCCTGTGGCCTCCCAGGGAGG
>PWFB01000183.1 GCA_003553695.1 Desulfonatronospira sp.
AGTCAGCTTTACGTTTTCAGGTATATTTTTCCAGCCGGATACTTGGGGCATCTGGTATTATTGCCTTTGTTTCATTCACCAAGCTGCGTTCTGAAGGAAATGGAATGCCAGCTGTAGCACCGGGGACAGTTAAAAAACAGCTGCTCTCTCTTTAGGCCGCACTTCTGGCATACAAAGCGCTTGACACTCTTTGCCCTGCGGGTGAAAAACATAAGCTGAGTTTTGAAGCTTTCGGTCATAGCCTGGTCATCCAGACTCAGTTCCAGTATCTCCAGTCTGGCGGGCCAGAAGTCAGGCGAAAGAACCAGTGTTTTTTCCAGCCATTCCAGGCACCGGGAGTACCTGCCGCACTGCTTCATAAAAATCGCACAGTAGTAGCAGAGCACCATGTCCTGCTCCAGCCCGGCCACGGTGTTGGCCACAATGCTGGAGCACTCGGCCTGATCCTTGATATTCTCATCCATAGCGGATCTGGCTGCAATAAACTGAAAGAGACCCTCAAGCAGAACAAAGCGCAGCTGGCTCTCAACATTCTGCAGACCGCTTTTCAGGTCAAAACGCAGATTTGTCCAGTTTTGATGCCGGTAATCCCTGCAGACTATTTCAAGCCAGGCCTCAACTGAACCCGGGTAAACCTTCAGGGCCTTCTCAATGAGTTTGTATCCGGCCCTGGCATCCCCGGATTTCTCCTCCTCCTGTCTGGCGGCCCTTACCAGATAATGGGCCTGAGGCAAGGGCTGGTCCAGCAGGGCATAGTGCTGCGCAGCCTTGCTGAAATTGTTGGAATCCGCGGCCAGCCTGGCCATTTCCTTCATTACCGCAGGATCGTCCCCGGTAATCTTATGGGCCTGCTCCAGGGCTGCCTGGGCCCGGTCCAGGATGCCGGCCCGCTTGTAGTCCAGCCCCAGTTCATACCAGGCCCTGGCCTTGAATTGAGGTTCCAGGTGGGGGCGGGCGATGAGATTGGTCCTTATCTGAATTGCCCGTTCTATCTCGCCCTGGGAGCGGAAGAGATTACCCAGGGCCAGATAGATCTCCACTGCATCGGGGTTGTTGCGAACCACCCGACTCAGTTCCCCTATGGCTGCGAAGGTGTCCTGAGATGGCGGCAGAAAGCCTTCATGCGGATAAATTATTGATGCCTGCTCCTCTTTGAGCTTGCGCCTTAAACTATGCAGCCAGTTAACCATCGTAATAAACCTCGAAAGCCCTGCCTTAAGCAGGGCCTTGGTACTCAATAGGGACTACACTGTTGCGCGGAAAACACCGAACCGACTGAAACAGATCTGCCGCCGGTCAGCCTTAAAGATGCATCACTTAAGAATCTTCCAGAAGGAGATAACTGTAAAAAATCAAAAGACAGTTTTCAGTTCTTAAGGCTTTCAGTGCACTAGACGCAGTCTCTTCAAAGGGTATTCCACAGGGCATTCCTCAATGCCTGCTTCCTTCCGGAACCGGGTCTCTATTGGCCGTCTTCCGGCTGGTGGAGCCTACAGCTTACATAGAGACAGGCCGGGTGTGAAACATTCTATTCTTAAGGTTCAAGTCCGCTTTATATGGATGAACTTTTATAAGAGCTTGGTCAGCGGCTCTCCTGCTCTTCCTGAGAAGAGCTATGCAGACCCAGGCTGTCATCTTCAAGAGGCATATTTCGAAGCGAATTAATCTCTTTTTCAAGGTCCGCAATCCTGGCTCTGCACCGCTTGACTTCTCCGTTCATCCTTACTTTTTCTCCCAGAAGGTATATCAGAGAGATAAAACCACCGATGAGAAAGCCCAGCAGGACAATCAGGTAATATGGGATGTCCGTGCTGGTGAATTCAGTTCCAAAAATTTCCAGATGCAGCTTGACAGTCTTGGACAGTAATTCATGGTTCTGCACGAAAAAAAGCATCGCAAAGAAAAATAACAGAATCAGCAGGGCCACCCTCACATAACGCATGGCTATCTCCTTTCTCAGGTATAGGTTTCAAAATTTGCTCCCATTCGGTCACATACAGCTGATAAATGTTCCAGCATGGCCGAAGTATCGCTCATTTCTGCCATAAAAGAAAAATATCCAACGCAGATACAACTGCAGTCAGTAGTCAGTGGTCCCCAGTTAAACCTCTCCCCTCCTTAACCAAGGAGATGATTGGATAAAAACCCATCCCCCCTCTGGGCATGTAACAGATACTTTTTACAGGCGTTTCTTGTAAAGATCTCGCTAGATAGTTTCCATCCGGAAATTCTTAATTTCCGGATGCTAAAAACTGATGGTTTTCTTTCCGGAAACGAGGAGTTTTTTCTTTTGGCAAGGAAATCAAGCAATTATGAGGAGGCGTATCTTACGGTTGACGAATAACTGTGCAGATTGACGCCGCCAAAAGGAAAAAGAACCGTTTTCAGATGAAAACTAGATAGTAGTGAAATGCCTTCTCAAGGTCAAGGCTGGATAATAAAGCATGGGAGGTTCTGGAATTGCCTGTTTGCCCCCTGGCTGGTTTAGACCCGAAAAGTCCTTGCTTTACCCATGCTGCAGCTAGATTTCAATGCTTTCTCCGGGTTGCATTGACAACAGCTCTGTCCCGGGGGCTCTGGCCCGCAGCTCTCTTTGGTAATTCTCAGTATTCTGCTCCAGTACAGGAAAAGAACCCCAGTGCATGGGCACTGTCTTTTTGCACCCAAGCAGCCTGCAGGCCAGAGCGGCCTGTCTTGGATCCATGGTGAACACCCCTCCTATGGGCAATATGGCCACGTCAATTTCGTATAGCTCACCCCATAGCTGCATGGTGGCAAAAATTCCGGTGTCGCCTGCATGATACAGGCAGGGTCCGCCATCAGGCAGACTCACAATAAAGCCCACGCATGAGCCCTGTTCCGAAGAGTGCTCAGCCTGGGTCATGGTCACCTGTACTCCCTGGAAATCGATGGTCCCGCCGATATTAAACCCGATTCCATTGACGATTTTGGCCGAATCCAACCCCATGGATCTGCATTTTCCGGCCACCTCAACTATGGCCCCCAGATACGCCCCGGTCTTTTTGCAGATTTCCACTGCCTGACCGATATGATCGGCATGATCGTGTGTTACCAGCACCAGGTCAGCCTTCTGCACATCCCCTGAGGATGTACCGGCTGACGGGTTGCCCTCGAACCAGGGATCAATAAGGATGTTCAGTCCGGATGTCTCCAGTTCAAAATTCGCATGCCCGTGCCATATAAGCCTGTTGGACATAAAACAAATCCTCCTTCATATTTTGAAGCTTCTCATACTTACCCCAATCCCCCAATTCCTTAATTCCTTAATTCCCCAATCCCCCATACGCCCATAACGCCCACACGTCCTATCCTCCCTCCCAACGCCTGGATATACTGTTTTCTATACCTAAAGAATCCATGATCCGGGCAGCTATATGCCGGATCAGGTCCTGCATGTCCCTGGGCTTGTTGTAAAATCCCGGACACGGGGGCATGATAATCGCACCTGCATCCCTGGCCGCGAGCATGTTCTGCAGGTGCACCCTGTTCAAGGGTGTTTCCCTGGGAACCAGAACCAGCCGGCGGCTCTCCTTGAGGGCAACATCCGCTGCCCTGTGTATCAGATTGCTGCCAAGTCCCCGGGCCACAGCAGCTAAGGAAGCCATGGAACAGGGGCAGATGACCATCCCGTCATGCTGAAAAGAACCGCTGGCCATGGGAGCTCCCAGATCCTCCTGACGGTACGTATGTTCAACAAGGCCCAGGACCTCTTCATACTCCGGGGATTCGAGATGAAGAACCTTGTAAGCAGCATTGGAGACCACCAGGTGAAGCTCAACATCCAGTCTCATGAGTTCCTGAACCAGAGTCAGGGAATATGGCATTCCGCTGGCCCCGGTAATGGCCATAACGATTTTTTGCATTGATTATTCCTCTGATCACATCAAGGCGGACATAGTTCAGATGAAGGATCATTTGATTTTCAGAAGCAGTTGCCTTGACTTTTCAGGCCTTGCAACATAACATCAAATAATTGATGGGCAATTAGCTCAGTAGGATAGAGCGCCAGCCTCCGGAGCTGGAGGCCGCAGGTTCGAATCCTGCATTGCCCACCACCAAACCATCCCCTTTCTTAATGCTGCAAAAAGTCATAAAAAGACTTCAGCCTTTAAAACTTGTTTTGTAACTCTTTTATTTTTATACTTATTATCCCTACAGATTGATAAAATCCTGCCTCTGTCCCGCCGGGAACCTCTACTTGAACAGTGAAACAGGGGCTTCTGCCCTCTGTAACGCTCCTGCCTCGCCCTTTGCGTGGTTCGATTGACAAAACTGATTTTTTGCGGACTCATCCGTATAAGGATTCAAGACAAAGATAGCCCTGGAGCATGAGGTGTGAATGATCTCAGCCAGTGGGATGAAAGTCAAGAAAGAACAGCCGGGTTCATGGCCGCCTGGATCATGTGAAGGGCAGGCGTATCCAACATGAGCACGGCTAGGGATGGGGCGCAGGGCTTTGTCTCTGATCAAGGTTTTTGCAGTTTCCCGCAGGCAGGACAAGGACCTGGGCAGGAGTCAGGCTGTGGGAACCTGATATCAAGGCAGTGTTGTTGACTTTTATAGCGCGGCAAACTACCCTGCTCTTCAATAGAGTTTCCAGACAAGCATATCCAGATGCAGCTGTTAAAACAAAAGTCATATATTGATCCAAATCTCTAAAATGAAAGTATATTTCGCTGTTTTTTTAATTGTCTTTTTACTCACCGGCCTGGTTTACAGCACCTATTCCTTTTCTCAGGGCAGGTTCTTGGAAGGCATGTCCATATTTCCCTGGCTCATCGCCTGTTACTTTTTCGTCCAGGCCTGGGAGAGAAGAAACAGGAACGATGAATAGATGCACTACCCCTGCCTCTTGTCCTGCTTGAAGGCGCTTACCGCCGCCCTGGTCTTGTGGGACAGCAGCTGCCACTGGGCCCGGATGCCTTTGAGCACCGAATCCCAGGAAACCAGCTCATGAGATGCCCAGGTGTCTTTTTGCACAAAGGACTCTATGACCCTCTCATAAATACCGGCCATTCTCCGGGCACAGCTTTCCCGGGAAAAAGACGCAGCGGTTTTCAGAGCGTTTTGCCTCCACTCTTTTTGCTTGCTCTTATCCCCGGCAAACTCTTCCAAAGCCCCGGCAAAATCACGTTCAGAACTATGAGCATCCAGAAGCCGGCCGTTTTCACCGTCTCTCACCACCTCACGCACTCCGGATGCATCCAGGGCCATTACCGGATTGCCTGCAGCCATGGCCTCGGCAAGGACCATACCCTGGGTCTCAGTGGTGGAGGAAAAAACAAAAAAATCCATGGCCCGGTAGGCATCAGCAAGGCCCTGCCCGGTTTTCTGGCCCGCCAGGATAAGCCTGTCTGATAGACCTTTGTCCTGAAAGACAGCGCGTATATCCTCCATGCTGGGACCGTCACCCACAACTACAAAGACCGCCCCGGGGTTCTCCTGCAGGTAAAGGGCCACTGCCCTGCTCAGGTATTCCAGGTTTTTTTCCGGCGCCAGGCGGCCCACATGACCGATGACCAGCTGATCTTTTTCCAGGCCGTATTCTTCTTTGAAGGCCGCACCATTTCCAGCAGCGAAAAAATCCAGGTCCACACCGGTGGGAATAACTTCCATGGGCGTTTTGACCCCCCTTTCCTCCAGCAGCAGGGCTATGCTTTCACTCGGTGCCACCACCATGCTGCACATGTTGGCATACTTTGTGGAGAGCTCTACTACAAAGCGCTGCATTCTCCTGGAATTCAGGGGAACATAATGGGTATAATTCTCATAAAGGGTATGATGGGTAAAGACCAGAGGCAGATCGTGCTGCATGGCCATACGCAGGGCTGAGTCCCCCATGAGATAAGGGTGATGGCTGTGGATGATATCCGGGCGGAACTTCTCCAGCTGCCTGTTTATGGTAAATGGCAGCGGCAGGCGCACGGAAAAATCGCTGCCGTTGAAATTCTGCAGGGCCGGCACCCTCAACACCCCTCCCTCTTCCTCAACACCTGGGGAAAACCCCGGAAAGGTAGGGGCTATCACCAGCACTTCGTGTCCCATTTTCCGCAGATCCTGGGAAAAGAAATCCACAGACCTGGCCACCCCGCCCACATGCGGCAGATAAGTATTGGTAAACATGCATATTTTCATGCTGCGTCCATTTTTATTTTGTTCAAAAAAGGTTATGGGTCCGGCAAGGTATTTCTCTTTGCCTGCTTACGCCGGCAGAAGCTGCACAGGCCATCCGGACTCTGCCCCGCGGACTTCTTCAAATCCCGGCACTGCAATGGTTATGTCCGGTGCAGGACCCCGCCACCTGCCTTCAAGCCATGCCAGGTATTTCCCCTTTTCCCTGTAAAGAGCAAGCTCCACCGGGCCATAAGCAGTGGGAGCCGGCCCAAAAGAAACTTCCTTTCCGGATGTTATCCATTCCGGGAAAACCCCGGAAAAAAGCACCAGGCCGCCCCCTTCCTCCCGGACAAACATATTGCGCATCATCATTATCCATTCCGCTGCAGCCCAGCCGTGCTGCCCGTCGCCCATGCAGCCCCCTGAGGTAATGGGATGTATGGCTTCGGGCCACTGCCCCGTGGGCGAGGCCATGTCTGCCACAGCCTCCACCAGGTCCCTGAAGCCCGGCTCCTGGTGGCGCAACAGAGTCTGGGCAATGTCCAGGGTCAGGTAGGCGTTTATCCCGGAGTGAATCATGTCCTGGAAAAATCCGCCCCGATGAAAGCAGTTCTGCATGAGAAACCTGGCCGTATTGAGTATTTCTTTGCTGCCCACAGGATATAACTGCAGGGGATAATCCGCAACCAGCGAGCCTATGGCCCCGGCATCCATACGCCGGTATGGTGATGCAGGGATCGCGCCCTGCTTTCTGCGCTCCGGGATGGAAGCGATGCTCTTTTGTATATTCTCATGGTAACTCTGTGCAATACGGGACGTATATCCGGCCAGCCTTTCATCCCCTCCCTTTTCTGCAATCCTGGCCGCTGCCCGCAGTCCTGCCAGGCTCCAGAAGTTGTCCCAGTAGTAATAATCATTGGGACCCAGGTGCTCGGCGCTGAAGCCCGCTGGCAGCAGTCCCGCATGCAGCTGGTTTTTTACACTGGTCATTCTTTTTCTGTCTATCCACTTAACCGCCTTTTCCATGGCCTTCCAACAGTCCCGGCTGATCCTGCGCCCGGTAAAGTCCTGGTACCGGCCCATAATCCACAGCACCTGGCCGTTGGAATCCCATTCCCCTTCCTGGGAATAAAAATAACCGCTGTACTTCTGCCGCCCGGGGAAGCGGTCAATCTGCACTTCAAGGCGTTCATCCAGGCCAATGGCCAGCATGGCATTAAGCATAAGACAAGCGTCCCGGAACCAGAAACGCTTGTAAGTGTAAGGCCCCGGCACCACATCATCAGCGGATAGAAGCACAAGGGAGCGCACAGCAGCATCAAATAAAAACTGCATGTTTTTATCCGGCACTTTCAGAGCCGCAGTATCCTGCACCGATCTTTTCCAGGCCTCCTGCACACCCGTTATCCGACCTGCAACGCCGGCTTTTTCTCCTCCCAGGGGCACGGATATATCCAGTTCTGTTTCGGAATCTGGCTGCAGGCGGTAAAGGGCCGCACCCGTGGCCATGCCGGTAGGGCATTTCACCCTGTAAGATTCCTGCAGAGCATTTTCCTGGAAGCCATGCAAAACATCGCCTTCCAGGTAATTTGCATGTAAAACCTTTTCCGGCTGCCTTCCCAAAAAAACTGCATGATCGCCGTTTACCAGCCAGCTGCAGGATTTTTCCCTGAACTCCAGTTTCTCCACAAACTGCACACCTTCAGGATTGTATGGACGGATACCCACCGCCAACCATGCCGCATCCATGCTTTCGGCCTTTATCCTGATTCCGGCCCGGGGAGAATTTTCTTTTACTTCCACCCAGACACTGCTGTGCAGCTGTTTGCCCTGGCCTTTAACCAGGGTAGTCACTTCCAGGTTGGGCTCCAGATGCAGTTCCTGACTGACCTGCCTGGTCCTGGAGGGCAAAAGATGTTCTCCCTGGTGGTCAATAATCCAGAAATCCATAGACCAGCCGTCAATGTGCGGGGTGACAAGACCCCTGGGGTCCACAATGGGATAAAGGGATAAATCCGGGTGGCCCACAGCTGTCCAGTTGCGGTGAGTAAGGTTGACGTGGGTTATGGAAAAGGCCCGGGGAATAAACGAAGAGTCGTTCGGGTTGAACTGCTTTTGCACCCAGAAAGGCCAGACCCAGTCCAGGTTGTGCTGAATGGCTCTGGTGTTTATCAGCCCCCGGGCATGAAAAATTATGCCTGCGCGCAAGAGTTCAATGGGCTCATTCACCTCCGAGGGCTGGGCAAACCGACGCAAGCGGGCCATGAGCCTTATGGGATCAATAAT
>PWFB01000123.1 GCA_003553695.1 Desulfonatronospira sp.
AGTCCCTGCCTGGCCACCTTGATTCTCTGACGGCTCTCCTGGATAAGCAGGTAATCGGATTTGACCTCGAAAGAAACATTCTGCAAAAGGTCCTCATACTCGGCCACCAGCTGCCTGGTCTCCTGCCTGGCCTGCTCCCGGGCGTAATATGTCCTGCCCCATTCAAAAAGGGTCCACTGCATCTGGACACCTGCCCTCCATTCGCTCCTGTCCTGCATGGCGGAACCGCTTACCGTGGGATCGTCCCCGCGGCGGAAGACATCAAAGCTGGCCCCCACGTGGGGATACATATCACTGGCGGTGATGCGCTCGTCCTGTAAGGCCATCTGAATGCTTTTATCGGCTATGAATATGTCCGGGCGGTTCTGCAGGGCCCTGTCCCTGGACTCATCCAGGTCCAGGGTGAAGGGTACGAACTCCAGGCGGCCCTCATACACCACCTCCATGTTCCGGGGAAGTCCCAGAAGCATATTCAGCCTTGACTCCAGGGTATCCACCCGGTTCCGGGCGGAAATGAGTTCCTGCTCGGCCTCGGACACATCCACTTTGGCCTCCAGAACATTTAGCCTGGGCACCAGTCCGACATCATAAAAGGAACGGCTCACATCCAGGTGGGAATTAAGCCTGGTCAGGGAATCCTCGGCCACCCGGACACTCTCCCTGGCCGCCAGCAGGTCCAGGAAAGTGGTCTGGATCTCCAGGACAAGTTCCAGTTCGGCCCGGCTCAGCTGGGACTTGGACTGCTCATGGGCCAGCCTGGACTTCTCGTAGGTACTCAGCAGATTAAACCCGGTAAACAACGGCTGGTGAATATTTATATTCAGCTCCCATCTGTCCCGGCTTCCGTGCCTTGTCTCCCATTCTGCTATCCTGCCGGTATTGGGATCAAAACGAGTCGGACTCCGGGTGGATGGCCTCTCATCCAGCCTGGTGTAGCCGTAGGACGTACTCAGGCTGGGGCCGAAGGCGCCCCTGGCCGAGTATGTTCCATATTCCCGGCCCTTGACCTGCTCCCGCACCGCCTGCAGGGACTGGTTGCGCTCCAGGCCCATCTTCACCGCCGCCTCCATGTCCAGGGTGACAGGCCCCTCAGCTCCGGAATTGCCGGCAGGGGCAAACACCATAATGGCCATAAGCAGCAAAACCGTTTTAAGATACCGGTTCACAGAACTCTCCTTGCGTTATGTCATTTTATACGTTGGTCATCCGGGAGGTCGGGCAAACTCTTACTTGCATTAAAATGTAAAAAAAATTAATGTAAAATACAAGTTTTTACTGAAAAGAAATATTGGCAGATCCGAACTCCTGTGCGCCTGTAGCTCAGCCGGATAGAGCACTGGACTTCGAATCCAGGTGCCGCAGGTTCGAATCCTGCCGGGCGCACCACCAAACCTCCAAAAGGGATAAAACTATCCTGGAATTGGAGAACCAAGTCTTATGGACCCCTGGACAATCGCCGCCCTGGTCATAATTCTGGCTGTTGCCGCTGCAGCTCTGTTCATTAGAAGCCAGCGCAAGGCCCGCATGAGTAAAATATTTTTTCCCGGGCTGCAGACAGGAAAAAAAAGCTCGAAAAAAGAGCAGGAACTGGAAAAAAAACTGCTTGGTCTGGTTCATGGAAGAGAAGATGTGGCCCGCAGGCTTGTTGAACTGGAGCAGTCCAGGAATCCTGAAAAATCCAGGGAATGGTGCCTGAACAAGGCCATAGCGTCCTTGAAGAGAGACCGGAGATAACGCCTGACCCTTCAGTGCCTGTAGCAACCGGACATGCCTGCCTTTCACTTCCCTTCCTGCTGATTGTTTAGATAGATCCGGGAGACTTCCTCAGCCAGAAGTTCCAGGGGCTGGTCAGCAGCAAGAACAACATCCGCGCACTCCCTGTAAAGTACCTGGCGTTTTTCCAAAGTGACGTTTATTTCCTCCTTGAAATCCAGATCCGAAAGTGCCGGCCTCTGCCCCGGTTTAGGATCCTCTGCAAGTCTGGAAAAGATGAGGTCAGCGTCTGCCTGCAGGTATACCGTCAAATGCCGGGAATCTTTAAGCAGTTCCCTGTTGACACTTTCAAGGACCACCCCCCCTCCGGTGGCCACTACCATGGGTACTGACCCGGCCGTACGCTGCAGAACCTTGCTCTCCAGCTCCCTGAAATGCTCCCAGCCATGTTCTGCAACAATCTCCTGGATGCTCCGGCCCTGCTCCTGCTGCAGCAGTTCATCGGTATCCACCCGGGTCAACCCGGTCTTTCCGGCAATTTCCCCGGCCAGGGTGGTCTTGCCGCTGGCCCTGTAGCCCGTGAGATAAATATTGCCCTTCTTATTTTTTAAGCCACTCATGATACAGCTCTTCCTGCCTGTCCCCGGGCAAGGCCCTTTCTTCCAGAAGCCCGGCCTGCTGTCTCTGCCTGAAGGCCTCGTAAAGAATAACCGCCGCGGCCACGGAGACATTCAGGCTTTGAACCATGCCCTGCATGGGAATGTATATTTCCTGGGACGACATCAGGGCCAGATCTTCCTGGACACCGCTGTGCTCGTTTCCGAGTATTACCGCTGTAGGCCGGGTAAAGTCCCACTGCGGCAGGGATATGGACCCAGGCCCGAACCCTGTGCATATCAGCTCAAGACCCTGCCCCTGGAGCCGCTGCACCATTTCCCCGGCATCTTTGTGTCTTATGCGCCTGACCCATTTGCGCGCCGAGGCCGAAGATTTCCTGCCCACCTCGGGAAAGGGCTGGCCTACGTACAACAGATGCACCTCCGGGACTGCAAAGGCGTCACAACTGCGCAGAATGGCTGAAACATTGTGCTGGTCGTGGATATTGTTCATGACCAGGGTCAGGTCTCTTTGCCTTCTGCAGAGGACTTCCCTTATCCTTTGTTTTCTCCTGTCAGTTCTGGGATAATCCTGCATGGCGGGTTTAATGGGTAAAAGGCTCGTGAAGAAAAAAGACCAGATGTTCCTGATTGCCCATGGGCCCCTTAATCCGGGAAAGGGTCCGGCCCTTGAGCACAAGAGCCAGTTCACCGGTGAGCGCATCTATTACCCCCTGCACAGCCCTGCTTGCAGCTTCCGGGGATCTGACCACTCCCTTGTCTGTCTGCCCCCTGCCCACTTCGAACTGGGGCTTGACCAGGGCGATGACCTGGGCCCTGGCCTGCAGAAAAGGCATCACGCAGGGCATTACCTGCTTAAGGGAGATAAAGGAGCAGTCTATGGCCGCCAGCTGGACCTTTTCCGGAAGAAGGGAGGCCGGGGCCTTGCGTATATTTATCTGCTCCAGGCAGACCACCCTGGAATCCTGCCTGAGCTTCCAGTGCAGCTGCCCTGTGCCCACGTCCAGGGCGTAAACCCGAAGCGCTCCCATCTGCAGCAGGCAGTCAGTAAAACCCCCCGTGGAAGCACCTACATCCAGGCAGATTTTGCCCTCTACCCCGATTTCAAAATCTTCCAGAGCCCCCAGAAGCTTTCCCCCCCCCCGGCTTACAAAACGCTGGGGCTGCTGCACCCTCAAGACCGAACCTTCCGGCAGTGCCTGTCCAGCCTTCTCCACCCGGATTTCCCGGTCTTCCAGGCACAGATAGACCTGGCCGGCCATTATCAGCCTCTTGGCTGCTTCCCGGGAGTCGGCCAGGCCCTGTTCATGCAGCAGCAGGTCTGCCCGGTATTTTCTGGAAGGCATGCTCTTTAAGGAATTTGTCCTCTGTCCTCTGTCCTCTGTCCTCTGTCCTCTGTCCTCTGATTAATCAGGCCCAGTGTATCAGGCCAAGGCAATGGGGATCCAGAAGCAGGGAGTGATGAGGCAGAATACGCACGGTATACCCGAAACGTCCTGTCTGGAAAGTTTCCAGTTTGCCCTGGTAAAGGATCCAGCCGTCCTGCAGCTTCTTTTTCTGCTGCATGAGGACAGTCTTACGGCTCAGAAAACTGCCGTCCATGTCCACATCACCGGCGTATATCTCCACCTGGATGTCATCGGTGGACAGTCCGTTGACATCCACTTCGGCGCTTACGGTTATTTCATCCCCGGCATAAAGTTCATCCTCAGCAGCGGCATGGACATTACGGATCTGGACGCTTCCCCACTTGGTCATGAGATCCATTCTCCATTGCGCCAGAGACTTGGCCTTTTCAAAGTTGTTCTTTTCCATGGCCATGAAGTTCTTGTAGGCAGGGAGATACGCAGTCTCCACATAGTCTTCAACCATGCGGTGCGAACTGAACTGCGGGGCCAGATCCCGCAGCCCGTTTTTCATCTTGCGCACCCATTCCGTGGGCAGGCTGCCGTGCCTGCGGTCATAAAAGGTGGGCACGATTTCCTTTTCCAGGACGTTATAGAGGTAGTGACTCTCCACCAGGTCCTGGTATTCCTGGTCGGAATAGCTTTCACCCATGCCTATGGCCCATCCGTAGCGGTTGTCCGTGGTATAGGCCTCGTCCCACCAGCCGTCCAGGGTACTGAAATTGAGCACCCCGTTGGCCACGGCCTTCATACCGCTGGTGCCACAGGCCTCCAGAGGACGTTTGGGGTTGTTCAGCCAAACGTCGCAGCCCTGCAGCATATAACTGGCAATCTCCATATCGTAGTCTTCCAGAAAGACCAGACGGTGGCTCAGGTCTGCATCCCGGGCATACTGGACAATCTGCTGAATGATCTTCTTGCCTTCCACGTCCTTGGGGTGGGCCTTGCCTGCAAATATGAACTGCACCGGATATTTTTCATTATTGACGATTTCCAGAAGTCTTTTGACATCGGTCAAGAGCAGGTTGGCTCTTTTATAAGTGGCGAACCTGCGGGCAAACCCTATGGTCAGGACACCGGGATCCAGGGCTTCATCGGCCAGGTGCAGCTCGCTGCGCCTGCCGCCGCGGGCCACGGTCTGCTCCTTGAGCCTGTAGCGCACATAATCCACCAGTCTTTCCCGGAGCCGTTCATGGGTTCTCCAGAGCTCGGAATCGGGTATGGCCTGGGATTGCTTCCAGACCCTCTGGCAATCCGGGTCCTCCCTCCAGTCGGAGCCGAGATAGCGGTCGAACAAATAAGACATGTCCGGGGCTATCCAGGTAGGAATGTGGATGCCGTTGGTAATGGCCCCTATGGGCACGTCATCAACGGGATACTGGGGCCAGACCCTTTTCCACATGTTTCTGGAAACCTTGCCGTGCAGCTGACTGACTCCATTATTAAACCGGGAGAGGCGCAGAGCCAGCACGGTCATGCAGAAATGCTCCTGATCGTCCCTGGGATCCTCCCTGCCCAGGGCCATGAGTACTTTGAAAGCCAGGCCCAGTTCCCGGGCATAGGGTTCAAAATACTTTTGCATCAGGTCCGGGGAAAAGCGGTCGTTGCCCGCAGGCACCGGAGTATGCGTGGTGAATACGCTGCTTGAGGCCACCAGTTCGGTGGCAGCCTCAAAAGACATGTCATGATCCTGCATAAAGAGTTTTATCCTCTCCAGCCCGGCAAAGGCCGAATGTCCTTCGTTCATATGGATCACCCTGGGGTTCAGGCCCATGGCATGCATGGCCCTCAGGCCCCCGATGCCCAGAACGATCTCCTGCTGAATCCGCATCTCCCAGTCTCCGCCGTAGAGCTGGGCTGTGATCTCCCGGTCCTGGGGCTCGTTGTCGCTGGTGTTGGTGTCCAGCAGATAAAGGTCAATACGACCGATATTGGCTTTCCAGACCCGCATGCTCACCTTTCGCCCCACCAGGTCCACCTGGACGTTCAAGGGGCTGCCGTCCTTGTTCTTGACCAGGTTCAGGGGCATCTGTTCGAAATCATTGACCGGATACCTTTCCTGCTGCCAGCCGTCATTGGTAAGGTACTGCCGGAAATAACCGTTCTGGTAACACATGCCGATGGCCACCAGGGGCAGATTCAAATCGCTTGCGGACTTGAGGTGATCCCCTGCCAGTATACCCAGGCCGCCGGAATAAATGGCCAGGGAAAGGCTTATGCCGTACTCGGCGCTGAAATAAGCCACCACAGGTTCACCGCCGCTCTTCTCGAACTCGAAGGATGTCTTGGTGCTGGCCCTATAGTTGTCCAGGCTGGCCTTTATCTGATGGAGCCTGTCCCGGAAAAACTCGTCCGCAGCCAGTTCCTCCAGGGTCTCCCGGGAAAGAAGATTTAAAAAATTCACCGGGTTCTGTCCGCTTTTGTGCCAGAGCTGATGGTCGATCCGGCTGAAAAGCTCACTTATCTCGTGCTTCCAGGAAAACCAGAAATTGAAGGCCAGCTCCCACAACGGGGCCAGTTCCTTGGGCAGCCGGGGTATGACGTTGTATACTTTTAATGGCCGCATGCATCTCCTCCGCTTTTGTTAATGAATTTGGTCCGGTAAACTTTAGAAAGGGCCTGCAGACGCAGACAACCACCCTTAATTTCTTGCCACAGTCTTGCCACCCATCAATGCAAATTGCAAGACTCAATTAAACCTTGCAGGATAAGCTCTCAAGGGGTAACTACATTTCAGAAGTCAGAAGTCAGAAGTCAGAAGTCAGAAGTCAGAAGTCAGAGGTCAGAGGATGTCGCTAAAGAGGATGTCGCTAAAGTCGCTGAGATCAACTTGAGGAACATAAATATGCACAGCCTGATCGCGGTCAAAATCAAATTTCTTCCCCACTCCGGGTCCGGAGAAAACGGGCTGGAATACGCCACTGCAGACTCGGCCGGAGTAGACCTGAAAGCCTGGATGCCTGAAAGCGAGATATCCATTGCCCCTGGGCAGAGATACCCCTTTCCCGCCGGAGTGGCCCTGGAGATCACAGAACCCTCTGTGGCCGGATTTGTTTTTTCCCGCAGCGGCCTGGGCACCAGACAGGGCCTGGTGGTCAGCCAGGGAGTGGGCGTCATCGACCCGGACTACCGCGGGGAAATCATGGTTTCACTACTCAATACATCCGGAGAACAAAGAACTGTGTCCAGGGGGCAGCGCATTGCCCAGCTGGTATTCATGCCCTGGTTCCGGGCCAGGTTTGAAGAAGTGCAGGAACTGTCTCAGACATCCAGAGGAGCCGGAGGATTCGGACATTCAGGGGAGTAATTTTTAAGGAGCATAAGACATGGAACATAGCGAGTTAGAGCAAAAAACAAAAGAATACCTGTGCCCCACCTATGCCCGTTATCCCCTGAGCATTAAAAGCGCCTCGGGGTGCCGGCTTTATGACTTGCAGGGCCGGGAGTACGTGGACCTTCTGGCCGGCATATCCGTCTGCAACCTGGGACACTCTCACCCCGAAATAATTCAGGCCATCTGCAGCCAGGCCCGGAAGCTTGTTCACGTAAGCAATCTCTTTTTTCAGGAAGAACAGGTCCTTCTGGCTGAAAAGCTGGTTCAGACCTGCCACCTGGACAGGGTATTCTTCTGCAACTCCGGGGCTGAGGCCAATGAGGCCGCCATAAAGCTCATGCGCCGCTACATGAGCAAGGTCAGGGGGGAAAACCGCCATGAACTCATCACCTTTTCCGGATCATTTCACGGCAGAACACTGGCCACCATGACCGCCACCGGCCAGGACAAGATCAAGGAAGGCTTTTACCCTCTTCCTCAAGGGTTCGCGCATGTCCCCTTAAACGATGTTCAGGCCCTGGAGAATGCGGTGAATGAAAACACCGGGGGCATAATGGCCGAATGCATCCAGGGGGAAGGCGGCATAAAACTGATGTCTGATGAATTCAAGGCCAAAATCAGGGAACTGCAAAAAAGCCGCAAGCTTATGCTCATAGTGGACGAAATCCAGACCGGGATGGGACGCACCGGCTCCCTGTGGGCCTTTGAGCAGGAGGGACTTGAGCCGGACATGTTCACCACCTCCAAGGCCCTGGCCGCCGGCCTGCCCATGGGAGCGCTGGTGGCCGGGGATGAAATAGCCGAGGCTTTTGGTCCCGGCAGTCACGGGACAACTTTTGGGGGAGGTCCCCTGCCCTCTGTTGCCGCACTAAAATCCCTGGAGATAATCCAGCGCGACGGCCTGGTAGACTACTGCCGGGACCTGGGCCAGGGGGCTGTAAAACGCTTCCGGGAAGTAAGCAGCAAATGTCCCGGCACCATAAGAGAAGTAAGGGGCAGAGGACTAATGCTGGGTATTGAGCTGGAGTTTCCAGGCAAGGATGTATGGAACGCCCTGCTGGAAAAGGGATTCGTACTCAACCTGACCCAGGAAAACGTGCTCAGGCTTCTGCCTCCTCTGACAATACCCAGGCAGGACATGGAGGAATTTGCTCTGGTGCTGGAGCAGGTATTACTCAAACATAACTATTCACCATCTGATAAAATTGGTCAATCTAACTAAGCGCACCACTGATATTCAGGGTCCGGGGGCTTTGCAAACTGGGCGTAAACTGTCTGAGCGACGTAGGAAGCGTTAATCAAA
>PWFB01000062.1 GCA_003553695.1 Desulfonatronospira sp.
CATCAGGTTCTCCCACGCAGGCGGTACCATAATGTCCCGTAGCATTCAGGGGGTCGCCCACAATTATCATGCCGTAGATCATGAGGGCCTGGATAATGGAAAACATGGTGGTCTCCTTGCCACCGGTGGGATCGCCCGAAGTGGCAAAGGCTGCACCAACCTTGCCTTCCATCTTTTTTCTCAGGCTTATGAATTCATCTATAATTCTCTTCAGGTCCGCAGCCATAACCCCGAAGTAAACCGGAGACCCGGCGATAACTCCGCTGCAGCTTAGAAAGTCGTCTTTAGCCACCTCTGAAGTACTTTTGATTACTGCCTGAGCTCCATCCACGGAATTCACGCCCTGAGCCACGGCCTCGGCCAGCTTCCTGGTATTTCCCGACTTGGAATAGTAAAGGACCAGTATCTGCATGTGTCAACCTCCAGTCATTATTTATCAAGGTTAAAGAATAATATCTATTTCATGGGGTCAGAGGGGTCAAGAATTTATTCTCAATGCCATCCGATTCCCGACAGAGACTCGGTGATCTTGCTTTTGAAATTTCCTCGCCCCAAGTCTAGCAAACTTCGCAAATTCCTATTATCATTTTGTCCAACGCATGGCAGATTCTCTGTTCTATGCCCATGAAGAAGTGACTTTCTGCAGGGGCATAGGTCGAGATTGATCAGGCAGTGAATAGTTCACAATAGTCAGACTAAACAGCTGCGTCATTAGAGTCAACAATATGGTTCGAAATCCGGCAGGATAAAGTTCATAACATAAAGCTGCTGCATTGAGCCTGCTCTAATGCTTCTGAAAAAAAGTTTTTCTGCCACCCATGATGCACCTGCAAAAAGTCGGAAAGTAAATTATTCAGAAATCAAAAATATACATAACTCTTTGATTTCACTGATCTCTGACGTCTGATCTCTGACGTCTGTGACTGCAAAAATGACTTTTTGCAGTCACATCACCCATGGCACATGACTGATGACCATGTCAGGAGGAGCATACCTGTTGCCATGAACCTGCCTGTACAATCTTGGCAAAGGCATCCTGCATTATCCCTGGCCAGGATTGTTGCCGGGCCGGACAAACTCGCCAAAGGAGTTGAATATGCATCCATCAACAAGCGGATCAAAGGTTTTCAGAGTCCTCTTTCTTGTGCTTTTTTTTGTGCTTATACAGTCTTTACCGGTTCAGGGGCAGCAGAATCAGGAAATCTCCTCAGCAGGAATAGAAAAGCTCCTGCAGGATCTGGAAGATCCCGCCAAACTGCAGGAGCTCAAACAGGATCTGCGCACTCTGCTTGCAGCCCGGGAGGCAGGCAGAATGCCCTCCCTGAAAGATCCTCAGCCTGAACCACGCGGCATAGCTGGACATTTTCTGGAGACTATGTCCGGACATACGCAGGTGGCCAGTCAGATGCTGGCCGATGCCGGCCGGAATATATTACAGGTGCCGTCTCTGCTTAAAGATCTGGTGGAGCAGGCCCAGGATCCGGAAGTACTCAGGACCTGGGCGGAGATGGCTGGAAAGATTGCGCTGGTTCTTCTGGCCGGTTTTATGGCTCAATGGCTGGCCCACCGGCTTACCGCCAAGACGCGTCGCCATCTGGAAGACCAGGAAGCTCACCATAAGGGCATCCGGGCATTACACCTTCTGGGCAGTACCCTGGTGGAACTGGTTCCCATAGCCGCATTCGCCATAGCGGCTTACGGCATCCTTCCTTTGCTGGATCCCAGGGAAGGAACCCAGCTGGTGGCCCTGACCCTGATCAACGCCTTTGTCCTGGTGCGGATTATCCTTGCCCTGGCCAGGCTTGTCCTGGTGCCTGGCAACGCCTCACTGCGCCTTCTTCCTCTGGATAATGAATCCGTTCAGTACCTTTATATATGGGTTCGCCGCATTGCAGGTCTCGGGGTATATGGCTACTTTATCCTGGAGGCCGCTCTTCTTCTGGGGCTGCCGGACAGCCTGTACTTCTTTTTCCTTAAATTTCTGGGACTGCTCATTACGCTCATGACCGTGATTCTTGTGCTTCAGAACCGCTCTGCAGTTGCCGGCTGGCTGCATGGACCTCAGAAAGAACACGAAGCAGAGGCAGGACTCCCTGCACAGGATTCACCAGGGGCGATACAGAGCAGGCTTATGGCAGTGGGAGCCTTACGCAGAAAAATTGCCGGCTACTGGCATATTGCGGCTGTTCTGCTTATTCTGGCCATGTTTGCTACCTGGGCGCTGGAAATTGAAGGGGGACTGTTTTTCCTGGCCAGAGGCGTAATAACGACTATACTTGTCATCGCCCTGGCCTTGCTGACCATCAGGCTGGTCATGCAAGGCATGGACCGCCTGTTCAAGATAAGTGAAGAACTCAAGGAGAAGTATCCTGATCTGGAAGCCAGGGCCAATCGTTACCTGCCGGTCCTCAGGCAGACCGTGAAGGGAGTGATCTGGCTTGTTGCTGTTTTTTCCATCTTTCAGGCCTGGGGACTGGGTACCCTCAGCTGGCTGTTTTCTCACCAGGGGCAAAGCATTGTTTCCAATATTCTGATTATTGCCTTAATCGTATCTGGAGCCCTTTTGATCTGGGAGCTGGTCAATGCAAGGATTGAATCTTCTCTGTCCAGGGAAAGGGAAGATAAAAAAGGAAGTACCCGCAAGCTGACTCTGCTTCCCCTTTTAAGAAACGTGATCATGATAGGTCTGATACTGGTTGCCGGCATGAGCGTTCTTTCCCATCTGGGTATCAATATCGCCCCCCTGCTGGCCGGTGCTGGAGTCATCGGTCTGGCTATAGGCTTCGGGGCCCAGACTCTGGTCCGGGATGTGATCACAGGCGCATTTATCCTTATTGAGGATTCCATTGCCGTAGGTGACTGGGTGGAAGCCGGCGGGCACGCTGGAACAGTGGAACATCTGACCGTGCGCACTGTGACCCTTCGTGATCTTACCGGGACGGTTCATGTGGTTCCTTTCGGTGATGTGACCAGCGTGCTCAACTACAATCGGGACTATGGTTACGCCCTTATTGATGCCGGTGTCGCCTACAGGGAAAACTATGGTGAAGTCGTCCAGGCCCTGCAGGATGTATCTGTGGAATTAAGGGAGGATGAAACCTGGGGGCCGGAGGTGATGGGAGATCTGGAAGTGTTCGGTCTCAACAGTTTAAGCGACTCCGCCGTAGAGATCCGGGTGCGCATGAAAACCAGGCCCATGCGCCAGTTTGCAGTACGCCGGGCTTTTCAGGAACGAATGAAGCGCGTTTTTGACGAACGCGGCATAGAGATCCCCTTTCCGCACCGCACCATCTGGTTCGGTACGGACAAGGATGGTACCGCTCCACCCATGCGCGTTCTCCAAGAGACAAGAAAGCGTTCCCAGGCGGTTGAGGAGGGAAAGAGCAGCGAATCCATGCCTGAGCACAGGATAGAATATTTTACCGAAGCCGATGCATCCAAGGAAGTAGTCCGGGAAAAGGAGCAGGGCGAGGAAGAACTGGAAAAACAGGAAAAAGAGAGCCAGGAACAAAAGGACAGGCCCAGGGGCGAAACGGATAGTACAGGTTAGTATAAAACGATTTCTGCCCCTCCACTGCCTTGGAGCTTTGCATGACGCATCTGCAGAAAGGATTTTTTGTCACGCGAACCACTCGTTTCAAGTGGTTCGCGTGACAAATGACAAAGGACAGAAGCCAGAGCCGGATGGCCAGGCTGTGAAGCGTGGCCGGCAGAGTATGGAACAGTTAAAGAGTTAAAAAGCAGCTTAGAGGGCTAGCTCCATGTTTTGACTTTTTCCAGGCATATAAAGGCCGGG
Organism: Desulfonatronospira sp.; assembly: GCA_003553695.1. GTDB lineage: Bacteria > Desulfobacterota > Desulfovibrionia > Desulfovibrionales > Desulfonatronovibrionaceae > Desulfonatronospira. Next base: position 3,797 of record PWFB01000062.1, read on the forward strand.
CAGACTACATCAGATGCCCCAGGAAGATGCTCACAAAGGTAAAGTAGATAAACAGACCGGATATATCCTTTATAGTGGTGATAAAGGGGTCTGAGCCTGCTGCCTGGTCCATTCCCAGCCTGACCAGGATAAACGGAATGAGAAAACCCAGGGCTGTGGCCAGGGTCATGGTCAGGGCCAGGGAGATGCCCACTGCCAGGCCGAAACTGGCCTCGCCCTGCCAGAGAGAAGCTATAATCCCGGCCACCAGGCCCATCATCACCCCCATGCTCAGCCCTATGCCCGTTTCCCGGGTCAGATGGTGACCGAACCTCTTGACGCTTATATGCCCCAGGACAAAGGCCCGGGTAAATATGGTCGAGGACTGAGTGCCTGCATTGCCGCCCATGTCCATGATCACGGGAATGAAGATGGCCACTGCGGCAATGGCCTCCAGAGTGGCTTCATAGGCGTCGATCACCGCACCGGCCAGCATGCCTCCAATGAGGGTGATGACCAGAAATGGCAGGCGTACCTTCCACACGTCCCAGACAGGGCCTTCTATAAGGCGCTGGCTGCGCCCGGTTTCCTGTCTGGTCAGGGAGACCAGACCGGCCTTGCTCATGATGTCTTCCGTGGTTTCCTCCTCCAGGATATCCATGGCGTCGTCCACAGTGATAATCCCCACCAGGCGGTCTTCCCGGTCCACCACGGGCACAGCCAGCAGATCGCGTTCCTTCAGCAGGACAGCGGCCTCTTCCTGGTCTGTCTCGGTGTGCACCTTGATCACCTTTTCATTCATGATGTCCCTGATCCTGGATGCCTTGTCCGCGGAGACCAGGTCCCCCAGGGAGAGCACCCCCAAAAGTCTGCGTTTGGCATCGGTCACGTAGAGCACATATATGGTCTCTGCGCTTTTGCGCTTGGTTCTTATCCTTTCCAGGGCCTCTTCCGCGCTCATATCAGCTTTAAGACTCACGTATTCCGGAGTCATTATCCTTCCGGCGGTTTCTGCCGGGTAATTGAGCAGGTCTGCTGTTTTCTTGCGCTCATCCGCGGGAATGGAGTTAAGCAGCTGCTTGGCTACCTTGGCCGGAACTTCGTCCAGGAGCCTGGCTCTGTCGTCAGGTTCCATTTCAGTTATAATTTCTACAGCCCGGTTTCCGGCCAGATGCTGAATAAGGGTCTCCTGGGTCTCCAGGGAAAGATCCTCAAAAACAACAAGAGAGAGGTCCTTGTTCAACAGCCTGAAAAGTATGGCCAGTTCATCGCGCTTGCCCTGCGCCTCAAGTTCAGAGAAAAGCTCTACTAGGTCATAGTGTTCCTGCTGGTTCAGAACTTCCTTTAAGGGGTTCATCTCCTTGTTTTCAAGCATGGCAGTGATATTTTCCATCAGAGAAGACATAACAATTCCTCCGTTTTGTATCTGGTTTTCTACATTATAGTGTCAGGTCAGAAGAACTACAGGCAAACCCTTTGCAAAGCAGCAGAACCGCAAAGGTCCACGAGGGGCTCCACAGCAGACAGAAAGTCGGACAGGCCCACGGCCTTGAGGATCAGACCCAGGGTCACGGATCCGGGATATGGATGAGCAAAATGGTGCTGTAAATACCTGAATAGAATTTCGGGCGGGTGTCTGTTTCAGGAAGAACAGCCCCGGCAGTCGCCTGCACACGCACCAGCCCCTGCTGGCTGGATGTGTCGCGGTAATTTGCACCGGGAATGTGGAATAGAATATCGGCCTGCACGGCTCTCCTCCTTGCCGGACCGCCCTGTACAAAAGGGGCGGCAGAGGAAAACCTTTGCCGGAAATGATATTATGCGGCGGGAGGTCTTTTCTGCGCCCTTGCAGGGCAGATCAGTCTTTCGGTTCTTTTGCAGCTGTTCATATTCAGCAGGAATAATCTACTGGCGGATTCTTCCATTTTGAGCAGAACTCCCTGTTCTGGTTTTTGATTGTAGTCCTTGACCGGCTTAAAGTTTTCCCGCCATTACCTGCCATTGGCGCTGCTTGTCAAGTGTACTTCGCAGGTTGCAGTAAGTTTTTTAGTCTAAGAGCGTCTTAGAACGATTACTGGCTTCTTGACGGAAGCAACTGCCTGGATTTAACTTTGCTTCCAGGGCAGATCCTTAGTTGTCAGCGCATTTTTGCAGGAGCAGGACAGGCAATGGAGAAGCCTCATCAGCCTGTGCTGCTGGACAGTCCGCGTCAGAAGATATGTCTTTTCAGAAATATTGCTTTGATCCAGATGCAGGAGAAACCTATGAGCACCACCAACATCACAATATTGCTGCCGGCCGGGCGTCTGCCCCTGGCAGTAATGAGCCGGGCCCATGAATTGGCCCTGGGGAACGATCTGAGTGTTTATCTTACCAACGAACAGAACCTGAGACTGCTGGATGTACCCCAGGACAAAGCCCCGGAAATCAGGCAGGTGTTTATGGATATGGGCATGCAGCTCAAGGCCCCGGGCAGATTCCCCCTGCCCAAAGTGTGTGTGGGCCAGGTCAATTGCAAGCTGGGCCGCATAAATCCCGAGGAGATATCTGCACGCATGGTGGAAAGGTTTTCCGGCAGGGAGATAAAGCCGAAACTCAAGATAGGTGTCGCGGCCTGCATGTTCAGCTGTTCCGGAGCAACAGTCAAGGATATTGGGGTGGTCTCCGCCAAAAGCGGCTTCGACCTGTACGTAGGCGGCAAGGCAGGGGTCCAGCCACAGGCCGGCCGGCGGGTTCTAAAGGGAGTGGATGAAGAAGAGCTTTTGCAGGCCATCGAGAAAGTGGTGGACTTTCACCAGGAGCGCACCTCCAAGAAACAGAGAATGGCCAGGCTGATAGACGATCCGGACTTCCCTTACCCCCATGAGGTGTAGCAAGATGATTCATGCATTGTAAAAGGCCCTGAATGATAAGTGTCCTGCCAATGGTTTCACACTGGTTCTGGTGACAAAAAAGGTCGTTTTGCAGGCACATCAGAATAAAGGCCAGGAGTTTCCCATCCTGAAATCTTATTCATGGATCAATTCATCCTCCCCGGTTCTTATTTGACACTGCTGCTGCATGCATTATTGTAAAAGTGTTGCTGAGCACGGCGAGTCAGCGTCTTATAAACAAAAACACGCCAGAGTCCAGAAAGGAGCCATTTATGAATGTTGTTGGATTTAACGGCAGTCCTCGCGAAAACGGCAATACTGCCAGGCTGGTCCGGACCGTACTTGATACGCTGGAAGCCAACGGCATCACCACTGAGTACATACAGCTCGGTGGACAGAATATTCACGGCTGCATCGCCTGCATGCAGTGCCGCGAAAACCAGGATAAGCAGTGCAGTATCAAGAATGACAAATGTAACGAGTATCTGGCAAAGATGATCCAGGCCGACGGCATAGTTGTTGGTGCACCGACGTATTTTGCAGATCTCAATGCCGAAACCAAGGCCCTTCTCGATCGCGCCAGCTTTGTCGCCCTGCAAAACGGTGGCCTGTTCCGCGGCAAAGTCGGCACAGGGGTTGTCGCTGCCCGTAGAGGCGGCGCTGTACGGGTCATGGATTCAATTCTTAAACCGTTTCAGATGTCTGAGATGTTTATGCCAGGCTCGACCTACTGGAATATTGGATACGGCCTGGACCCGGATGAAGTGAGTGAGGATGCTGAAGCCCTGAAAAACATGCGCAATCTGGGCGGACAGATGGCATATCTTCTCAAGGCCCTGCAACTGGCGCGGGATAACAATATTCAGGTCAGGTAAGATGCGTCTGCAGAAAGTCGGTTTTGTCCCGCGAACCATGCCAAAAGAAAAAACTCCTCGTTTCCGGAAAGAAAACCAGTAGTTTCAACACCCGGAAAGAAAGACTTTCCGTATGGAAACAGCCTTAAAGGCCATAATGTTCCTCTCCGCCCCTGGACCAGAATCAAGCCTTGCTATAGTATTACCTCTTATGGATTCGCATTGTGTTTAAGGCAGTTGCCAGGGTACGCAGCGTCAAAGAGTTTGACAGCACAAAAATAGATCAGGATGGCCATGGATAATCAAAAACACCATGCTCATGTGCTGGGTCTGGATATCGGCTCGGTTTCGGCGGGCATGGTTGTCCTGGACCTGGGCGGAAACGTGGTGGAGACTGCTTACAGGTTTCATCACGGCAATATTGCGGCAACCGTGCGGGAGATGCTGGCAGGGCTGCATACCCGCGAGCCGGCTGCCGTGGCGGCCACGGACCAGACTCCAGATTTTATCCGGGCAAATTACCGCTGCGACGACAGGGTGGCGGTCATCGAGGCCGCCAGACACCTGCACGGCCAGGTGGGAAGCATCCTGCACGTGGGCGGTGAAAAATTCGCCATGCTCTTTTTTGAAAACGGCCGGTACAAGGGGCTTAAGAGCAACACCTCCTGTGCTGCCGGTACGGGCAGTTTTCTGGATCAGCAGGCCGGGCGCCTGAAACTCTCAGGCATAGAAGAGCTGGCCGCCACAGCTGCAGAAAACCCGCAGGAACCGCCACGCATCGCCTCCAGGTGCGC
>PWFB01000202.1 GCA_003553695.1 Desulfonatronospira sp.
GGCATAACAAATATAAAACATTATCTTAGCTTTCAAGTCAACAGGCGGTAAAGGGAGTGTGCCAGGCTGGCTGTGCAAGATAGCAGTAAGTCGCAGGAAAAACGATTGATTCAGAACGGCATATGTGGTAAAATGGTAACATAAAAAAGGAGGTATTCATGAAAGTCATGAATATATTTGAGGAAGGAACCTTCAGCGACAAGGCCATGAAGAAAAACCTGGTTCACGACAGCCCGTATTTCCGGATCATCAATTTCAATTTCAGGGCTGGTCAGGAACTGCCTGTCCATTCCCATGAACTTGAAGGCGAGCTCAGTATCCAGGTGCTGGAGGGTGAGGGCGAGTACCTGGCCAGGGACAGAACTCTTCCGGCCAGGGCCGGAGACATCCTGGTCTGCGCCATTGAAGAACCTCACGGTATCCGGGCTGTAACAGATATGCGGGTAGTGGTAACCATTGCTCCGCCGATCTGATTCCGGATTGCTTTCAGAGTGGACGGTATAACAGCCAAAACAAAAACCAGGTTCAGGATCTTAACACAAAAAAAGGAGGTGAGGGGATAAGAGTTCAGATTCAGAAAAGGATTAGCAATCCATTGCATTCTAACCTAAGGAGGGGGCCATGACCGAAAAAACCAACCGACAACATGGAGCAGGTAAAGCCACGGTGCTTGCTGCCCTGCTGGTCGGTGTGGCTTTAACCCTGGTAGCCGGATTCACCTTCAGCCATACTGATCAGGCACAGTTCTGCGGCAGTTGTCATGTTATGTATGAGCCTGTGCGCACCCACCAGCAGTCCCCGCACGCCAAGCTGGACTGCAATGAGTGCCATGCTCCGCATCCCGCCATGCCCAAGGCTGTGTTCAAAGCCTGGGCCGGGACCAAGGATATTTACAAGAATACTTTCGGAGAGGTCGGGGATATCATCCGGCCGTCCGACAGAACCAGGGATGTGGTCAACAGGAACTGCATAAACTGTCATTCCATGACCGGGCTCAATGTGGACGCGGATGTGGCCAAGGACCGGTGTACGGATTGTCACCGTCAGGTGCCGCATTTGAGGAGCACTCCCGTAGCCGACAGGAGGGTGGCTGATGAATAAGAAGTATTTTATCTGGATTCTGGCAGGGTTGTTTGTTTTTGTTTTTTCAGGATGCAGCGAAATTCCTGAAGCAGAAACTCCCAGTTATGAAACGGATCTAACCGAGGAAGAGGCCGAGAGAAACAGTGCTTTTGAAGACTATTTTCCTCTTCAGTATGCAACATATCAGCAGCTCAAGGCCGAGAATTTTGATCACGGTGACGGACAGATGACCGAATATGGCGGATCTGTTGCCCATGAAAAACATCTGTGCGGAGATCTTCCCCAAGCCTACAAGTACTGTCAGCCATATCTCAAGAACCTGTGGCTTGGTTACCCTTTCAGCTACGAGTATAACCGGGCCAGGGGACATGCCAATGCCGTATACGATCTCCTGGATATCGACCGTATCAACCGTTACAGCGAAGAAGCCGGACTGCCGGCAACCTGCTATAACTGCAAAAGCAACAAGATGCCCGGATACATCGAGGAATACGGAGATGATTTCTGGGCCATGGAGTTTCATGATTTCCGCGAGGATCACGATCTGGAGGACCATGCCATCGGCTGCAACACCTGTCATGATCCTGAGGACATGAGCCTGCGCATTGTCAGCGTTCCCCTGACCGAAGCCCTGGAAAGACAGGGTGAGGACTGGAGGGATGCTTCCCGCAATGAAATGCGCTCCCTGGTCTGTGCCCAGTGCCATGTGGAGTACTACTTTCAGCATGAAGAGTTCGGAGCCCCGGCCAAGCCGATTTTTCCCTGGGATGAGGGGATGAACCCCGGGGATATGTATGAATACAAGAAGGGTTTCGGAGTGACAGAGCGCGAAGGCTTTGAGGGGTGGTTCATTGACTGGACCCACCCTGTTTCGGATACCCCCATGATCAAGGTTCAGCATCCGGAATACGAGATGTGGCACGACAGCACCCACGGTGCAGCCGGAGTTGCCTGCGCCGACTGCCACATGCCCTATACGCGCATGGACGGGAAGAAAAAGATCTCCAGTCATTTTCAGACCTCCCCCCTGAGGTCCCTGGAAGCCATCAGCAGCACCTGCGGTCAGTGCCATACTGATAAAGACCCGCAGTATCTCAAGGACCGGGTGATCTATTCCCAGGAAAAGACCTGGGAGCAGCTCATGGAGGCCCAGCGGGAATCAGTGCGGGCACATGAGGCGGTCAGGCTGGCTTCGGAATATGAAGGAGAGGTCAGGGATGAATTTGATGATCTCATGATCCAGGCCAGGGAAAGAGTACGAAAGGGCCAGTGGTTCTGGGACTATGTATCCGCAGAAAACAGCGCCGGCTTTCATAATCCGGCCAAGGCCATTGATACCCTGGCCAAATCCCAGAAATACAGCCGCCAGGCGGTGCAGTATGCCATGCAGGCCACTAACTACGGCATAGCCCCTGACCTGGAAGGAGACATCAAGGACATCGTTCCTCCCATCGAGGAGCACAGCCGTAAGCTGCACATGGATCCCCAGCATCTGGAAACCCACGAGTGGCTGCAGTATCTGGAGCCTCACCCGGAAGGGGAGCTTATCTGGGATCTCAATGAAAAAGTAGCCAACTGATAATTGACACTCCTCCTTATACCAGTCCCGGTCCAGTCTTCTGGGCCGGGACCTTCCCAGCCGTGCTGATATCATCTTGCCGCGCTTTGAATAAACACCTGGTCACTTTTCTTATTTACTGGACAGTCCAGAGTTTTCTTTCAACTAGCACACCTCAGGATGTTCTGCGTCCACTTAGAAAAGGGCATTGAAATCCGGTTTTAAAGAGCATACAATAAACAGAAAAGAACAGGGGGCGGTATGCAGGTTAAACAGCTTAACGTGGGCAATATGGACAACTTCTGTTATATACTTTTCTGCAGCAGCACCGGAAAAGCTGCAGTTATTGATCCGGGGTTTGATGAGGAGATGATTCTTTCAGAACTGAGCAGCCGCGGACTTGTCCTGGAATACATCCTGCTAACCCATTTTCATTATGATCATACAGACATGGCTTCATCCTTGAGGCAAAGAACCGGAGCCCGTGTGGCCATGCATGAGGCCGATGTTTCATTTTACCAGAAGCAGGTGGATGAGCCCCTCAGGGACGGGGATATTATTCAGGTAGGCCAGGAGGTCCGGCTGCAGGTTCTGCACACCCCCGGTCATACTCCTGGCGGGGCCTGTTATTATGGACACGGCCTGATATTTACCGGGGACACCCTGTTTGTGCACGACAGCGGACGTACCGACTTTGCCTACAGCCACAGGCCCACACTGGGGGCTTCCATCCGCAGAATCATGGAGCTGCCCGAGAAGACTGTTATCATGCCCGGGCATGATTACGGACCCACACCAGCATCAACCCTTGGTCAAGAAAAAAAGCAGAACATAAATGCTGTGGAGTATGGATTCCACAAGCCGTAAAATTATCTCTTCCTGCCAGCTGCCTTGAACTGCTGTTTCGACCATCCCGCCTTTTCTTCCTGGTGCATCTTCTTGGAGTTCAGAGTGGTAATGATGGAGCCCACCTTGTTTGTGGACAATGTTTGAAGATGGTCGCAGTTTGCGGCGCAATCCCTGGGCATTCCGTCTGGTCCACTCTCAATTATCCTGAAAAGCAGAACAAAGCTGCTGCTTATTGATAAAATCCGGTCAGTCTATGCGGGGAGACGCCGAAGTGGTATAACAGCCTTAAAAACCAGTTTCTCAGGGTGCATTTTGCTGCTCCTTCCTTATTCCATCTCCGGGACGAAGTGAGCACCTTTTCTTTTATAATTACAATTCTGCCATTTTTTTTTCTTATTCTGGTCATCAGCTCAAGGTCTTCCATGATGGGAATTTCTTTGAAGCCTCCTGAGTCAAGGAAATAATCCTTTTGGATGAAAATGGCCTGATCGCCATATGGAACGCGCGTCAGGCAGGTACGGATATTGGCTCCCAGTTGGATAAGTTTCATGGACCACTGCCTGGAATCAATACCCAGAGAAAATGCCCCTCCAATGATCTCTTTTTGGCTTCCCAGTTCTTTTAGTATTAATCCGGGAGCGTTGTCCGGCAAAAGTGTGTCGGAGTGCAGAAAAAGCAGTATGTTGCCCCGGGCCATTGCAGCCCCGGCGTTCATCTGCTTTCCACGGCCTTTGCCTGAACTGACAGCCTGAATCTCCAGCATATTAAGAGCAGAGACAGTTTCCTTTTCAGGGCTGCCGTCAACAACTATGATTTCATGGCCATGCCCGGAAAAAACTTTTTTCAGGTGGCGGACAAAGGAAGCTATTCCGTCCAATTCTTTGCATACAGGCACAATTATAGATATCATGGGGTGAACCTGGACAGCCTGGGTCATGGAGGAGTATTATTTAGGGATTGCCCTCGGGCACTATAGAAGTCTTTCAAGTCATCCAGGGTATCAATATCTCTTAAGGTCGGGAGGACAAAGCATTTAAGATTGTTTTCATGAATTTTTTCCATGGTCAGGGAATAAACCGCGGGAGTACTCCAGGGGATGTTTTTGAAAATTTCTGGAATAAAACTGCCCTTATTGGCCCCTAAAAGGAAATAACCGCCGTCAAGAGCCGGGCCAATGACCAGATCATGGTCCTTGAGCCTGCTGAAAGCCGTTTGAATATAAGATACAGGCAAATGAGGAATATCGCTGCCGGTAAGAATAACCCTGGAAAAACCCAGCTCAAAGACCTGCTCAAAGCTGTTGTGCATGATTGAGCCAAGATCACTGCCATTCTGGACTATGAGGGAATAGTTGTTTCCCAGCCAGTCGTGGTAGTCCCTGGCCGGTCGATCCGGATGGCAGCTGAGGAGGGAGAAAAAATTGATCTGCCTGCACTTGGCCAGCATTTCCAGGACAAACCTGCTATAGATTCCGGCTGCTCTGGACATGCCTATTTCCCGGCCCAGCCTGGTTTTGACTTTTCCCGGCTCGGGGAATTTGACCATGATTATAAGACAGCCCTTGTCGTCCATATTCTTTGCAGAAACGTTCCGGAAAGTTTAAGAAGAAAGTACGGGGACAGCCAGTCCCTGTGCAATATGCATAATGCTGATGAGGTATCAATAAATAAGTGGTTGTGGCAATGGAAATAATGACCATCGCAAAATTTGATCTTGAGTTTAAATAAACAGAGGTTTAAATCTTATTTATGTCCCGGAAGATCTTTATGTGGATTTGCAGTCACATCTTGTATCCCGGCAGCAGCAAAATCAGATCGACTGGACTAAAAAAATTGTAACTATTCAGCACCTGCGGGCGAAAAGCCAGGGGCCGCGGGTTCGGCAAACTGGGCGTAAACTGTCTGAGCGACGTAGGCAAAGTTAATCAAAACCGTTAAACACTTAACTTTATTCAAAGCATAATATAGTTGAAGATGTTCTGGCTGAAAAACTTGAAGAGGTTTTGATTTACGCTGCCTTGGAGCGAGTTTTTACGTCCTGTTTGCCGAATTTCCGGACCACTGTAGCTTATTTTATTATGGTGAACAGTTACAAAAAATTAAAGAATCAAGGAGAGTGATATGGACATCAGCGATGTGGTAATCGTGGGGCAGGGACCAGCCGGACTTTCGGCCGCAATCTATACGGCCCGGGCAGGACTGTCCACTCTGGTTCTGGGGTGTGAGCCCAAAGTGGCTGGCGATTATGATATAGACAACTATTTCGGCTTTCCTGAGGGCATAAAGGGCAACGAGCTCATCCGGCTGGGCTGTGATCACGCTGCCAGATTCGGGGCTGAATTGAAATGTGAGAAGGTGTTGTCCATTTATCAGGAGCAGGACCAGACTTTAAAGATCAAAACCGATTCCGGGGAATACAGGACCAGGACTGTTGTTCTGGCCACCGGTGTCAGCCGGGTGAGGCCGGGGATTAAAAACATCTCCGAGTATGAAGGCAGGGGTGTTTCCTACTGCGTCAGCTGCGACGGCTTCTTTTTCCGGGACAAGAAAGTGGCGGTTGTGGGAGAAGGAGTGTTCGCCGCCAATCAGGCCCTGGAGCTCAAGGAATACACTTCCCAGGTACAGATCTGCACCCAGGGCAAGGAGCCAGATATGCCTGAGAGTTATAAACAGCTTTTGCAGGATGCAGATATTTCAGTTTCAGATAAAAAGATCGTCCGTCTGGAAGGTGAGCAGTTTCTGGAAAGAATCCAGCTTGAAGACGGTTCTTCCGAGGATGTGGACGGTCTGTTCGTGGCCATGGGCCAGGCTTCTTCCCTGGATTTTGCCTACTCCCTGGGTATTACCACTCACAAGGTGTTCATTGAGGCGGATCATCAGCAGAAGACCAATGTCCCCGGGGTGTTCGCCGCCGGAGACTGCGTGGGCCGTTTTCTGCAGATCAGCGTGGCAGTGGGCGAGGGGGCCATTGCAGCACGTTCGGCCATCAACTATCTCAAGGAACTGGACAAAAAGAAAGCCTAGCCGCAGGAGCTATGTCCTGAACCGGTGTTCCTGGCAGGGTGATCCAGCCGGATCACTCCAGCCTGGACCGGTTTTTGGCTTTTTCTGGTCATTTCTGCTCCGCTTCCGTTGACAAGGGATGATTTAGGACGTAATTACACTAAAAACATACCATTTTAGTCGTTTACTGGCGCAGCAAGGTCAGTAAAGTTTTCTCATAAACCGGGCAAGCCGGTGTGTCCTGGATTAAGGGGAAAAGTCAGTGTTCGGAATACACATACAGGAGCAGAAATGATGCACAAAAGTGGCCGGGGCCTTTATCTTGTAGTTGTTGCTTTGATATTCGGCATGACCGCATGTTCCGGTTCTCAGGAATACGGAACAGGGGTGGATCCGGATCTTCCTTTGGTCCAGGTAAGAGATATTCTGGCGGACAGCAGTATTCAGGGGTCCAGGGTGACCGTTGAAGGCCGTATAGTCAATATCTGTCCCTCCAGTGGATGCTGGTTCTTTCTCCAGGATGATACCGGCCGCATGTTTGTGGACCTGGGGCCGGCAGATATAGAACTTCCTTTCAGACAAGGCAGGACCGTGGGAAGCAGGGTCAGGGTCAGCGGAACAGCAGGTCTTAATCAGGGGCAGCCGGCTATGGAGGCCGAAGGTCTGGAGGTCTGGTAGTGGGATTTGTTTATCTTGCCTTGAAAAATATGCTTCGTCACCGGATCAGGACAGGCCTGACCCTCTTAAGCATTGTGGTGGCAACTGGGGTGCTTTTTGCGGTTGTTTCCTATGACCGGAGCTTCTCCGCGGCCCTGGAACGCGAGATGCAGAATACCGGAGTGCATTTGAATGTAGTCCCCACCGGTTGCCCGCATGAGGCGGCCAGTCTTCTGCTGCACGGCAGTGCAGTTCCCAGGGTGCTGAAAAAAGAGGATCTGGCAGCTATTGAAGAATTTCTGGGTGAAAGGGCGGAAAAAGTTTATCCCATGCTCATTGCCCAGGCCCAGAACATGTCCATGGAACGCCTGGATGTGGTTTATGGCCTGGACAGAAAGAACATGCCCGATTTCAAGCCGGGTTGGAGGCTTGTTCAGGGGGAATTCCCGGATTCCGCCCAAGGGGTTGTTCTGGGTTTTTCCAAAGCCCAGGCAAGCGGTCTGCAGCCCGGGGACACCATTGAGTACCAGGTCAGGGGGCGACTGCAGGAGAAAATCCCGCCGGGAGATATCCAGTCAAAGCTTGGCGCTCTGGAGCGGTCCTTTGTTCCGGAGCCGGGTTTTGTCCTGGAGTTTGAAGTATCCGGCGTCCTGGACAAGACCGGTACACAGGATGACGGAGCTGTTTTTGCTCCCCTGGCTGCGGCTTTTCTGATGCTTGGCCCGGTGGAAGGGGTGACTGCCGCGGGGGTCCGGCTCCAGGCGCCTGAGCAGTCCAGGAGCACAGCCAGGGATCTGGAGTCAGAATTTCCAGGCATTCAAGCCATCACCCCGGATAATCTTCTGGATACGGTTACCGGTGTAGTGCATTCGGCCAGAGTGCTGAGTTTCTCCATGGTGGTCCTGGTGGTGGTGGTCAGTGCCGGCGGTGTAATGAACTCCATTCTCATGACCGTGTTTCAGCGCACCCGGGAGATCGGAGTCATGCGCGCTCTGGGTGCTTCACGGATGGACATCTTCAGGATGACCCTTGCAGAGGCCCTGATTCTGACCATTGCCGGCGGA
>PWFB01000173.1 GCA_003553695.1 Desulfonatronospira sp.
AGCTTTGAGCTTCAGGATATCTAAATTTCAGGTTAACTGTTCACCATAATGATAATTAGTTTCAGTGGTCCGGAAATTCGGCAAACAGGACGTAAAAACTCGCTCCAAGGCAGCGCAAATCAAAACCTCTTCAACTTTTTTCAGCCAGAAAATCTTCAATTATATTATGCGTTGAATTAAGTTTGGTGTTTAACGGTTTTGATTAATCACGCCAAAGGCGTGACTACGTCGCTCAGACAGTTTACGCCCAGTTTGCCGAATCCCCGGACCCTGCCTTTTCGTACGCAGGTGCTGAATAGTTACTCTGAATTATTCATTTCCCGACTTTTTGCAGGTGCATCAAATAATAAGAGGTTTCATCCCGGTGTACTGGGAGAGAGAACACAGGGCAGGCGGGGTAAACTGATTTACGCTGATCAAAATAATTTTGATGGCAATCTGGAATGAGTATACATCACACTGAAGACTGTCCGGGAAGGGCCGGGGGCAGGCCCCTGGCACTATCCCCGCAGAGTGGCCTTGAGGCGCAGGGGGTGCAGCAGAAGATCCAGGGCGTGATTGATGTCCCGGCAGAGGACATCAGCGGCTGACAGGGCCGTCAATGCTGCACCTTCTTCCTGAATCAGGGCGATACCCAGGCAGGCCTTTTCCAGCATGAGCCGGTCGTTGCGGCCGTTGCCCACTGCTGCAGCGTTCATGGCCCCGGTTTTTTCCAGGTAATGGGCCTTGGCCCGGGCCTGGTCTTCTTCTCCTACAAGATGAAACCTGCATTCCAGGCCGGAAAGCCTGTCCTGGGCCCGGCCGAAGGTATCCGCTGTAAGGACATGGATTTCAAGCCCGGTGGAGAGCTTTTGCAGTCTGGGCAGGACCCCGTCCAGGATCTCTCCGTCCAGGGCCAGGGTGCCATTGTAGTCCAGGAGCAGATGGACAAGGTCGATTTTTGCGTATCCAGGAATGTCTATACAAAGCATGGGGGCCATCCCTTTGCAGTTTTTAACCTGTTTGAGAACTTTCCTGATGCATCTGCCTGAGCCTGTCAGGTATGCGCCACTTTTTCAGCAGCCTGGCCGAGGCCTCCGGCACAAGGTGTGCCCAGTTCTGACCCTTGAGCATCAACTCCCTGATGTCCTGGGCGCTGATGCCCTTTTCCTCGGGCGCTACCTCCCACAACACATGGGTTTCAAGTCCCAGGGTCTTGAACTGCTCAAGCTTCTGCCTGCCCCAGCCGTCGTATATGGACAGGACAAACAGGGCGTCCATGGGCACATAATATTTGAAAAGCTCAGGCCTGGTAATGGGCAGCGGGGTGATGGTCATGTCCTCCAGGGCGAGGCCGGCCTCCAGTAGAACCTCCCTGGTCATGACCAGGCGTTCAAAGTAGGTCAGGGGGTTGGACAGGACCTGGGATCTGCTGGGGTCCGAGTCCACTGAATTGGTCAGCACCGGGTCGGGATTGGTGATGCCCACCACCAGGTGCCTGCACATGGCCTTGCCGGCCAGGAGGTATTTCAGGTGATCGTTGTGCAGGATCTGAAACCTGCCGTGTATCACTGCTGTGTCATAGACGTTCATAATATTCAGGATCCTGTTCAGCTGGTCTGCCTGGATCATAATCACGGGGCGTTCCAGTGACGGCACGTCCCAGGAAACGCTCCAGGATACTGCGCGAAGACATGGCCTGGTGCAGGTCCTGCAGTTCAATGGTCCACCACTTGCATTCTGTCTGCAGAAGGCGTGTGAGCATCTCCTGCAGAGGGGCAATGTCGTTAATGGGGTGATGCCCCAGGTGGTCTTCTTTGCCGTAGACATGCACCTCATAAAGCCGGGAGTCAAACAGGTCAACCATATCCGCAGGGGTAATCAGGCTGTCCCGCACCATGGAGCATCCCAGGGCATGTCCTGTATCCATGGTGATCATGGCCCCGGAGGCCCTTGCCCACTTAAGTATCTTGTACGGATCAGAACCGTGACCCAGTCTCAGGTTCTCCAGGCTGACGGTAATGCCTTTTTTCCAGGCGAATTCCACCAGTCTGGACAGGTTGTCCCGGATATGGCTTTCCTTTACAGGCACAGCCGGCCCAAGGCCTGTATGCACGGTTACCACCGGCTCTCCCAGGCCGTGCATTCTCTTGATGGTCTCCTGGTGCACTTCCAGGGCTTTTGCTGCTTCATGCCGGTCTGCATGCCCCATTTCCCAGCCGAAGTATCTGGTGTGAAAGCGCACAGGTATCTCCCGGCGCAGAAAGGGCAGCACACTTCCGGGCAAAAGGTCCGGTCTCAGGGGATCCGGCGAAAACTCCAGGCCATGGGAGGCTTTTACGGCCCGCTCAAGCCTTGAAGCGGAGTCTGAATGGTCGGCAGTAAAGGCCAGTACGGGCATGGTGTTGATATTGTCCGGCATGAATAAGTCGTGCTGGTTATGAAACAAAAATGCCTGGCAAGCTGAAGTTCTCGTTAGTAATCAGCCAGCTTCCTGCATGGCTCCGGCAAGACATGGCAGCAGGTCGCCTATACTGAAGGCCGGGGTGGGCCGGCCCAGCACCCCGAGATACCGGTTGGCCAGGGCTGACCTGAGGCAGGCCGTAGGGATGTCCTCGCCGGCCATAAGCCTTGCAGTGACAATTCCGGTGAGGCTGTCTCCCGTGCCCCCGATGGCTTCCATGGCCGCCACCGAGGGCTCGGATACACTGCCAAGGATCAGGTTGTCCCGGACGATATAGTCCTTTTCTCCCTTGACCAGGAGATGCCTGGCGGCGTTCTGCTCAGTGTAGGCCCTGGATATGTATTCCTCCACCCTGGATTCATCCTCCAGGAGAAAGCCCCGGGTATAAAAGGGATGAGGTGCTGTCTCGTCGGCCAGAAAGCACATCTCTCCGATGTCCGGGGTGAACAGGTCGTAATCGGCTGCAAACCCGCTCATCTTGGCCACGTACATAAATCCGGCGTCAGCCACCAGCATGGCTGAAGGCAGTTTTTCCTGGATGGCCCACAAGACCTGGTTGTGCCAGTAAATATCCGGCAGCAGATAGTGAAAGGTAAACCCTTCAACCTCCAATTGCCCCATGATTTCCACCAGGTGAGCGTAAAGCACTCTGCTGCCCTGCCCGTCCCCGGTATCCCCCGCAAGCATAACTTGCGGCGGGGGAAGGCCCATCTGCCGGGCGGTCATGGCTGTAAAGGCTGCCAGGGCCGGAGTACCCCTGGCGACGGGGACATCCAGACCCTCTACCTTGAGAGTCTGGTCCTGAATCTCCACCGGACCGTGCACCAGGGGGAAATTTTCTTCAGGCACCGTGCCCGCAATCAGCCAGGACATCTGCGCTTCATTTCCTCATAGGCCAGCTGCAGGGAGTACCCGCAAAGGGTCCGGCCGTATTTACGCGGTTCTGGTGCCTCATGCAGCCGCCTGCCCACCAGCTGCCCGGCCAGGAAAGGGACATCAGGGCAGCCCCCACCCGAGACATTGACGATCTCCAGGCTCTTTTTGTCCACGGTGATCTTCATGTTGGCCGCCCGGACCATGAGATAGTCTCCAAAGTCTTTGACATTGAACAAAGACACCGGTTCCAGCAGGTGGTCCTGGACAGCAGTGACCTGAATGGGCTTTATGCGCTTTTCTTCCAGGATATCCAGGGCCTGCAGCTGATGCATTATGGGGAACTCGATGACCATGTCGCATCCGGTCTGTATCTCGGGAGGCGGACCCATGACCCTGACGTCCAGACCCGCCTCCCGGAGAAGGGCTTCAGCCTCGATGACCTCGCTGGTATGATGAAATACCAGGATGCCTTTTTCGGATACTCCCCTGGGCTTATCCTCTGCCTTGCCGAATATGTTTTTTAAGAATTTCATTTTTTCCTGATAACGATGCGGAAATCCTCGTCCATTTCCTCGGACACAGCCACCTGGTAACCCTGACTTTCAGCAGCCCGGCCCACGTTTTCCCGGCTGGCCTGATTGTCCACCAGAATTTCTATCTCGGACTGTCCTGTATTCTTAATGGCCTCGGTTGTCAAAAGCACCGGCTGGGGGCAGGAAAGCCCCCTTGCATCCACTTTGTGCGCCATGATGAAACACTCCTTTGGC
The DNA here is from genome assembly GCA_003553695.1 of Desulfonatronospira sp. Taxonomy (GTDB): domain Bacteria; phylum Desulfobacterota; class Desulfovibrionia; order Desulfovibrionales; family Desulfonatronovibrionaceae; genus Desulfonatronospira. The sequence continues at coordinate 4,087 of PWFB01000173.1, forward strand.
TTTTTATGTCCTTTTCAGATTAGCAAAACCTATGGCCAGACACACGGCCAGGCCGATGATGGCAGCCAAAGCCCCGTTGTCCCCCAGTCCGGCCGGGGAGCTGGCCAGGCCCCAGTTGTGGGCCAGGGCTGCACCCATGATCATGCCCAGGACAAATACTGCAGCGTCGCTGTTGCCCTCACCGGACATGAACAGCTGCCTGCCCGGGCATCCCCCGGCCAGGGCAAAGGCCAGACCGGCCACCAGCATGCCGAAGAAATTCCAGAAAAAGAGGTTGTGAGCCACGGGCTGGTCTTCAAAGCCGGGATTGAACTGCCCCAGGGCCAGGTTGACCACAAAGGCCGCCACCACAAGAGCCAGAAAACCGGCCAGGAGATGGGTCTGCCGGAAAAGAATGAAATCCCTTATGGCCCCCATGGTGCAGAATCTGCTGCGCTGGGCCAGAAAGCCGACACCCAGCCCAATGGCCAGGGCAATGGCCAGGGGAGCGTATGCAGCACCCGGGCCGCTCAGGGAATAGAAAAGGATGCCGCTTTTATCTTCGCCTTCCAGGGGCGGGAAGATGAGCCGCAGGGCCAGAAGACCCAGCATGATCCCGGGCAGCATAAGCCCGGTGGCTATGGACTGCTTGTAACTGCGGCCCAGGTTGTAGCCTTTTCTGAAGAAAAGGGTTCCGATGTAAACCCCTGCAACCAGTCCCAGCAGGCCCAGAACAGCATTGCCGTCACCGCCGGCCAGGCGCAGGGCGGCCCTCCAGGGACATCCCAGGAAAACCAGGGCCCCGATCATGGCCACCATGCCCAGGACAAACCTGGTCATGGGAGCTGATCCGCCGCTGGGCTTGAACTCCTTGAATATAAGCCCGGCAGCCAGAGCCCCCAGGACAAAACCCAGGATCTCCGGGCGCAGATACTGGACTACTGCAGCCCTGTGAATGCCTATGGCCCCGGCAATGTCGCGTTCGAAGCAGGCCACGCAGATACCCATGTTGCCCGGATTGCCCAGGTACTGCAGAAGCGGAGCCAGGATACCAATGATGGCCCCCACGGCCACGATCCCGGCCAGGGTGGCAAAAATGTTCTTACTGCTCATCTCCCCCTCCTGTTGATTGTTTGTCTTGAGTGGACCCAAAAGGACATGGAAGCTCATCCGGTCTGAAGGTATGCTCCACCAGGCAGAAGGGACACCAGGCCTCTATCCTGCCCTGCAGGCTTCTGCTGCCTGTGGAATCGGTAACCGCTGTCAGGCTTCCATCAACTTTCCACCTGGAGGTTGTAAATTCCGCCTTCTGCTCCGGACAGATAAATATCAGCTCCATGACCCGCTTCCGTTGACACCTTTCAAAATGTTTTAAGTTCCGGATTTTTATAAATATCGAATAATATCTACTTAACTGTTTGATACAGTGTCCAATACATATTATTAATAGTTTATTGTCTTTAGTATTGAAAAAAACTATAGACAGATATCGTAAACCTCTCTTGAGGTCTGGAAGCTTCCCGCCTTGCAATCCCGGCCATTTGAACTTAAAAAGACCTTTATGCAAAAAATAATATTAACTACCACTGCCGCCATTCTGGGCTGCATAATGATTCTGGCCGGCTCGCCTGCCGTGGGTGCAGACAGGCATGTGCACTACGACCTGGAGATAACCCTTGTGCCGCAGGAGCAGAAACTTGAAGGCAGGGCCCGGGTGAGCCTGCCTGAAGCTGAAAAAAAACAGCGGCTGCACCTGAGTCCACAGGCCCGGGTGGAAAGTGTCCGCCTAAACGGACAAAAGCTGGAGCACAGTTTCAGCCGGGGAGTACTTGAAGTCGAACTTCCCCGGGAGGCTGCAGGTTCCAGGACGGTTCTGCAGATCGACTACCAGGCCGTCTTTGACGATGAGACACCCGGCCCTGCCATGCATACCGAAGACCCCACATACGGGGTGGCGGGAGCAATTACCAGGGAGGGAACCTTTCTCTCCGGGGGCAGCGGCTGGTATCCCGATCCCAGGCAGGGGCCGGCCACCTGGGATTTGCGGGTCCAGGCCCCTGCTGGATACCTGGCCGTAACCGCCGGCAGGCTCAAGGAGCATACCACAGGGGAGGATTACAGCCTGTCAAAATGGCAGGTGGACGTACCCCTGCCCAGCCTGACAGTATCTGCCGGGCCTTATGAAGTAAAAACAGACGACTCCGGTGATGTTCCGGTGAGTACATATTTTTATCCTGAAAGCCAGGACCTGGCTTCTGACTATCTCCAGGCCGCCCGCAGCCACCTGAACTTTTTTCAGGCCATCCTGGGACCATACCCCTTTGAAAAGTTTGCAGTGGTGGAAAATTTTTTTCCCACCGGATACGGATTTCCTTCCTGGACTCTGCTGGGCAGCCGGGTGATCCGCCTGCCCTTTATCCTGGATACCAGCCTGCCCCACGAGATAGCCCATTCCTGGTGGGGCAACGGGGTCCGGGTGGATTACAGCCAGGGCAACTGGTCCGAGGCGGTGACTACATACGTGGCCGATTACCTGCTCCTGGAGCGCGAATCGGAACAGGAGGCCCAGGAGTACAGAGAGAGGCTTGTGCGTGGGTTTTCTTCCCTTATCAGTGAGGACAACGACTTCCCCCTGGAGCGGTTCATGCGCCGCGACAGCCGCGAAAGCCAGGCCATAGGCTACGGCAAGGGAGCCTTGGTCTTTCACATGCTGCGCTCAGAGGTGGGGGAACAGGAATTCTGGGAGGGACTCAGGCGCATGGTCCGGGAATACATGTTCGAGTCCGCCGGGTGGAGCGATTTTGAAAGGGTTTTCTCAGAGGTGGCAGACAAGGACTTAAAGCCTTTTTTTGAGCAGTGGGTGCAAAGGCCCGGTGCTCCTTTTATTTCCCTGGAAGAGGTGCACGTCTCCGGTATGCCGGGCAGATGGACCATCAGCGGTACCATCAGGCAGGAAGATCCGGTTTTCGACCTGCGCCTGCCCGTGCATATAGAGACCCCTGCACGCAGGCTCGTGCATGAGCTGCACCTGGACGGGAGGGAAGCGACCTTTGAATTCCAGGCCCGGTCCAGGCCTTCAAAGTTCATGGTTGACCCCTACTCCGACGTGTTTCGCCGCCTGCACCCGGAGGAAATGCCCGCCACCGTGGAAAGGGTGCGCGGTTCCAGCGATCTGAAGGCTGTTGCGGCACAGGGCCTTTCAAAGCAGGAACTGGAAGCGGCCCGGATGCTTTTGCAGACCCTGAACCGCCAGGACGTATCCGTCATTAAAGAAGATGAGGCAGCGGATAAGGATCTGCTGGGCAGGGATGTACTTTTCCTGGGCATGCCTGAAAAAGATCCGGCCCGGGAGGTTTTTGAGCAGGCAGGTAAGGCCTCCATGCAAAAGGACAGGCCTTTCTTTGAGCAGGAGTCCCTGGACGACCCGGAAAACGCCCTGTTTACTGTGGTGAATCCTGAAGGAGACCCGGAAACGGTCTGGGCATATCTTATTTTTGGTTCAGAAGAAGCAGCCCGGGATGCTGTCCGCAGGATTGCCCATTATGGTTCTGACAGTTATCTTTTTTTCCGGGATGGTGAAAACCGGGCCAGGGGCACCTGGGATCAGGCGGGGTTCCCTCTGCAGAATCAGTTTGATGTTCCAGGCAACCGGTAATCAGAACAGTCGGCATCCTGTTTTAAAGCCCTTGAAAATCCTGCAGATTAATACCGAGAAAGGCTGGCGCGGCGGGGAGAGGCAGACCCTTTTCACCATGAAGGGCCTGGCCCTGGCCGGGCAGGACGCAAAGCTTTTGTGCCTCAGGGATTCGCCTCTGGCCAGGCGTGCACATGAGGTTTCACTTCCGGCCGTGGAAGTCCACAGCCAGGCCGGAGCCTTCAAGTACCTGGCCTGCAAAGGCCGGGACTTTGATATCCTGCACGCCCAGACCGGGCGGGGCCAGAGCCTGGCGGTCATGACCAGGTCCCTGCACGGCCGCAGAATCGTCTACACCAGGCGGGTGGACTTTGTCCCCCGGGGTACCCTTTCCCTTCTCAAATATCACTATACCCACCAGACAGTAGCCATCTCCCGTGCCATAAAAGATATCC
>PWFB01000019.1 GCA_003553695.1 Desulfonatronospira sp.
AAATGAGCAGCGAGACCCATACCATTGGACCGACTAAAAAACTGTATAAGCTATGCATGGGTTTCCTCTCTTAAAATTCGTTCACTTTGGCAACGATTCGTTTAAATTTACCCCCCTGGACTGCGCGGATAAGAACCTTCTGGCTGTCCGGACTGAAGACCGGTTCCCAGCAATGGGTAAAATCCTCTTTGTAATGTTTTCCGTCTATGGCTATGGTGCGTCTTTTCCCGGGCTTTTCCACCTTGGCGGCTATGTGTTTTGAATCAGGACTGAAAACCGGGGTCCAGACCATGTCGTACCACTGCGGCCACAGGGCATCGTCAGCCATGATGGTCCACTTGTCCTTTTCCTTGGCTGCTGCGGCAGCCCTCTGGCCGTCGGGGCTTACTGTCAGGTCCGCAAGCATGGTGTTTACCAGTATGGTCCATGTGTTGTTGTTGTGTACAATCGTCCAGCGCCCGTACTGGGGTGCACAGATGGCATAGAGATTATCTCCGTCAGGGGAATATTTCTGTTCCCAGAGCTGGAAATACACAGGGTCCCATATGACCTGCTCGTTTTCAGCCAGTCCCCATTTCCCGGCCATACGCACAGGCGCGACAACTGAGCCTGTTTTGGGGTTGAAGCAGGGATCCCATACCATGGGAAAGATTTTACTCCAGGGTTTGCCGTCTACAATGATAGAGTAGTCGTAGAGGCTGGAGCGCATCTGGGCAGCAACCCGGCTGCCGTCGGCGCTGAAGGTCGGGGTCCAGGCGTTGACCACCTTGATGTCCCATGCCTGCCCGTCCACGGCAACGCTGTAGCAGCCCTGCTGATAGGTGAAAATGTCCGCCGCATCCATGCTCTTGACCTGCCCCACGGTTGCGGTCCTCTTGCCGTCGGCGCTCAGGGTGAACTCACTGGCTGTCTCGTAAAGCTCGCCCACCTGCTCGCCATTTAAGACCATGCCATACCTGCCGTCCTGCTGAATGGCCGCGGCAATGACATCTCCCTTTTCACTGAACAGGGTGTTCCAGATGTAACCGTAGGTTTCAGGCCAGAGTTCTCCGTCCACTGCCAGGGTCCACTCCATGTCCGTGGACACCACGCAGGTGAGTCTGCCGTCGGGGCTGAAGCGGGGATACCAGGCGTTGTCAAAGGCCTGTCCCCAGGCTTTTCCGTTGACGCACACATCAAAGCCTTCTTCCGTCTTGGCCAGGACAGCGACCCTTTCGCCGTCCGGGCTGGCGTAAGGCTCTGTCAGCCATTCCGTCTCGGCGTCGCAGTCATTTATTTTTGAAATGACTTTGACCCCCTTTTCCCAATCCCAATTTGAAGTATCCATCATTTTCCTGCCTATGCTTAAAGGTTTTAGGTTTTCAGGCATAGTTTAGCGATGCTCTAGGTTTGAGGTTGCCGTCGTTGTTAGAACAGTTTTTGCTAAAAACCTGACGCTGTGTAACCTATCCTCCTCCTCTGGTTTTAAAATTTACAGGCAAATACAGCCAGAACCATATATAAATCGCCATGCCATCCATGGAGAAAAAAACTTATGCCTGGAAGATGCACCTGCAAAAAGTCGAAAAATGAATAATTCAGAAATCAATAATCTACATAACTATTTGTTTTTACTGATATCTGACATCTGATATCTGACATCTGTGACTGCAAAAATGACTTTTTGCAGTCACATCCTGGAACCTGAGTCCGTGAGAACAGGTATGGTCAGCGACATTAAAGGGTTTAAACCTGAAAAAAGTACACAGGCTCGAAAATTATGTTTTTCACAATGTCGTATAGTCCAAAATATATCCTCTTGTAAAGTATTGATTGCCTGCTGAAACATACTTTTTGCAGGATGTTTCTTTACATACCATTTTTGTTGGTCTATATAATCAAAAAACATACCGGTTTGGTGTTTTTTATGAAAAAAAGGAATGGCAGGAAAGGGACTTGAGTGAGTGTTGAATGCTGCTTTGGGGTCTTTGTAAAGATAAGGTGTATATGATGAGAATGCAATATGTCTTGTTTTCAGGTGCAAAGCGTGACAAAAAGCGGATAAAATAAGGCAGCAAAAAACAAAAAGTTATCTATTTTTTCATTTATGTTTTAATATACATTTTAATTCTTTTATAAGAATCAAAGATACGTATTTGAAAAATAATGTGCATCAACTGGAATGAATCTTGATTGGTGCACTCTTAAATTTGATACATGATTTTTAATATAAATAATAATAATTAAAAATCTAAAATTTCGTATAAGTATACTGTATATAGTTTATTCTACGCATTTGTAAAACTAGAGTTCAGTATATTCTGGACGTAGTGAATGGTACACTGCAAATGGTCATCAAAGTTTCTTATTTTGGTATCACAGTTATCCCATTGGTCAGCAATACCTATTTGTTCCAGGTCGTTAGCAGCCTTCTGCGCATCCTCGTCTCCAAACATGACAAAAGAAGCCTTGAAAGAATGGGCTATACGTTGCATTTCTGGTCCATTTTTATGCTTATGTGCTTCATGTATGATTTCCATGTATGTTTTGCTGTGTTTGATAAAACTTTGGCAGGCTTTTAGTATCAACGCCTTGTCCCCACTGAATATTCTATCAAGATTTTCAAGGTAAATCTGGCTTTTATCCATTGTTTTTCATTTCCTGTAAGTAAGTTCTTTGAAATTCATTTATGCATGATGTACATGCAAAAAGTCTAGAAATGAATAATTCAGAAATCAATCACGCTCCCTGCCACGCGCCTGGGGTGGTTCGCGTGACAAAAAAGATTTTTTGCAGTCACATCATGCATTGTTAAAATCTGCAAAAAACAATTGCTTTTTTTAGTGCAGCCTGCTAAAAAGTCCCCAAAAAATCTTTAACAAGACAAATACTTTTTAATGCGGCAAAAATTCTTTAAGATGCATCTGCAAAAAGTCGAGAAATGAATAAGTCAGAAATCAACCACGCTCCCGGGGTGGTTTGTGTGACATAAACCTTTGTTTTTACTGATCTCTGACGTCAGATCTCTGACGTCTGTGACTGCAAAAAATGACTTTTTGCAGTCACATCATACCTGGGTATAATGACAGTTTTCCGGTTTTTTTAAAGCAGGACCAACCATGTTTTCCTGCATTCATGTTTGCGAGGCTTATATGCAATATGAAATTTCCAAAAAGGACATGCTGAAGATCTCCACAGCAATTCTTGAGTCTCGGGATATGGACTCGCTGCTGCGCGAATGCCTCCCTCTTTTCATGGGCCTGACTCAATGTTCAATAATTGGCCTGTACTGTAAAAGCAAGCAGGAAGTGTACCATATTTCACTTGCTTCCGGCATTTTTCTGGAAAACCCCCAAAATGCCTGCCTGGAAATACTGGCGCAAATGGAAATTGAAGATGAAAACTTTTGCGTCAGCACCTCTTATTACAGCCTGCACTGTTACAGTTTCCAGCTAAACAATGATTGGATGCTGCTCGTATGCCTGGAAAATCCTTTTTCTCCGGACTTCTTCCAGGATTTTGGACTGATGGTGGAATTGCTTCGTAAAGCCGTTTTTTTTCATGAAGATGAAAAAATAGCAATGATTTCGAGTGAAAGACTGCAAAGACTTGAGGAAAGCGAGAAGACTTTGTTGCAGCTTGTGGAACATATTCCTAGTGTTTTCTGGGTTAGAGACAGGAACAGGATGCTGTATGTTTCTCCAGGGTACGAAATGCTCTGGGGGAAAAATCCAGATCCGTTGTTCAGCAACCTGCAGGATTTTTACAGTACTGTTCATATTAATGACCAAGAGAGATGCTTTACTTGCTTGCATGAGGAATTTTTTTCCATTGAGGAATTAGAGATTGAGTTCAGGATCGTCCATCCTGAAGGTGCGATCCGGTGGATCCGGATCAAGTCCTACCCGATTATTGAAGATGACCACGTCACCAAGCGTGTGGGCATAGCAGAGGATATAACTTTTGAAAAAACCATGCTGCTCGAGCTGGAGAGATACAGGTCCAGACTGAGTGAGATGGTGAAGGAGAAGACCCTGAAGCTTACCCGTCTGAACAAAATGCTGCAACGGGAAGCAGAGGAAAGAAAGCAGCTGCAAATAAAGCTGATTAAAAGCAATGCGGTTTTCAAATCATTTATTGACTCTCTTGTACACCCGGCTTTACTGGTGGACTATGACGGCTCAATCTTGGCCTTGAACAGAGCTGGGGCCAGAGCGCTGGGCACTTCGCCGGAAAGGATCGCAGGCAAAAGTGCCTGCAGGTTTCTGGAGTGGGAGTGGTTCGAGTATTTCATGGTCAAGGTGCAGGAAGTGCTGTGCACCGGGAATCCCCTTCGTTTTAAAGAAAAACTCGGGACTGCCTATTTCGATATCCAGGTTTCTCCGGTAAGTGAGCCATCGGGAAACATCTTTCAGGCGGTGTTTTATTTCAATGATATTTCAGAGCTGGTGCAGGTCGAAGATAAACTGCGCAGAAGCTGGATCAGGCTGTGTTCAGTGGTGGACAGCCTTCCTGTACTTGTACACGCCCACGATGAAGCGGGCAATTATGTATTCTGGAATAAGGAGAGCGAAAGACTGCTGGGTTATACTGCCGAGGAGATGATTAACAATCCCCAGGCGTTTGAGATTCTTTATTCAGATAAAGACTTAAGAAAAAAGGCCTTGGAATGCTGGGACAACTACGACGGCAAAACTCCCTGCACCTTGGAGGTGAAAGACAAGTCGGGCAGGCTGAAAACCATAGAATGGAGCAGGCTTTCAAGCAAGCATCCCATTCCCGGATGGAATGAGTGGGAAGCCGGCCTGGATGTTACCGAAAAAAAGGCCAGTGAAAAACAACTGATGAGTACCCTCAAGGAAGCCGAGAAAGCCAGCCAGATAAAAAGCCGTTTTCTGGCCAATATCAGTCACGAAGTGCGCACGCCCATCAGTGGAGTTATCGGCCTTGCTTCTATGCTTTTAAAATCCGGTGTCGATGACGATCAGAAAAGAAAGGTTCAAAACATAACTCATCTGGCAGAATACCTGTTACAGATCATTAATGAGATTCTGGACTTCAGCAAACTTGAGTTTGGCAGTTACAGTCTGGAAAAGAAGGATTTCAGCCTGGACAATGTGTTTGAAAGCATTACTGCATCGTTATACAGCCAGGTTCAGGAGAAAAATGTTGAATTAAAAGTGATTAGAGAAGACGATGTCCCGGAAATTCTGCACGGAGATGAATATTCACTCAAGCGGATACTGTTAAATCTGGCAGCCAATGCAGTAAAATTCACCGAAGCAGGAAATGTTATCCTCAAAGCCAGCAGGCTGGACAGCAGCAGAGATAAGCTGGAGATTCAGTTTACGGTTCTTGATTCCGGAGTTGGAATTCCTGTAAAGATGCAGGAGAAAATCTTTGAGCCCTTTACCCAGGCTGAGGAAGGCTTTTCCAGAAGATTTGGAGGTACGGGGCTTGGTCTGGCCATATGCAAGAGCCTGGTGGAGATGATGAAAGGCGCCGTATGGGTGGAAAGCACTCCTGGAGAGGGAAGCATCTTTTTTGTAAAGATTCCCTTTGAGCCGGCTCAAAATCCACTGGAAGTCAGTTCTATACAACAAGAACAGGTCCCGGCAGGCAGATCTTTAAATGTTCTGCTGGTGGAGGATTTTCCGGTCAACCAGGAGATCATGGCTCACATTCTGTCGGAGCTGGGGCATAAAGTCACCATAATGAATAATGGCCGGGAGGCCATGGAGGAACTGGAACGGGGAAACAGGTACGACCTGGTGCTCATGGATCTGCAGATGCCGGTCATGGATGGCTTTGAAACCACGGCCCATATACGCAGGCATGCAGATGAAAGCATATCCGGGGTGCCCATCATAGCCCTGACAGCCCACACAGTGACCAGTAATATTGACTATGCCTACAGGGTGGGAATGAACGGGTATCTTCTCAAACCGGCAACTCCTGAAGAGTTCAGAAAGACCATAGATGGGCTTTTCAATGATACTTGACAGAAATGGAGTGCTTTTTGAGCAGTTCGTAGAGCCTGGCCCTGGAAAGACCTGAAACCTTGCAGGCCTCTTTAAAATCTCTGGATGAGTGTTTTAAAAGTTCCCTCAAGTAAACGCTTTCCATCTGATCCACAACTGCACGCCTGGATTCCTTGTATGTGGGGAAACTCTCTGCCCCGGCATAAGAAACAGTTACTGCCTGACTGCTTGGAGCAACGCTCTGGACTGCTTCCTCATTAACCGCGGAAATGTGCACTTTTTTCCTGGCCAGATGGACCCTGATCTCCACAGGCATGTGATATAAAAAAAGTTCGTTGTCGTTTATGGCGTTGGAGCAGGAGTTATTAACAGCATTAACAAGCTCGCGCACATTTCCAGGCCAGTCGTATTCCAGGCAGGCATTCAGGTATTCTCTTGAATACTTTTTTGTCTTTATGTCCATTTCCTTGCATGCCCTGGGTATATAGTGATCCAGCAGCAGGGGGATGTCCTCCATTCGTTCCCGGAGGGGAGGCAGATGGATATGTATGGCTCTTAAACGGTAATAAAGGTCCTTCCTGAATACCCCCTCGGCAATCATTTTTTCCAGGTTGCGGTTTGTGGCTGAAATTAGCCTGAACTTGCTCTGTTTTTCCTCTTTTGCACCAAGAGGTCTGAATTTTCGTTCCTGAAGCACCCTTAGAAAAGACTTCTGTACAGGCAGGGACAGATCGCCGATTTCATCCAGAAACAAGGTGCCTTCGTCTGCCTGCATGAAAAGTCCCGGGCTTTTGGTGCTGGCTCCAGTAAAGGCCCCTTTTTGATGGCCGAAAAGAAGACTTTCAGCCAGGGTCTCGGGGATACTCGTGCAATCGGCGACAATAAATGGATTCCCGGCTCTATTGCTGTTCAGGTGAATGGCCTTGGCTAATATTTCCTTGCCGGTGCCTGTATCTCCGGTGATAAGGACGTTGATGCTGCTTGCTGCGGCCTGGGCGATATGTTCCATGCACTCCTTTATCTTGGCACTGTTGCCGATGATTCCATGCCTGACCACTTTTCTGCTGCTTTCAGACTGAAGTTTGCTCAATCTGTAACGCAAAGCCCTGGAAATGGTCAGCTGGATGGTGTTTATGGACGCAGGCTTCTGGATATAATCCCAGGCACCGTTTTTTATGGCCACCTCTGCTCCTTCCGGGTCTCCGTAGCCGGTAAGAATAACTATCTCCGGAGAAGAGCCGGCATTTTTGAAGGCCTGGATTTCGGACAAACCGTTACCGTCCGGCAGGGTGACATCCAGAAAAACGATATCATAGGCCCCTTCCCTGGCCCTGGATATTCCCTTGTACAGGCTGGAAACGGTATCGCAGTCATGTCCCAGCCTGGAAATCTGTTCTTCCATCAACTCATTGAATATAAGGTCGTCATCTATGACCAGTATTTCAGCCATGCTTTTTGTTCCATAGAGCTTACAGGGGAAAAGCTCAGTAGATTAAAGGGTGAAGCAGCTTTTTTTTATAAATGCGGGCAATGGACATACTGCCAGGAAACATGCTGCAGAAGTATCATAGTCTGTATTTCATGGAAAAATCATGCCATATTTATAATAAGTTGATAAATTTGATATTATTGCTGGACAGTTGAAGTGTCTTGAAAAGAAGGAATTGAACTTAAAGACGCTGCATCGTAAAAACCTTTTACCCGGCTAAGGAATCCACCTCTTTTAATTTATAATTATAAGTCCTATTAAAAAAAGTCAATAAATAAGTCTTATAAAAATGGAAATTTTTTGAAAAATTCGGAAATGCAAGAAAAATTGTAACTGTTCAGCACATTTTGTGCGTACTTTTTTCTGGCAATCGGTGTCGGGGTCGGTATCGGTATCGGGATCGATAGAAAACCGAAAACCAAAATTGCGTGGGACCTTCCCCAATAGCTTCGATACCGATCCCGATTCCGATACCGACCCCGACAAAACCAATTATCATGGTGAACAGTTACAAAATTGAAAGCATTGGCTCTGTTGCAGAATGCCCTGGGCGGGTTGGCCGTATTCGTTGAGTATCTGGCTTTTGTGAGAAGGGTGATTTCATCAGAATGCTGGTCTTCATGATCCCCCCGGGATTCACCACATGGGCTGATCCATGCGCATGGATTCGGCCAGAACGTATGCTGCC
>PWFB01000116.1 GCA_003553695.1 Desulfonatronospira sp.
TCAAAGCATCATATATGAAATATTCTGACTATCAAACCCGTGTATAGGTTTTGATTTACGCTTCCTTGGAGTGAGTTTTTACGTCCTGTTTGCAAAGTCCACGGACCTGGTGAATAATTACAATACGGAGTATAAAAAACTGATCATCACTTATGGACTATTTCAACCCTTTAAGCTATAATGTCCATATCAGGCAAAGGAGGGTTCATTAACAGCCGCAGACTCTTTAACTCCTCCTCTCTTTCCCTGAATATAAGACAAGATAAATCTGCTGGTTGCGTATCTGAGTTCACTGCCCGGATTGTCCGGCTGCGGGTTGTGTTTGTAATACGCCCTGAACCAAGGCAGGTTTTGGAGGACTAAAGTGTTTTCAGTTGGAGAACTGGTTGTTTATCCCGCCCAGGGAGTGGGACGGGTTGAAAAAATCGAGGAACAGAACCTGGGAGAAGCCAAGGCAGTATTATACATTGTGCGTATTCTCAGCAACAATGTGACTTTGATGGTCCCGGTGAATAATGCTGCCAACGTGGGTCTAAGAGCAGTCAGCGGTGAAAAGCAGGGACAGGCAATACTGTCATTTCTGGAAGATCGTTCAGATTTTACCGGATACTCTGGACAGAACTGGAACAGGCGCTACCGGGAGTATTCGGATAAGCTCAAAAGCAAGGATCTTGAGGATGTAGCTTATGTCCTTAAAGAACTTTTTCTGATCAGCAGGGATAAAGAGCTGTCTTTTGGTGAACGCAGATTGCTGGAGCAGGCCATGGGACTTATTTCCATGGAATTGTCCTATGCCCTGAATATTAATCAGGCCGAAGCCAAGGCCAGGGTGGAGGCTCTTTTTTCAGACATACTAAGCCCTGAACTCCAGGAGCAAAATGATCAAGAAGACCTCTGACTTGCTGTACCACTTTTTAAACCTCATGCTATAACAAAGTCCTGGTCAGCAGGTTTCATTCTGCCGGCTGACACTACAAAATAACTTTGCCTGAAGTTCAGACAATCCTTTTTTACAACAAAATAATTCATCCAGGTAATAAAGTGTTACCTGAAACTTCAGTTAAGCTGCAACTTTTCAAACTTTGTATCTTCAGCCTTCCAGGAGATACCAGCCGTTTTTCCTTGGGAACAGAATCAAGGTCTTGCTGTAGTGCTGTTGATCGGCAAAAACTTTATTTTGCAATTAATTTACAGTAGATTCTTAATTTCACTGTTGCCCTGACAAGCTTATGCAAATACATATCTTTTAAATAATTATGCATCTTTAGCGGCATGAATCTGAGTCCTTATCCATGCTTGCACGAACCATTGATCTTTAGCATTCTGTCCTTCAATCCATCCAGCTTAGGATGTCTTGATACCCACAAATATAATAGTTATAGCAACTTTTCAGCATGTTGTGTCTATGCTTTTGCGCTCAGATAAGAGATGATGTTCCTGAAAAATTTTATTTTTTGCAGGATACATCTATACCAGAGTTTATCGTTCAAATTATTTTATTTTTCACTATTAATTACCTATTCAGGAGAAAATGTTCATGAACCTTTCGGATCTAAAAACCAAATCCATGAAAGACCTGATGCAGTTGTCCAAGGAGTATGAAATTGAAAACCCCAGTGGAATGCGCAAACAGGAACTTATATTTGCCATTCTGCAGTCCTGTGCTTCTCAAAACGGTACAGTCTCAGGGGAAGGCGTCCTGGAAATCCTGCCTGACGGCTTCGGCTTTCTACGCTCCCCCATGTACAGCTATATGCCCGGACCTGATGATATCTACGTATCTCCTTCCCAGATTCGCAAATTCGGACTTCGCACAGGAGATGTTGTCTCGGGTCAGATCCGCCCCCCTAAAGAGGGTGAGCGCTACTTCGCACTCCTCCGGGTCAACCAGGTTGGCTTTGGGGAACCTTCAGAGTCCAAAAACCTGGTTCTATTCGATAACCTGACCCCAATTTATCCAGATAAACGCTACGTTCTGGAAAACGGTGCGGAAAACTATTCCTCGCGGGTGCTGGACCTTTTAAGCCCTTTGGGCACAGGTCAAAGGGGGCTCATAGTGGCACCCCCGCGTACCGGCAAAACAGTGCTTTTACAGTCCATTGCCAACTCCATCAATGCCAACAACCCTGAAGTTTTCATGATTGTCCTGCTCATAGACGAGCGTCCCGAAGAAGTAACGGACATGGAAAGAACAGTGGACGCTGAGGTGGTCAGCTCCACTTTTGACGAACCTCCACAGAGACACGTACAGGTGGCGGAAATGGTCCTGGAAAAGGCCAAAAGGCTGGTGGAGAGAAAAAAGGACGTGGTAATTCTCCTGGACAGCATAACCAGGCTGGGCCGGGCCTACAACACCATTACCCCTTCTTCGGGCCGGGTCCTTTCAGGCGGACTGGATTCCAACGCCCTTCAAAGGCCCAAGAGATTTTTCGGGGCCGCCAGGAATATCGAAGAAGGGGGCAGCCTGACCATTATCGCCACCGCCCTTATTGACACCGGCTCGCGCATGGACGAGGTGATTTTCGAAGAATTCAAGGGCACCGGCAACATGGAAATTTATCTGGACCGTCATCTGGCCGACAAGAGGGTATTCCCGGCCATTGACATCAATCGCTCCGGCACCCGCAAGGAAGATCTGCTTTTGTCCGAGGACGTACTGAACAAGGTCTGGATTCTTAGAAAAGTACTTGCCCCCATGAATAGTGTTGACAGCATGGAATTTCTGCTTGATAAGATGAAAGGAACCAAAAGCAACAGGGAGTTTTTGGACATGATGAACAAGTAGACATCAGCAGGGGCTCTTTGCCCTGTAAAAGCTGCGGTCCATTCCTGGGGACCGGACAGAAGAATAACCCATGCAGACTTTAAAACACCTGAAAACTTTTTTTTACCTCCTTTTGATCCTGGCTCTGATTGTACCTGCTTCTCCAGCCAGAGCTATTATTTTCAGCGAATTCACCATTACTGATGAGGCTGAACTGGGAAAAAAGGTCCACAGACTTATCCGCAGCAACTACGATGTGGTTCAGGACCCGGAGATAACCAGTTATATACAGGAGATAGCCTCCAGGCTGGAAAAAGCGGCACCTCCCCAGCCGTTTCCCCTGCAGGTGGACGTGGTTGAAGACAGGTCCCTCAACGCAATGGCCACTGTAGCCGGGTACATGGTTCTTTTTTCCGGCATGATCACCAGGATGGAAACCGAATCCGAGCTGGCCTCCATCATGAGCCACGAACTGGCCCACATCACCCAGAGGCATGTGGCCCGCAATATTGAACGCTCCCAGAAAATCAGTGCCGGAGCCCTGCTGGGTATCCTGGCCGGCGCTCTTGTGGGCGCGGAGGCCGGGGAAACCCTGGCAGTGGGCTCCATGGCTGGAGCGCAAAGCGCTTTTCTCAGTTACTCCCGGGAAGACGAGCGCGAGGCTGACCATGTGGGAATGAACTACATGATCCAGGCTGGATACAACCCCAAGGGCATGGTCTCAGCCATGCAGAAAATCAGGCGTCTGCAGTTCTTCTCCGGGGGAGACATCCCCTCCTACATGAGCACCCATCCAGGGGTTGATGAGCGCATCAGCTATCTCAGGAACCGTATTGAGCGCCTGGATGACGAACTTCTAAATCGCGAGGACGACAACACCAGGCTTTACCGGGTACAGACCCTGCTCCGGGCCAGGCATGATGACCCTTCCAAGGCGCTGGAACACTTCCGCAAGCAATCAGAGCATGAATGCCTGGCCAACCTTGGCATGGGGATAGCCAACAGCCGTATGAACCGGGTACGGGATGCGGAAGCAAACTTTGAAAAATTACTGTCCATAAGCGACGGGGACCCGCTTTTTCTTCGCGAAGCAGGCCGGTTTTACTTCCAGTACGGCCGTCTGGACAAAGCGGGAGAGCTTTTGCAGAAAGCTGTAATGCTAAATCCCGATGACAGCCTTGCCCTGCTTTTTTATGCCAGGGTTCTGGCCGAGAAAGGCGAAAGCGACACAGCCATAAGCTACTTCCGGCAAACCCTGAAAAAAATGCCGGAAAACCCCAGGGTACATGAATTCATGGCCCGTACTTACGGAGAGCAGGGTGAAAATTTCATGGCCCATGTCCATATGGCCTATGCTCATATTTACAACAACCAGAGGAGCCGGGCGGACTTTCATATAACCAGAGCCAAGGCAGCTGCCAAATCCACTGAACAGGAGAAAAAGGTCAAGGAACTGGAAAAAGCTTATGAACAGAGGGTCCAGTTCTGGAAAAAAACCTCATAAGGTGCCAGAGCAAAGAGTATAGAAAAATCAAACAGTTGACTGGCCTTCAACTAGAGTTTATTGTCTTTTTTTAAAATTCTTGCAGTTGCATTCTCATAAGCCTGGAAGCTTACTGCAGAATAAGACAACAACCCGCTTTTCCGTTATTTTTCCCGGCAAAACCTTTTATTTTGCCAAAACCGGCTTGCAGTCTGTTGCAAACTGTCTGCCTGTAAACTAATCGGCCTCAATACCTGCGTTTACACCCATAGACAATCCCTGCTTTTTAGGCTAAAATTGCCGACTTTAAGCGCCGGACGTAACTGGACGGTTAAGCTTCGAGAGTTTTTTACCTTAAAAAACAGTAATTCATACCAGGAGGAGACAAATGTTATTGGAAACCATGATCTTTGCCATGGGGGCTGACCCGGAAGGTGGGGCAGGCAACCCTCTGGCCGCCTTTGTACCGTTGATATTAATGTTTGCCATTTTCTATTTTCTGTTGATCCGCCCCCAGCAGAAAAAGGCCAAGGAGCACCGCAATGTTCTGGCCAACCTCAAAAGGGGGGACAACGTTCTCACCAACGGGGGATTGTATGCCCGCATCTCGGACATTCAAAACGATGTGCTCACCCTGGAAATTGGTGACAAAACAACAATAAAGGCCAACCGTAATTATATTGCCGGTCTGGCGGATCCCAACCAGGACGCTGTCAAAAGAGAGTAGGCCGGGCCCGCTTGGAGGGTACATTCTGCCAAGACCAAAAATCAGCTGTTCAGCACACCCAGCGCCTACTCT
The DNA here is from genome assembly GCA_003553695.1 of Desulfonatronospira sp. Taxonomy (GTDB): domain Bacteria; phylum Desulfobacterota; class Desulfovibrionia; order Desulfovibrionales; family Desulfonatronovibrionaceae; genus Desulfonatronospira. The sequence continues at coordinate 5,047 of PWFB01000116.1, forward strand.
TATTCTGGTAGCAGGAGTCGAGGCCGGTATCCATATGGGGGTCGAAAAAGAAAAAGGCGTAGTCATGTGGGACACTTCCCGATACTTTCGGTCCCCATCTATATACCGGCCTCGACAAAAGCATTGTCATGGTGAACAGTTACAACAAAAAAACTAACTTCAGGACTTTACTAATGAAGGCCAACCTGCGTTGGAAAATTCCCATCATAATACTGGTGCTGCTAGTCAGCCTGGCTTTTTTTCTGCCCACTTTTTCCAAGGTTAAGGATTCCAGGATAGGTGAGTACCTTCCCGACAGGCAACTGAACCTGGGCCTGGACCTGCAGGGCGGAATCCATCTTCTGCTCAACGTTGAGGTGGAAAAGGCCATGGAAAGATCCCTTTCCCAGGCCGGGCTTGATATCCGCGATGATGCCAGAGAGAATCAGATCCATGTTCTAAGGCCCTCGGTCACCCAGGATACAAAGCTGGAGTTCACCCTGCTTCGCAGTGAGCAGCAGGGTGAACTGGAACAACTGCTTTCCGACAGGCATCCCAACCTGCAGATAGTGGGTACTGAGTCCCTTGAGGACGACAGGATCCGGTACACCCTGGAATATATCCCGGAACTGCAAAGAGAAATGCAGGAAATGACCATGGACCAGGCGGTGAAAACCATCCGCAACCGCATCGACCAGTTCGGCCTGGCAGAACCGGATATCCGGAAACAGGAGGAAAACCGCGTCCAGGTTCAGCTCCCCGGCATGGATGACCCCGACAGGGCCATAGAAATAGTCGGCCAGACCGCCCATCTTGAGTTCAAACTGGTTGACGAGGATGCGGATGTACGCAGGGCCGAAGAGGACGGTGTGGTTCCCCCTGGGAGCAGGCTGTACTACCAGGTGACAGAGGGTCCCGACGGTACAGAGCGAAAGAACCCGGTGGTGCTGAGGGACGACACCCTCATGAGCGGGGAACATATTACCAACGCCCACACAGCCTTTGACGAGCGCAGAAACCCTTATGTCTCTTTGACCTTCGACTCTCGCGGGGCCAGGATATTTGAAAGGATCACCGGGGAGAACATTCAGGAAAGGCTGGCCATAGTCCTGGACGGAGAAGTATATTCCACCCCGGTTATTCAGGAGAGGATCTCCGGGGGCAGAGCCAGCATCACCGGCCAGTTCACCGTGCAGGAGGCCCATGACCTGGCGGTTGTTTTGAGGGCGGGGGCACTGCCTGCTCCGGTGCATATCATGGAGGAAAGAACAGTTGGTCCTTCTCTGGGGCAGGAATCCATTGAGCGCGGGGTTCGCTCCGCCCTCATCGGAGGTGCTCTGGTGGTGACCTTTATCATCTTTTATTACGGCTTCGCCGGTGTTGTGGCCAATACAGTCCTGGCTCTGAATATAATCCTCATACTGGCTGGTCTAGCCGGATTCGGGGCCACCCTGACCCTGCCGGGAATAGCCGGCATCATCTTGACCATAGGCATTGCTGTGGACGCCAACGTGCTCATATTTGAACGAATAAGAGAGGAGTTGAGACGGGGCCTGTCCCCCAGGGCAGCGGTGCAGGAGGGATACAACCGGGCAACTCTGACCATCCTGGACGCCAATGTGACCACCGTCATCGCCGCCATGATCCTTTACCAGTTCGGCACCGGGCCGGTCCGGGGATTTGCCGTGACTCTGACTCTGGGAATCCTGGCCTCCATGTTTACGGCCATCTTTGTATCCAGGGTGATTTTCGATATCTGGATCGCCAGCCGCAAACCGCAGACAGCGCTTAACATCTAACCGTTCAAGGCAGAACCATAATGGGTTTTCAGATAATCAGACCGGATACCAGATTCGACTTCATGGGCAAAAGAAAGATTGCCCTGACAATATCTTTGGCCCTTTTGCTCCTGGGACTTGCTTCGCTTCTGGTCAAAGGAGGGCCCAGGTACGGCATAGACTTTGCCGGCGGGGTGATCCTCCAGATCCAGTTCGAATCAGAAGTGGACATGGGTAAACTCGATTCCCTCATGCAGGACGCCCGGCTGCCGGGAATGTCCCTGCAGACATTCGGGGACCGCGGAGACAATGAATACCTGGTGCGCACCTCGGCCGAGGGATTGACCACCACTGATGTGCGCGAGCAGACGCGACAGGCCCTGCAGGCAGAGTTTGAAGAGGACGAATTCACTTTTCAGAGGCTGGAGATGGTAGGTCCCAGGGTTGGCGAAGAACTTCGGGAAAACGCGTTGCAGGCCCTATTCTTTGCCGTTCTACTCATATCCATTTATATATCCGGTCGGTTTGAGCACAAATGGTTTATTGCCGGATTCATGGCTGCAGGCCTTGGACTTGGGGTGTATCTGCTGAAAATCCTGGGTGTCCCCCTGGTCTTTCTCATCCTGGCCGCCCTTTTGATATCAATCATGTTTACATGGTATTTAAAGCTGAGTTTCGCCCTGGGAGCAGTACTGGCCCTGATACACGACGTACTTATAACTGTAGGGATTTTTTCTCTCCTGAACAAGGAATTCGACCTGAGCATAGTGGCCGCCCTGCTGACCATTATCGGCTATTCCCTGAACGATACCATTGTCATTTATGACCGCATCCGTGAAAACATGCGCAAAAAAATAAGCGAATCTTTGACACAAACCATCAATGCAAGCCTGAACCAGACCCTTAGCCGGACCATTGTCACCTCCGGAACAACACTCATGGTCATTCTGTCCCTGCTCATACTGGGCGGCGGCATAATCCACGATTTTGCCTTTGCCCTGATGGTAGGCGTCCTGGTGGGAACCTTTTCCTCGGTTTTTGTGGCCAGCTCCATTCTCTTGAAGCTTAGACCGGAACTGCCTGGCGAGGATGAAAAGGAAGAGGTGATCGATGTCAAGACCCGGATGGATATGCGGGCCCGGAAAAAAGGCAGGTAATTGTTATAGGTTTATGGGATTGGGGGATTATGGATTAGGGGTTAAGAATAAGATAAGCTAAGACCTTGCTCGAATCAAAAAGGCTCCGGATTTTTTAGTTCCCGGAGCCTTTTTTTAACGTATTTGACACTCTATTCTGCCTCTGCAGTGCTGAGCCGTCAATCCCTTAATCCATAACTCCCTAATCCCTGAATTCCTCAATCCTTAAATCTATATTTAAAACATATCCTTTTCTGTCTCGTCGATTATTTCCTCTATGCTGGCCTGCAGCTCCGCCGGCAGCCCCATAATATCCACGTTCATGAAACCGCGCACAATGGTTGAAGTCGCCTGCTCCTCGTCCAGCCCACGGGCCATGAGGTACTCGATTTCTTCCTGGGCTATCTTGCCCACCGCTGCCTCGTGGGACAGCTCTACCCCTGGAACCGTGGCCTTTAATTCAGGAATGGCGTGAATAATTCCCTGGGACAGTACCAGACCCTTGCATTCCAGGTGCCCCTTGGCCGGGGCGGTATTGCCCTCTATAATCCCCGGAGCGATAATGGTTCCTCCGGTGGTAATGGTCCGGGATATGATCTCCCCCCTGGTATCCGGTGCATTAAGCACTATCTTGTTGCCGGAATCAATATAGGATCCCTTGGGGGCCACAAGAATGGAATTGAAACGGGCCACAGCCCTTTCTCCGTTGAGAAATACCCCTGGGAAGGACTGCACAGACTTTACCGGGCGAAGCAGAATATAGTTGCTGGCGAATACTCCATCTTCCTGGACTATGGCTACGGTGCGGGGTCTAACCATGACCTCGCTGCCCCAGTTGTGCACCATGGTAAAGGTCAGCTTGCCGCCCTTTTTTATGTAGATCTCGGATATACCCAGATGAAGGGCCGAGGTCACATCAGCCGAAGTGGTGCAGCCTGTAATTACATGCAGTTCCGAATCTTCTTCGATTATGATTATATTGTGGACGTTCTGGCCGACATTCTCACCCTTGATGAACAGGCAGGACTGGACCGGATCTGTAATTTTGGCCCCCTTCTCGGTCCTGATGAAATAGCCCCCATGTACTTTTTCCGCGGCGGCCCGGGTGAACTCGTCCTTATCCTTGTCCACGGCCTGCCAGTAGTATTCAGGCAGGCCGTCATACTTGTCCAGGGCCTCTTTGATATCCAGGATCTCAACTCCTTTCCGGCAGGTACTGCAATGCACCTTGGAGTGGTTGACATGCAGATATGAACCGCTTCTCTGGGTCCCTGAAGCATCCACTCCAGCCATGAGCAGCTGCTTACGGTCTTCTTCGCTCAATTGGCGCATGTCTTTAAGGGCCGGCTGCTCCTGCTGGTCAAAGCTGTATCTGCCCAGATCCACCCGGGGTGTTTTGTTTTCATTTAGTTGAGACATCTTACACACTCCTTATAACCGTATTTGCTGATATGATCCAGAATATCCCTGGGCCTTGCGGTGCAGCACAGCTTTCCTTCGTAAAGCACCTGCCCCCTGTCCGCATTAATGTAATCCAGTATGTATCCGGTATGGGTTATAATCAGCCCGGATGTCTGGTGCCTGGACTTTAGTTCCTTCATGGAGATACCGTTTCTGGGCTCAAGAGGACCATCCAGAATCCCTCTTATGACCTTGCCGATAAGATTCATGTTTTCCAGGTCCACACCTGACTCGGGTTCATCGAAGAGGACCAGCCCTGGATCCTGGGCCATGAGCTGCAAAAGCTCCGACCTCTTTATCTCACCGCCGGAAAACCCGGAATTTATATCCCGATCAAGAAGATCCGTAAAATTTACCTCTTTGGCCATTTCGTCCACATCAACCTCCTTGTCCCCGGCGCACAGTTTGACCATATCCCTGGTCTTGAGTCCGTGTATGGTGGGAGGACGCTGAAATGACATTCCGATACCCAGTCTGGCCCGTTCATAAGCAGGCATGTGGGTAATATCCTGGCCATCATAGTAGATTCGGCCCTGGACGATTTCATAGCCGTCAAAACCCATGAGAGTCATAAGCAGGGATGTCTTGCCGGACCCGTTGGGTCCGAAAAGAATATAGTTCTCTCCATCGCTTATCTGCAGGTTTATCCCCTTGAGGATCTCCCTGCCCCCGACCTTGACGAACAGATCTTCGATGGTAAGCATGACCACTCCTTGAATTTAATTACATAGTTAAATGTTTATAAGCCTGTATGGACCCATGTATGGACAAGAAAAAATTCTGGAGCAAGCTGCAGCTATTCCAGAAAAAATTCATCCTTTTTGCGGGTCTGCGCCTGATAACAATAATAACACCTTTTATTATCTTTGAAAAGAGGCAGTAAAAGCATTCCTGCCAGAAATCCCCCTGCATGTGCCCACCAGGCCACTCCTGACCCGGAGGAAAAGGCACCCGCCCCAATGGCTGATAATATCTGGATAATAAACCATGCCCCCAGGAAAATCACAGCCGGAATCCGAAAAATAAAAAAAGGAGGGATAAAGGTAAGCACCCAGGAGTGGGGATAAAGCAGAAAATATGCCCCCATCACTCCTGCCACTGCGCCGGATGCTCCCACAACAGGTATTGGCGAGGTCAGGTTGAAGATGATGTGTGTACCCAGGGCCGCCACCCCGCAAATAATGTAAAAGAACAAAAACCTGAAGGAGCCCATGACATCCTCGATGTTTACAGCAAATATCCAGAGCATCCAGCTGTTTATGAGAAAATGCCAGAATCCCCCGTGCAGGAACATGTAAGTTATCGCCGTGTAGAATCCTGCAGCTGGATAACCCATCCAGGCGGCCCATTCAGGCTGGGTGAATCTTGCTGGAACCAGGCCGTAAAGATGAAAAACCCTGTTCATCCCTTCCGGGCCAAGGCTTGCTGTGTACAAAAAGACCAGGGCGTTGATCCCGATAAGGCCCATGACCATGTAAGGCCTGTACACGTTGGGAATACTGTCTTTTAACGGTATCAAGGATTGCAGGCCATATTTTTAAAATGTTTTAAATACATGCCGGCTTTTTTTCTTCGAAGCCCCTTTAAAACCCTTTCCAGAGCCGCAGTCTGATCCACTAACCCTTGAAAATTCCGGCTGTTGTCCACCACCACCTGGCAGCGCTTGATTTTTTTCGGCTGTGAAAACTGCATGGCATCCAGGCCCTCAAAAACATCCGGGCTCCATCCTCTGTTGGAACAGATCCTTTTCCTGCGCAGATAGTCCGGGCAGAACACACCGACGTTCAGGCAGTCACGGCCCCCGGCCATGCCGGATTCGAACCACAGGGGGATTTCAGCCAGGGCCAGACGTTTGTCAGCGTTTTTCTCCCAGAACTCTTCAAGCCTGTGTCCCACCAGGGGGTGAATCAGGTGTGTAATCTCATCCATGAGCCCAGAGTCCTGCATAACTGCTGCAAGCAGCTTTTTTTTATCCACCGGCTCATCATCATGCGGGGTGAAACGGTAGCCAAAACGTTTCCTGAGCATGATCCAGCCCTCGCTGCCCGGCTGATAAAGCTCGTCCACGCATTTGTCCGCGCAGAACACAGGAAAACCCCGGTTTTTAAAATATGCAAGGACACCGCTCTTTCCACTGCCCATTGATCCAGTAATGACTACTTTCTGACACTGCCTGTTAAGCCACAGCAGGGTACGCACAAAATCTCCTGGCGGCCTGCTGGAGAATTCCAGCCATTGCCGGCTTACAGGATGGCTGATCCCCAGACACCATGAATGCAGTTGCTGCCTTTTAACCAGCCGCGGCAGATACTTTTTTCTCCACCCGAACCTTTCCCAGTTTGTGCCGCCGTAGATCCTGTCCCCCAGTACAGGGTGCTTCAAATGGGAAAAATGAACCCGGATCTGGTGTGTACGCCCTGTAAATAACTGCACCTGCACCAGAGTCCACAGACCGCCGGGATCGCGCTTCAGCACCCTGTAGGCTGTTCTGGCGCTTCGACCTTCACTGCTTGGTGCCACCCGGGTTCTGCTCTGCTGGTCCCTGGCCAGGGGAACTTCGATTCGGCCTTCATCATGTTCCAAAGTCCCGCAAACCAGGGCCAGGTAAGTTTTGTGCACCAGACGTGCGGCAAACTGCCCGGCAAGGTCTTCCTGGGCCTCCTGATTCAAGGCTGCAACCATAAGCCCGGAGGTATCCTTGTCCAGCCTGTGCACTATGCCCGGTCTTTGTCTGTCAGCCATAAGCCCAAGCCCCGGGCAGGCATGAAGCAGGTAGTTCACCAGTGTAGGGGCAGGGTCCGAAGAGGAGGGATGAACACTGATACCGGGGGCTTTGTTGACAACCACCATATCCCGGTCCATATATACTATGTCCAGATTTCCCGCTGCAGGCTCGAGCTCTTCATTTCCCTCCCGGGTAAAAACCTGGACTTTTTGACCTGCACTGAGCTTGTACGCAGGCTTCAGGCAGGCAGTACCGTCAAGAAAAATATAACCATCTCTGATCCAGTCCTGCACTCTGGACCTGGAAGGAGATGGTCGGGAAAGGTACTGCATCACCAGCCTGTCCAGCCTGGACCCGGCCTGGGACTCTTGAACCGTAAACAAAAGCTCTTCACCCACAGACCGGCTCCTGACAGCAAATATCGCCCACTGCTGAACTTTCCAGCATTCTTTTTTTCAAAAAGCTAAAGCACCACCTCGGTGCCAATGCCGCCTTTGGTGAAAATCTCCAGGATAATGGAGTTCTCCACCCGCCCGTCAATTATATGCGCCTTCTGCACCCCTTCCTCCAAACATTCCATGCAGCACTTGAGTTTAGGGATCATGCCTCCGGCTACCACACCGGACTCCATTACCTGAGCCGCCTGCCTGCGGGTCAGACTGGAGATAACCTCTCCGGAGGAATTCTTGACCCCGGCAACATCAGTCAGAAGAATGAGCTTTTTGGCCTTCAGGGCAGAGGCCATGGCCCCTGCCACTGAATCGGCATTGATATTGTAGGTTTCCCCTTCTTCATCCACACCTACCGGAGCGATTATGGGGATAAAACCCTTGGCCTGAACCGCCTGGATAAGGCCGGTGTTTATATTCACCACTTCCCCCACCTTGCCCAGATCAATGATCTCCGGAGGAGCATCCTTGTGGTTTATGACCATTTCCATCTTGCGGGCCATTACAGTAGGACCATCCTTGCCGGACAGACCCACCGACCTGCCGCCGCACTGATTGACCAGGCTTACGATCTCCTTGTTCACCTTTCCCACCAGAACCATTTCCACCACGTCCATGGTGGCCTGGTCAGTTACCCGCAGGCCTTCCCGGAACTGGCAGTCAATCTTGAGCTGCTTGAGCATGCTGCCGATCTGGGGGCCGCCACCATGGACAATGATTGGATTCAGGCCGATATACTTGAGCAGGATGATGTTCAGGGCGAAACTTTTCTTGAGGTCAGCGTCGATCATGGCGTGACCGCCGTACTTGACCACAACTGTTTCTCCGTAGAACTCCCGGATGTAAGGCAGGGCCTCCAGCAGAATCCTGGCCTTGTAGGCTTCGCTTTCCATGCTGCTCCCGTTCCCGGCATGGACGCCGGGTCATATTTTTTAACCCTGGGATACCGCCCCGGACTAGAGTATATACCGGGTCAGATCCCGGTCTTCCTGCACGTCTTTTAACTGCTCCCGGACATATTCCTTGTCCACGGTAATCTTCTGACCGGCCAGTTCAGGGGCCTTGAAGGACAGGTCCTGCAAAAGCTTTTCCATGATGGTGTACAGCCGCCTGGCCCCGATATTCTCGGTTTCATCGTTTACTTTCTGGGCAAAGGATGCCAATTCAACCAGGGCCTCGTTGTCAAACTCCAGGCTTATGCCTTCAGTTTTTAGAAGGGCTGTATACTGTCTGGTGAGGGCATTCTGGGGTTCGGTGAGAATGCGGTAAAAATCATCCCCGGTAAGGGCGGACAGCTCAACGCGCAGAGGGAACCTGCCCTGCAGTTCCGGAACCAGATCCGAAGGTTTGGCGTAGTGAAATGCCCCGGCGGCAATAAACAGGATATGATCACTTTTGACCATGCCGTATTTGGTATTGACTACGCATCCCTCAACCACAGGCAAGAGATCTCTCTGCACTCCCTCTCTGGACACGTCAGCCTTGGATGATTTGTCGCTGGCACATACCTTGTCTATTTCGTCGATAAATATAATCCCGCTTTGCTCCACGCGTTCCTTGGCAATCTCGGTAACCTTGTCCATGTCCACCAGGCGTTCGGTTTCCTCCTGAACCAGGATTTCGTAAGCATTTTTAACTTTCCCCTTTTTGGTCTTCTTTTTCTTGGGAAAAACGCGGCTGAACATGTCCCGAAACTGCATTTCCATGTCCTCCATACCCGGCATGGACATGATCTCCACGTTGGACCCGGCCTGCACCTCTACCTCCACGCTGCGGTCGTTGAGCCGCCCGTCACGCCAGAGTTTACGCAGCTTTTCCCGGGTCCTGTTCTCCTCGGCCTGGATATGCTGGTCCTGAGAATAGCCGTTGCCGGCCTGTCCCGGCGACCCCAGCTGAAAATTGACCTGCTGACCTTGTCCCCCCTGCTGGCCTTCCGAGGCCTTTTTAGGCGGCAGAAGCAGGTCCAGAAGCCTTTCCTCGGCATTGGCCTCGGCCTTGACCTGGACCTTTTCCCGCTCTTCGGAACGCACCAGGTTGACCCCTATCTCCATGAGATCCCGAATCATGGACTCCACATCGCGGCCTACGTAGCCCACTTCTGTAAACTTTGAAGCCTCCACCTTGAAAAACGGAGACCCGGCCAGCTTTGCCAGCCGCCTGGCCACCTCTGTCTTGCCCACGCCGGTGGGACCAATCATGATGATATTCTTGGGAGCAATCTCTTCGCGCAGTTCCGGATCCAGCTGCTGCCTGCGCCATCTGTTGCGCAGGGCAATGGCCACCATGTTTTTTGCATCCTGCTGGCCGATTATATACCTGTCCAGTTCGTGTACTATCTCTCTGGGCGTGAGTGTCGTGCTCATTAACTTCTTTCCTTTTCTAATCGATTTTTTCCATGACTATGTTGTTGTTGGTGTAAACGCAGATCTGAGCTGCTATCTGCATACCCTGCCAGGCTATGTCCTCAGCACTGAGTTCGGTGTTGTCTACAAGAGCCCTGGAAGCGGCCAAAGCGTAAGGTCCGCCGGAACCTATGGCTGCTATGCCGTCGTCCGGCTCTATCACATCGCCTGTACCGCTGATGATAAGGACATTTTCCTTGTCCGCCACCACCAGCAGAGCTTCAAGACGACGCAGGTACTTATCCATGCGCCACTCTTTGGCCAGCTCCACGCTGGCCCGGAGTAGATTGCCGCGATATTCTTCCAGTTTGGCTTCGAACCGCTCAAACAGGGTAAAAGCATCTGCAGTGGCCCCTGCAAAACCGGCCAGGACACTGTCCTTGTACATGCGGCGCACTTTTCTGGCCGTATGCTTCATGACTATGGCCTGACCCATGGTCACCTGGCCGTCTCCAGCCATGGCGGTGCGGCCGTTTTTTTTAACAGCCAGGATTGTAGTTCCTTTAAGTATCATATTTGTATTCTCCATAATAACTTAAACCTGCCCGGGATCCTGTGGAGGATCAATGGCCTGCTGTTTCTGCACATCCTCTGCCCTGGGCCAGGCCCTGATGACTGCCTGGACCAGGGTTGCCAGAGGAATGGCGAAAAACACGCCCCAAAAACCCCAGAGACCTCCAAAAACGAATATGGCCGCAACAATACCCACTGGATGGATGTTCACAACCTCGCCAAGAAGCAACGGAGCAAGAACATTGCCGTCAATGGCCTGGATGATAGCGTAAGCCACCAGAATCCATACAAATTCTGAACCAAAACCCCATTGGAAATAAGCCACCAGGGCAATGGGAACGGTGACCACCGCAGCCCCGATATAAGGAATAAGCACGGACAGTCCCACTGCAAGACTCAGCAGAACAGAATATTGAAGACCGAAAAAAGAAAACACCACAAAGGTAGTTATCCAGACAATAATTATCTCCCAGGTCTTGCCGCGAATATAGTTGGAAATCTGGCGGTTAACGTCTTCCCAGACCTGAACAGCCAGGGAGCGTTCCCGGGGCAGGAACCTGGTAAACCAGGCCAGAAGCATCTCTTTGTCTTTTAGAAAGAAAAAAACCAGCAGGGGGACAATGATGAGATACACCAGTATGGTAATAAGCCCCACCACCGATGCCACGGAAATACTCAGTATCTGCTGGCCCAGCTGGGCCACTTCCGTACGCAGGGCAGAAATGACCTCCTGAATCTGTTCCTGGGAAACCAGGTGAGGATATCTTTCAGGCAGCTGAAGAAGGTGCATCTGGGCCTCGGAGATCATTGAGGGCAGCTGTTGGACCAGCTGGGTCACCTGCTTGATGAGCATGGGCACCAGCCAAAAAAAGCTGAAAAACATAATGAGCATGAACCCGAAAAAAACCAGGATAACCGCCAGCAGCCTGGGAATCCCGTATTTGGTCATCATCTTGACCATGCCGTCCAGCAGATATGCAATGACCAGGCCGGCAAAGAAAGGCAGAAGCATCTGGCCGAAAAAATAAACGACTCCGAAAAAAAACAGGAGCAGACCAACCAGGATCACAACCTGCTGGTTTCCAAAATGTCGTTTAAACCACTCTGCTATGAGGTGCATTAACCAGTGCCCTGATCAGCGGGCTCCAGGCCCGGATAAATCGCTTCATGCAAAATAACCAACATAAACACTAATAACCCGCCCATACTTCAAATGCAACCTGCTGCACCAGGGCGGCGATTGGAGGAGCCTGGATAATGGCAACCTTTGCGGAAAATATCAAGGCTTGGATAAGCAACACAGCTTGACCGGACTGGCCTTTCAAGTAATTTTACTCAATCCGGTTTACATCCGGAAGGGTTATTTTTCCGGATGCGGAAAACTCTTGGTTTTCTTTCCGGAAACGAGATGATTCTTCTATTGGATGCACCTGCAAAAAAAGTTGGGAAATGAATAATTCAGGAATCTACAATCTACATAACTCTTTGTTTTTACTGACCTCTGACGTCTGATCTCTGACGTCTGTGACTGCAAAAAATGACTTTTTGCAGTCACATCCTATTGGCACGCACAGCAATTTATAAGGAGGCGTATCTTAGGGTTGACGAATAATTGCGCAGATTGACCTGGCTGCGTGCAATACACGGAAGCAATTACAAAAAGTCAAAAGACAGGTTTCAGTCTTTAAAGTTGACTTCGCTTCTCTTTTATTTTTCTTCCCTGCAGCGCATCTGACTTCTGTCCTCTTCATCTGCAAAACACACATTTTGCAGGTGCGTCATAAACAGGCAGACTCCGCCAAAAGTAAGAAGAACCCTTTTCCGGATGATAACTACCCGGAAATAAATTCAAACACCCGGTCCAGACCTGTATGTCTGGGGGGAATAAGATAGTTTTCCGGGGCATCGGGATAGACCCTGAAAAAAGGATAGTCTCCGGGGGACCAGTTTTCAGGCCAGGTTACAGGGAGTTCAGGCACGCTGTATTCCTTGAATTCCTTGCCTGGATTGTCTCTGGCAATTTTGCCCTTGAGCCTGCGCACGCCCTTAACCGCATAAGTCGAATGACAGGCACTGCACACGAACCACTCACTCTCAACCTGGGGCAGCATCCTTCTGGCCCTTTCGGTCATCATCTTTAAGAGACCTGTCAACCGCCTGTTTTCAATATCCATGGGGTGCACCAGATCGGCTTTGGCTGCAACAAAGGCCACGCGGTTCAAACTTTTCTGCCAGAATCTAAAATACCGCAAAAGCATTGTCCCAAGATCAGAGCTCGGCCTCATTACCTCGAAGAGATCCAGCAGGATCTGGCGGTTGTCATTATATCGCCCCACCCCTCCGGCAAGAAGGGACGGAATATCCACAAGCACCACCAGGGAACCGGCTTTGGAAATTTTCTCAAAAACAGGAAGGGCCACTTGTTTCCGATATATCTTGAATTCCACGGAAATCTTCCTGACCAGTTCGGGATTGTCCCGCCGGACCTTTTCTGGCAGAGGTGCAAACTGGCGGCTTTCAGCCAGCCCTGCTAATCTGCGGCCGGCTATTTCCTCCACGCTGCCCGGCTCAGCAGTACTGCCATGCTGATCCAGCAAAAAGACCGAAGGTGTAACAAGAGGCTTGTAATCCAGAATAAGGCGGGCCAGGGTCTCCCGGTATAAAGACAGAAGCCTGTTCAAATCCAGTTGCTGTAAACTGCTCACATACTCAAGATATGGGCCGGCTGCCCTGGCGTAGTCATGATGACGGGCAAAATGAGACAGAATATGATCCGACCACTGCCCGTAGTCGTTGAACGCTGCAATAGCCGCATCAGCTATACGCTCCCCGGGAAAATCAAAAAAAGACATCTTCTGGGCATGCAGCATCCAGTCCGAACGTTTGAACTGACAGATAAACTCGGAACAGTCTGTGGTCTTTTCCGGCCATTGGCCCCGGGCCAATTCCTCGCGAAAAGTGGAATGAGGAAAGTAAGGGGGCCATTTTTTACCGGCTGAAATCTCCCGAAAATCTGTAATGTCCACCCCTTTGCCCACATGAAACTGACCCTGGCCGAATTCCATGAGATGGGAAAGTAGTGAAGTCAGAAAAACCGTCTTGCCGCCCCCGGCAATACCGGTAACTACAACCCTGTTGTGCTGCCTCAAATTGAGCATGTTGCGCATCAAGCTTTTCATTCTGCTAAGACATCCTTTGGAAAAATATTATTAAACGTCTCCAGTACCTTTTGGCAGATATACCCGTGCTAGGCAAGTGTCTCACCTGCACAAGCAATCTTAGGTCTTCTGACATATTGATTGACAAGAATCCATGCTTGAGAAACTATAAATATTTACTCGCTCTACCGCAGCACTGACGGTGGAGTTTTCTTTTTTGGATTTATCATAAAGGGATTTCTCGGGCGGCATAATGAAAACTTCTACAAACAATAGCCCCGGTACCCGGGTTATTTTCAGCGGGAAAGGAATTGCCGAAGGTTTTCTAAAGTGCATCCCCCTGGGGATTGGCGTTTTCGCTTATGGAATCGTATTCGGCGTGCTTGCTGTCCAGGCCGGCATGAGCCCCCTGCAGGCACAGATAATGAGTCTGACCGTGTTCGCGGGTGCATCCCAGCTCATGGCACTGGAACTCTGGGATGACCATCTGCCTGTGCTGGCCCTCACCGCAACGGTGTTTGCGGTAAACCTGAGACACCTGCTCATGGGCGCGGCCATGCGTGACTGGCTGGTTGGCCTCACTCCGGGCAAGACCTATTTCAGTCTGTTTTTCTTGACCGACGAGTCCTGGGCCCTTTCCGTCAGGGAAATGGCTTCAGGCCGAAAAGACGCCGGTTTTTTCCTTGGCTCCGGGCTTTGCATCTATATCTTCTGGAACAGTGCTACGGGTCTGGGGGCCACAATGTCTTCTCTGGTGGACAGATATTTCAGGGACCCGTCTGTTCTGGGGCTTGATTTTGCATTTACCGCTGTTTTTCTTTCCTTGCTCATCTTTTTCTGGAAGGGAAAATCTCAGCTGCCTGTCTGGTTGATAGCGGGCATAGTGGCCTGGCTGGTTTTTCTGGTTATACCCGGAAAATGGTACATCATCCTTGGCGGACTGGCCGGGGGAATCGTCGGAGCACTCAGGAATGCTTGAAGATGGCAATTTGGTCTTTGCCGCGTCCATAATACTCATGACCGCGGCCACCTATTTCACCCGGGCGGGGGGCCTGTTCATCATCAGTAAAATAACGCCTACTCCGCGCATCAGGGCTTTTCTGAATCATGTCCCCGCCTCAATCCTTGTGGCCATTATTGTTCCCAATCTGGCGGAAAAAGGGCCTGCCGAATTCATTTCCGCTGCCATTACCGCTGCAGCGGCCGTCTTTACCCGAAACCTCATCCTCTCTCTGCTCACAGGGCTGATATGCATCTCCATTCTGAGGGCCTTTATTTTTTAGAATTGACACGGCAGGAACATTTCCATAACTTGCAAATAATTATCTATTTTATGCAGCACGGGAGGATTATCATGAGTGAACAAAGAGATGCTTTCGTCCAAAAACTAAAAGCCAAAATTGACGAATGGAACGCTGAGATTGACCGCCTGAACGCCAAGGCGGAACAGGTTGAGGCGGAAGCGAAGATGGAATACCTGCAACAGGTGGAGGAAATAAAAAAGCACCGGGATGATGCTCTTCAAAAAATGGAAAAACTCCAGGAAGCAGGAGAAGGTGCCTGGGAGGATATGAAATCAGGGGTGGAAATGGCTGTTGACTCCATGATCCAGGCTGTAAAATCCGCCAGGGAACGCTTCAGGTAAATCAGGCAGTCAGCAAATATTAAGTTGATAAGCTGATTATCGAAATCCTTTACTTGACTTTTAAGAACCCAGGACCCCGGTTTTTTTGAAAATACCCTCTCTTTATGAATCGGGCGTTTTTATCCGGACCAGGCAATTAAGGCCGGAGTACTACTTTTTCCGGGGTCCTTCCTTGTAAGCCTTCTCAAATTCTTCCTTGGCCCTGGAAAAACTTTTTTTCCAGGTGGCCCAGGATTTTTCCATGCCCTGCTTAAGGTCCTCCCAGCCGGATTCGCCAGAGTCCTGCACTGCCGAAAGCTTGCCTTCGAGTTCTTTCAGTTTTTTGCGTAAGTCCAGCATCTGCTGCTGATACTCGTCCTTGAGCTCACCTTCGGCCTGGGCGGCTTCATCGGTCAACTTGTCCAGGTCCTTGTTCAATTCGTCCATCTTGGCCTTGAGCCTGCTGATATATTCATCCTTATCTTCGTTCATTCAACTTCCCCCTTATTTCAGAATAGATATTTCATATCAGGCCAGCTCTTGGCTTGGCAAGCATGATACGTCTGAAAACCAGACTTTTTGTTGGAGAATCCACCATGGCCGGCTCTGCTTTATGCATTGCAATCTATTTTAATTTTATCATTTTTTAACCATGAATATATGGTATTCTGCTTGACAAACAAAGGTATGCGCTTAAAATGAGAAACGCATTTACTTAAGTAATGGTAAAATTTTATCTATCCGAATATATTAAACTCTCCCCCAACCAACCGGCAATACTGGGTGCGCCTAATTGAACAAGACAAGTAAAATCCAGGTAGTTGAAAACCAGTGGATCCCCATGAGTGACGGCTGCAGAATAGCAGCCAAGATCTGGATTCCTGAATCAGCCGGGAAGAAGCCGGTACCAGCCATTCTGGAATACATCCCCTACAGAAAAAGAGACATCAAGGCCAAACGAGACTCCCAGCTACACGGTTTTTTTGCCGGACACGGCTATGCCTGTATCCGGGCGGACCTGCGCGGAAGCGGTGACTCTGAAGGAGTACTAAGAGACGAGTACCTGAAGCAGGAGTTGGACGACGGGATGGAGATACTCAGCTGGATAGCCTCTCAGCCCTGGTGCAACGGGCGGGTAGGCATGATGGGCATTTCCTGGGGCGGATTCAATGCCCTGCAGATCGCCGCTTTGCAGCCTCCCCAGCTCAAAGCCGTAATCTCGGTCTGTTCCTCGGACGACAGGTATGCCGACGATATTCATTACATGGGCGGCTGCCTTCTCACTGATCAGCTTTCCTGGGCCTCCACCATGTTTGCCTACAATTCATGTCCACCTGATCCGGAAGTAGCCGGAAAAAAATGGAAGGACATGTGGATGGAAAGGCTGGAAGGAAGCGGGCTGTGGCTCAGAAAATGGCTCAAACACCAGAAAAAGGATTCTTTCTGGAAACACGCCTCTATCTGTGAGGATTACAGCGCCATTCAGGTGCCGGTATTTGCGGTCAGCGGCTGGGCCGACGGCTATTCCAACCCGGTTTTCAGGCTGATTGAACACCTGTCTTCCCCGGTTAAGGGGCTTGTGGGGCCATGGGGGCATAAGTATCCCCACATGGTTGAGCTGGGTCCGGAGATCGACTTTCCCGGGCAATGCCTCAAATGGTGGGACAAGTGGCTCAAAGGCCTGGAAACAGGAATCATGGACGAACCACCGCTGCGGGTGTGGATGCAGGATACGGTTTCCCCCCTGGTATCGCAGAGACCGGGCAGATGGGTGGCGGAAAAAGCATGGCCCTCCACCGGGATAAGAGAGCAGGAGTTCATTGTCACTTCCTACGGGCTGGACAGGAAAAGCGATCCGGAGACCTGCGGCTGGAGAATGGATATTCAGAGTCCGCTGAGTGTTGGACTTTTCGGCGGCAAATGGTGTTCATACTCTGAATCCACCGATCTGCCCTGGGACCAGCGTGAAGAGGACGGCGGAGCCCTGGTCTTTGAGACCGCCCCCCTGCAGAAAAGAACCGAGATCCTGGGCAGACCCGTGGCCCTGCTGGAGCTGTCATCCAACAAACCTCAGGCCATGGTGGCGGTCAGACTCTCGGACATTGGAGAGGACGGCCGGGGCACCAGGGTTACCTTCGGCCTGCTGAACCTGACTCACAGAAACAGCCATGAATCCCCGGAAGAACTGGAGCCGGATCAGAAATACCTGGTCAGGGTACCCATGAACTTTATCGCCCAGAGTTTTCCTGCCGGACACAGGATCAGGCTTTCGGTATCCACTTCCTACTGGCCAGTGGCCTGGCCTTCCCCGGAACCGGTCAAACTTTCTCTGTATCCGGGAAGCTCCCGGCTGATCCTGCCTATAAGAGAGCCTTCCAGTCTGGATCAGGCCCTTACTCCTTTCGATCCCCCTCCAGCGCTTGAGGGGATAAAAACAACCCTGCTGGTCCCGGCAAAAAGGGAATGGACCGTGATCCACAACCTGGCCGACAATACGGTCAAAGTAAAAGTGATCAACAACGATGCCAGAATACACCTGGAACATATCAACCTTGCTGTCCAGAAAGATGTCTGGGAGACTTTCTCCTATTCCAGCAACAACTACGATACAGTCCGGGGAGAGGTGGTTTCCAAGAGGGGCTTTCAGAGAAACGACATGGAACTCTCAACCATGACCAGGACAGTTCTCACTTCCACCAGAACGCATTTCAAGATCACTGCCACCCTGGACGCCTTTGAGGGAGATGCCAGGATCTTCAGCAAAAGCTGGGATGAAACCATTCCCAGGCAAATGGTTTAAGATTTCCTCTTTCATGATGCACCTGCAAAAAGTCGGAGAATGAAAAATCAGAAATCAACAATCGACATAAAACCTTGATTTTACTGATCTCTGAGGTCTGATCTCTGACATCTGATCTTTCATGGCATTTTACCTGCCTTTTCCAGAATAACATTTTCAACCCCTCAAGCTATGCTTATCCGGAGATATTTTCATGACCAAAAAGAATATTTTTATTGTCGGCCTGGATGAATTCAACAAAAAACTTCTGCAACAGCTGCCCCAGGCTGCGGAATGCGAGTTTCACGCAGCCCTGGATATATCAGACATCAGAAATGTCCAGTCATATGATATGCAGCACCTCATAGACAAAGCCATAGGCAGAATGGAAACTTTTGAAGGTTCCATTGATGGCGTGGCTACATACTACGATTTCCCCGGCACTGTTCTGGTTCCGATTCTGGCCAGGCGCTTCGGCCTCCCCGGTCCCGACCTGGAGAGCGTGCTCAGATGCGAACACAAATACTGGAGCCGCCTGGAGCAGAAAGAGGTCATCCCCGAGCATATCCCCATGTTTCAGCCTTTTGATCCCTTTGACGAACAGGGCTTTGAAAAGCTACGCCTCCTGCCTCCTTTCTGGATCAAACCCATTAAGTCATTCAAGTCCTTTCTATCCTTCAGGATAAATGACGAACTGGAGTACTGGGAGGCTACGGACAAGATCAGAAAAAGCATAGCCCTTATTGATGAACCCTTCAGGTATCTTTTGCAGAACTATGCCCAGGTGCCTTATGAAATAGCCCATATGCATGAGAGTTGCCTGGCTGAATCCCCCATTGGAGGCCTGCAGTGCACCCTGGAAGGCTACAGTTTTAAAGGGGAATTAGTGGGCTACGGAATCGTGGACTCAGTGCAGGAAAAAATCAGTTCTTCCTTTGCCAGATACCAGTACCCATCCATACTCCCCCTGGAAATCCAGCACAGGATAATGGATACGGCCAGAAAAGCCATAACCCGTATCGGAATGGACAATTCGGCCTTCAATATCGAGTTTTTCTATGACCAGACTGCCCAACAGGTATACCTCCTGGAAATAAACCCCCGGATCTCCCAGGCGCATACGGACCTTTTCGCCAAGGTGCACGGTCATTCCCATCTGTCCATCATGGTGGATCTCTGCCTGGGTAGAAAGCCCCGGATATTGGAAAGAAACGGGCCTTTCAGCGTTGCCGGACATTTCATGCTCAGGACCTTTGAAGATGGACGGATAGTTCAGGTACCTGACCAGGGACAGCTTGACAAGGTCCGGGAAAAATTCCCGGGGACGCAGATGAAAATTCTGGTCAGGCAGGGTGACAGGCTCTCGGAGCTTCTGGCCCTGCAGGACAGCTACAGCTACGAACTGGCCAATATAATCATTGGAGGCATGGACGGATCGAACCTGCTGGAAAAATACAACCATGTGCTTGATATTTTGAGTTTTAAGATCGATAAGGAAGAATACATAGCAGAAATATAGCACTGCATTAAAACCAGCAGCGACAAACCTTTTTCGAGGACAGACGTACTTTTATCAACTTGCCCGAAAGGATGTTGAAATATGGACAATCATGAACCTATTGATCTTTTCGTATTGGGCCTGGACGACTTCAACCGATCCAAGCTCGAGTCCCTGGACCAGGATCTTGCAGTAAACATTTATCCCCTGCTGGACATGGATGCGGTGACCTCCAGTGAGGATTATGATATTCATGCTGTTCTCAACACTGCAGAAAACCAGCTGCGCTCCTATCCCCGACCCATAGGAGGGATAATCGGCTACTGGGATTTCCCTGTAAGCCTTATGATCCCTATCCTGGCCCACAGACTGGGACTGACCGCACCGTCGGTGCAGGGAGTGGTTGGCTGCGAACACAAATACTGGAGCAGGCTGCTGCAAAAGAAAGTAGCCCCGGCACATGTACCTTCCTTTCAGAGCGTGGACCCCTTTGATGATCAGGCTTTAAATGAGATCATGGTAAATTATCCCTTCTGGATCAAACCTGTCAAATCCCACTCATCCCACCTGGGTTTCAAAGTGCGAAATGGCAAGGATCTGGCCCGGGCGGTGCATGAAATACGTTCCGGCATTGCAGGCATGGGCAATGCCTTCAATGAGTTCCTGAATTATGCCCATCTGCCCGAAGAAATTGCCCGCATTGGGGGCAATCATTGCGTGGTGGAGGGACTCATCCGGGGCAGGCAGTGCACCCTGGAAGGCTTTGTGCATAAAGGCGATATCCAGGTGTATGGAGTGGTGGATTCCTTTCGCTATCCCAATGGATCGAGCTTTTCCCGTTATCAGTATCCATCGTCCCTGCCCGGCCGGGTCATCCAGGAAATGGTGGGTATCGCTGGAAAAGTTCTGGCTGAAACGGGTCTGGACCACTCCGCTTTCAACATGGAGTTCTTCTGGGACAGCAAAAGGGACCATATCTGGATCCTGGAGATCAATCCGCGCATTTCCCAGTCGCATGGAGATATCTTCGAAAAAGTGGACGGCACCCCGCATCACCGCATCCTGGTGGAACTGGCCTTAAACCGCAGGCCTGCCTGGAGCCCGGGGAAGGGACAATTCGCCTGTGCGGCCAAGGTCTTTCTGCGCCGTTTTCAGGACGCCCTGGTGACCCGGATACCGGATACGCAGGAAATCCAGGCTGTAGAAGAACAGTTCCCCGGCACTATGATCAGCATAATGGCAAGCCAGGGACTACGGCTGTCCGGGATGGACCCTGCCGAGCAGGACAGCTACAGCTTTGCCTACGCCATCATATTTACCGGAGCAAAAACACCCGGGCGACTCAGGCAGAACATCAAGAAAATAAAAAACGCTCTGCCCTTTGAATTCAAGTAGGGTAGAAGAACCTATTCTAAAAAGTTGACTCCGGGCGCTTCTTCCGGATATACTGGAGCACCTGAAAGGGGATGGAGTTCCCCCTGATAACCGCCGTGATGCTGATGACTCCTGTTGTTTTGCACAAAAGGCGGTTTTTTTAATACTATATCAGCCACGCCTTGCGCGTGGCTTTTTTTTGGAAAAAGTCATGAACAAGATATTACTGCTGGCTCTGGCCGGGGCCTGCGGAACACTTCTTAGGTACTGGCTGTCAGTAGCCATGCACAGCCTGCTTGGACCCGGATTTCCCTGGGGCACCTGGACGGTGAACATTCTGGGCTGCTTTCTGTTCGGCCTTATCTGGGTAATGATCCAGGAACGGGGGATTTTACCGGCTCATTTGCGCATCATTGTTCTGGTGGGGTTCATGGGCGCCTTTACCACCTTTTCCACGTATATCTTTGAGTGTTCTGCCCTGCTTCAGGATACCCAGTGGCTCAAGCTGGGCCTGAACCTCCTGGGACAGAACATCCTGGGCTTTTTTGCCCTTTACCTTGGCTTTGTCCTGGGAAGACTGTTCTAGCCTGAATCCGTGCAGTCGGTTTTTCTGCCTGAAGCCTTTTCGCTGTAAAATCACTGGCGGCTGCGTTATGCATTGGTATTAAGACGGCTGTCCTTCCTGTTGCCAGGAATCCAGGTTTCTGCTCAGGTTGACGATAAAGTCCTGCACATTGGTCACCACTGCAGTGGCCTGGACGGATCCGCGATTGGCCAGCTTGTCCACGCTGAACTCGGATATGTCCACAATGTAGAAATACACCGGACGCACCAGACCGTTATCCATGACCCGGTAGCTGGGAGTCATGTTCCCAAATGCGATTGAATGCAGCTGAGTGGCCATGGCCACCACAGTAGTGGCCTTTTTGGCATGCAGGCGCATGTCATCCTGAGACATGTACACGTCTGCCATGACCTCGGGCAGGGGACCGTCGTCCCGGATGGAACCGGCCAGCACATACGGTACCCTGTATTTTTCACAGGTGTACATGATCCCGTCACTGACCTTCATTTCCCGGATGGTTTCTTTGATGGACCCATACCGTCGGACAGTGTTCAAAACATCCAGGTGGTGATAGTGTCCATGCCGGACAGGTTCCTGAGTATAAATATCCTGGCCCAGCCCGGTCTGAAACATGGCTGCTTCCAGATCGTGCGTGGCCAGGGCGTTGCCTGCCAGCAGCACATGGCAGAATCCGTTCCGGATAAGTCCCTGCATGGCCCTGCGGCTATCCTGGTCAAAGGCGACAGCCGGACCCAGCACCCAGACTATATAGCCATGTTCCCGGTCATGGCGCAGCAGATCGTACAGGGCATCATAGCTTTTGGAAAAGGGAGTTTCCCTGGTCCCCCGGATGCGGAAGGAAAACTTGTCCGGAGCTGAGCTCCTGCCTGTATCAAAACCTTCAGTATGCACGAATATTCCATCTTCGCCGTTCTCGGTCCTGCCCAGCACAACCTGGTCACCCCGGGTGAGCCTTCGCGGCTCAAGCACTTCCAGACTGTCCCCGCGACGGACAATAACGCAGTCCATGCGGCTTTCACTGACCAGGACCCATTTTCCCGGTTCCATGCAGACGTATTCCGGATGGTTTGAAGTGGCGTGAAACCCGGATGGAGCTGTGCCATTACCGGGAGCCTCTGCGGTATGTGCTGGAGGAGAAGAAGAAAAGGGTTCCCTGGTGAAATCAGGGGGGCAGTATTCGGGGAGCTTGAAGGTCATGGTTTTTTCCTTTTGTACAGGGTTTACATGCGCAATTCAGGAGAAATATTGGGAATATCCTCCCTGGCAATGATAAGATCCAGCTCTTTTTCCCTAAGAGACTTGATCTTGGCGGTCATGGCTTCGATCCTGCCGGTAAATATGCATATTATTGCCTCTGGTACGGCCTCCTGCAGAGCATGGTCCACTGCATCATCTTCATCCAGAATGCTCAGTACCCGGGTGTTTTTGGAGCTGCTGGAGACCCCCTCCTGAATGAGTTGCATCACTTTCATGCTGTCCCGGCCACGGGCGTAATCCTGGTCCTCCCAAACAATGATCCTGTCAAAGTACTCTGCAGCTACCCGTCCGTAATCATGCAGATCCTTGTCCCGCCTGTCACCTGTTCCAGCCAGGATAGCGGTACTGACTCCCATGCCCAGAGAGGACACGAATCTTCCCATGGCCTCCATGCTTGAAGGATTATGGGCATAATCAATGAGCACCTTGAATTTCTCGAATTCAAAAATATTCATGCGCCCAGGCAACTGGGCAGAGGAAGGTGCAAACGTCTGCAGACCCAAGCGAATCTCTTCCACCTTTACCTCCTGGATAAAGGCTGCCAGACAGGCGGCCAGCACATTTTGCACCTGGAAGGCGGCCTTGCCGAAATAGGTCAAAGGGATATTGATGACCCTGTCAACCAGCATGGACCAGTCGCCTTTACGCAGAATTATATTGCCTTCCTCGTATACCGCTGCCGTTCCTCCGGATGCGCAGTGTTTTTTTATTCTGGGATTGCCGGCATTCATACTGAAAAAAGCTGTGTTGCAGGAGACATTTTCCTGCATGGAATAAACGTAATCATCATCCGCATTAAGCACTGCATAGCCTAAAGGCTGAATATTTTCAGCCACCAGGGACTTGAGCCGGGTAAGCTGCTCCAGGGTATGGATACCATAAAGCCCTAAATGATCCGAAGCCACATTGGTCACAACTCCCACATCGCTCAGATCGTACCCCAGACCGGCCCGCATCATCCCTCCCCTGGCAGTCTCAAAAACTGCATAATCCACTGTGGGATCGCGCAGTACAAAACGGGCGCTGTCAGGGCCTGAACAGTCCCCCTTGTACAGCAGGCGGTTCTGGATATATATCCCGTCAGTGGTAGTATAGCCGACCTTTTTGCCGCTCATGTGCATTATGTGGGCGATGAGCCTGGTGGTTGTAGTCTTGCCGTTGGTCCCGGTCACGGAGATAATGGGTATACGGCCCGGATGA
>PWFB01000145.1 GCA_003553695.1 Desulfonatronospira sp.
GTAGGAAGCGTTAATCAAAACCGTTAAACACTCAACTTGATTCAAAGCATAATATAATTGAAGCTTTTATGGTTGAAAAAACTTGAAGAGGTTTTGATTTACGCTTCCTTGGAGCGAGTTTATACGTCCTGTTTGCCGAATTTCCGGACCACTGGAGGTCATATCATTAAGGTAAAAAGAAACAGAGAAAAAAAATGATAGTACATACCGTATGCCGTTTCTGTTCCGCCTGTTGCCCGGTGGAGGCCCGGGTGGAATCCGGCAGGCTGGTTTCGGCCCAAAGGAAATCCTTTCTTCCCCCTGCCGAAAGGATTAACTGCCCCAGGCTGATGCGGGCCCCGGAAATAGTATATTCCAAAAAACGCCTGCATTCTCCTCTTATTCGCCAAGGAAAAAAAGAATCGGCAAAATTCCGGCAGGCATGCTGGGACGAGGCCCTGGACTTGGTTGGTTCAAAATTTTTGCAGCACCGGGATGCTTCAGGCCCGGAAAGCATAGCCTGGCTCAGGGGCATGGCAGCCGACTGGGGTACTCCCTGGGATTATGCCCAGAGGCTCATGAACGCCTTCGGTTCTCCCAACAGCATAGGCAATGGCTCTGTCTGCCACGTAGCCCGGGAAATGGCTCACTTATACACCTATGGAGCCATGACCATGCCCGGTATCAAGGATTCCAACTGCGTCCTGATCTGGGGGAAAAACGACCGCAATACAATGCCCGGTGCCTTCGAAGCCCTGCTTCATGCCCGAAAAAACGGGGCCAGGCTTATAGTAGTGGATCCAGTGCGTACTCCTGCAGCGGCCATGGCGGATATCCACCTGCAGGTAAAACCGGCCCACGACGGCATGCTGGCCATGGCCATGATGCACGAGATAATCACCAGTGATCTGCACAACAAGGACTTTATCCGCAACTACACCCTGGGTTTTGATGCTCTGGACCGGGCAGTGCAGAACTATCCACCCCAAGAGATAGCCCCTCTTGTGGGGCTGGATACCCAGGACATTAAAAAGGCGGCCCGCTTGTATGCCGGTTCCTCTCCTGCCTGCATCGTAGACGGCAATGGCCTGGACATGCAGCTGCACACTTTTCAGGCCACCCGGGCAGTGGCTATGCTGCGGGCCATAACCGGCAACCTGGACATATTTGGCGGGGATATCATTCCTCAGCCCCCCAGGGTACACAATATCCAGCTGCGGGACAGGCTTTCTCCGGATACTTATCCGGTCACCAGAAATTACAATCTGTTCAACACGTTTCACCCCAACTGGGGACTGCATGCCCAGTCCTGCCTGGTGGACGCCATGCTGGACAAAACACCCTACTCTGTAAACATGGTAGTGGTCCAGTCCGGTAATCCTGTGGTCACCATGGCTGATTCCTCCAGAGTGCAAAAGGCCTTTGAAAGCCTGGACTTCATGGTGGTCATTGACCCTTTTTTCACCCGCACGGCGGAGTTTGCCGACGTTATCCTGCCGGCAAGCATGTGCTTTGAAAAGACCCAGCTCAACCGGGCCTCACTTCGCACCAGCCCGGTCATCCTGCAGGATCAGGCCATAGAACCTCTCCCCGGGACCTGGCCGGACTGGAAGATAATATTTGCGATGGCTGAAAAATTAGGCCTTAAAAAAGAGTTTCCCTGGCATGATGTGCAGGAGGCCATAGATTTCCAGCTTGAGCCAAGCGGCATCACTGTGGAAAAGCTTAGAAACTCTCCCCAGGGCATCCGCGACGGGGAACAGTTATTTGAAAAACACCGCACAAAGGGATTCAACACTCCCTCAGGCAAAGTAGAATTTTTCTCCCACAGGCTGGAGCAAAACGGACATGACGCGGTACCCTACCAGCATGGACGCCGGGAGAACCCCATCAGCTTTTCCAGCCATGAAGGTCATGCTATGGTGGGCATGAGCGGAGAACGTGAAAACCGATTTACGCACACCCAGTTTCACCATGTGGACAGGCTTTTGAAGAGCGGGGAAAAACCCAGCGTGGACCTGCATGAGCAGGATGCCGGCAGCCTGGGCATCACTGCCGGGGATATGGTCCGGGTGCACACCCCCAGGGGAAGCATAAAATTGCAGGCCTGCGTCACGGACAGGGTTCGTCCTGGTCACGTCATTATCGCCTGGGGCTGGGGAGAAGTGCACCAGGATTACAACTTAAACCTGCTGACCGATGACCATCAGCGGGACCCAGTTACCAGCACCCCTTCCAATCGAAGCTTTATGTGCAGCCTGGAAAAAATCAGGGTCTAATCTTTTGGCCGGGCACTGTGTCTCTGGGAAGCCGAAAGGATGGTTTTTCGCAGGCGGATGGATGCGGGGGGGACTTCCACCAGTTCGTCCTCGCGGATGAAATGCAGGGCCCGCTCCATGGTCATGGGCAGCACCGGGGGCAGGACAATGGCATCGTCCTTGCCGGCGGCCCGGACATTGGACAGCTTTTTTTCCTTGCACACGTTGACATTTAAATCGTGCTCGCGGTTGTGTTCACCTACCACCATGCCTTCGTAAACTTGAGTTCCCGGGGTAATGAACAGATTGCCCCTGGCCTTGAGATTGGACAGGGCATAAGGCACTGCAGTACCCGGCCGGTCCGCCACCAGGGATCCCATGAATCTGCTGGGAAAATCCCCGCGGTACTCCTGGTATCCGGTAAAATAGGAATTCATTATCCCGGTGCCCTTGGTGTCTGTCAGAAACTCGTCCCGATAGCCGATGAGCCCCCTGGAGGGAACGGTAAACTCTATTCTTATGCGCCCTGTATCGTGATTGACCAGATTGGTCATGCGCCCCTTGCGCAGAGACAGCTTTTCGGTGACCACTCCCATGAAGGCCTCGTCGCAGTCTATAAAAAGATGCTCCATGGGCTCCAGCTTTTTGTCCCCCTGATACCTTATTATGACCTGAGGCCGGCCCACGCTTAGTTCAAATCCTTCCCTGCGCATGGTCTCAATGAGGATAGCCATCTGAAATTCTCCCCTGCCCTTGACCACAAAGCTGTCCTTGTCCCGGGTCTTTTCCACCTGGATGGCCACGTTGCTCAGAGTCTCTTTTTGTAAACGCTCCCAGATCTTGCTGGACTGGACATACTTGCCCTCTTTACCGGCCATGGGTGAAGTATTGATGGAAAACTTCATGGACACGGTAGGTTCGTCAACAGTGATTCTTTTCATGGCCATGGGATTTTCCCGGGTGCAGATGGTATCTCCTATGTGCACCTCTTCAATGCCGGAAATAACGGCTATATCCCCGGCCTGTATCTCGCTTATTTCCACCAGTTCCTGCCCGGCATAGGTCTGCAGTTTGGTCACCCGCAGTACATCCTGGCTGCCTTCCGGTCCCAGGCGAACCAGTTGATCGCTCTGTCTGGCCCGGCCGTTGAACACCCGGCCAACAGCAAGACGGCCCACGTAGTCCGAGTATCCCAGGTCGGACACCAGCATCTGAAACGGCTTGTCAGGCTTAAAAGAAGGGGGCGGAATAAATTCCAGGATGGTTTCGAAAAGAACATCCAGATTGTCCGACTGGTCATGAAGGTCCTTTCTGGCGATGCCGGCCAGGGCCATACAGTAGATTACAGGAAAATCCAGCTGCTCTTCCCCGGCGTCAAGATCGATAAAAAGATCGTAGACTTCGTTAAGGACCTCGGCCGGTCGGGCGTCCTTACGGTCAATCTTGTTGATGGCCACTATGATCTTCAGCCCCGCTTCCAGGGTCTTTTTCAAAACAAACCTGGTCTGGGGCAAAGGGCCTTCCGAGGCGTCCACCAGAAGCACAGCCCCGTCAGCCATGGACAGGGAGCGCTCCACTTCTCCTCCGAAATCGGCGTGGCCCGGTGTGTCGATGATATTTATCTTGACCCCCTTCCACATGACTGCGCAGTTCTTGGCCGAGATGGTGATGCCTCTTTCCCGCTCCAGGTCCATGGAGTCCATTATCCTTTCCTCCATCTCCAGACCCTGCCTGAACACCCCGCTTTGCTTGAACATGGCGTCCACCAGGGTGGTCTTGCCGTGGTCTACATGAGCGATTATGGCGATATTTCGGATGGCATTATTTTGCTTGTTTTCTTTCATGTCCTGGTGCACCCATTTTTTAACATTTTGATAAGACAGCCGATTAAATTATCCGCCCGGGCAGTAAATAGCAATATTTTTTTGACCCGGACCCATAACATGGTATAAGTGAGTTTTGCCCTCAAAAAGTCGTTTGCACATGAAGAGCTAAACATTTAAGCTCTAAATCATGCAGGATAAAAGTGTCCTGGGTTCCGGGATCAAAAAAAGACAATCAGGTTAAGTAGATATGAAAAACAATCTATTTTTTATAGCAATTTTGCCGTTCCTGTTATGCACAATATTCTTTTTTGCCTCTCAACAGGCAACGGGCCGGGAGGCGGAAGCTCAAGAACTAAACGAGTCAACCCCGGACTCGCAGCGCGCTCTCATGGACCAGCAGTCCACCCGGGTAATGCAGCTGGAAGACGAACTGCACGCACTGGAACGTGACCTCTCACGCAAGTTCTCCGAGCTTGAGGAACAGCTGAGCCGTGACCAGAGCCTGTTCAGAGAATACCTGGATATTCACCGTCGGGACATTCAGGAGATAGAAACCGGCCTGGCCGAGCATGCATCTTCAATAAAGCAGGTGCAGGAAGGCCTGGATGAAACAGAAGGGGCTCTGGAAGAAATGCGGCAGGTCAAGGGCACCCTGCAGCAGGCAGTACAAAACATTGAGGCATCCCACCAAGAAGTGGATTCAAGGCTTGAGGAACTGTCCAGGCAGCTTTCGGGGATAGATGCCGAGTATTCCAAGCAGTTGGAGCGCATTCAAGGGCTTGGCGAACTACAACAGAGCATGGCTGATTATGAAAAAGATCTGCAGCAGATGGAGTCCGGGATAAAAGCCGAGCTGGAGTCTCAGCTTGAGCGCATATCAAAGGAGATGCAGCAGGAACTGACAAGCCATCAGGAAACAGTGGACCGCATTGAAGCCGAACTCGGGGATAAGATTGCAGAACTCTCCCGGGAGATTGAATTTACCGACCAGGGACTCGCAGACCGGCTCCAGGAAACAGATGCCGGGCTTAAGCAGCTGGAAGCCGGGATGGAGGAGCGCACAATGTACACGGCAGCTGCAGCTGCTCTGGCTTTGCTGCTGGGAGTCACCGGCCTGGCAGGGATGATAGGTGCCAGGCGCGGGCGCAGGAAACTGCAAAAAATGATGGAAGAAACCAGCCGGGAACTTCGAGACCAATTCCAGGAGCAACAGGCTTTACAGGACTCAAAACTGGTTGAACTTCTGGAAAACCTTTCCCTGGTCATGCCTGAACCGGGGCAACAGCAGGCAAGGGAGCAAGGTGAACCCGTCTGGCAGGAAAAAGATCATTCCCTTGCCCTGAGTCTTGCCGATGAACTGTACAAACTGGTAAAGCGCTCCAGGAAACTGCCTGCAGAAGATGAAAACACCAGAGATATCAAGGCCTCTTTGTCCAGGTCCTATAAGGCGCTGAAGGAAAAGGGCTATGAAATCGTTGACCTGGAAGGCATGCAGTATAGAGAGAATATGGAGGCCAGGGTGGAATTCGTTTTGACCCACGAACTTCTCCCCGGAGAGCAGGTTGTATCCAATGTGTTGAAACCCCTGGTCAAGTATCGCGGCAGCACCATTCAGCAGGCAGACATACAAGTGCAGGCCGGGGAATAAATAATGTGCCGGATAATAATCCAACAATACTTATGAGCATGCTTCCACGTACTCCCGGCGTAAAGAACCAATAAGCTCCTCCACAGAAGTTAGCTCCTTGATTCTGTGGGCGGTTTGACCTGCAAAAGCAAATCCCCGGTGCAGTTTTCCTTTCTTGGCGTTGGCAAGGGCCGAAGCTATGCAGTAGGGGCTGTTCTGATAATCACAGGTTACAATGCACTGGTACACGCATTTAAAGGGCTTTTTCCCGCCCTGCTCCACATCTTCCAGGAATTGATTACGCATGGCCCTCCCGGGCATGCCCACCGGACTTTTTATAATCATCAGGTCCTCTTCAGTGCAGTCGATAAAGGACTGTTTGAAGGCAATATCCGCATCGCACTCATGAGTGGCTACAAAGCGGGTCCCCAACTGAACCCCGGAGGCTCCCAGGCGCAGAAACCGGCAGATATCCTCCCCGGAATATATCCCTCCTGCAGCAACCACTGGAATGGTCTGGCTGTGCTCCTCTTCAAAGGGCCTGACCTCCTCCAGAACCTCCCGCACCAGGTTTTCCAGCTTATATTCCGGCAGATTCAGCTGTTCTTCCTTAAACCCCAGATGTCCTCCTGCCAGAGGACCTTCCACTACAAAGCCGTCAGGGAGGTAGTCGAAGCGAGACAGCCATTTCTTGCACATGATCCTGGCTGCACGGGCCGAGGAAACTATAGGCACCAGTTTTGTCCTGGATTCAGGGGTTTGATACTGGGGCAGGTCAAAAGGAAGTCCGGCCCCGGCAAAGATAATATCCGCTCCTTCCTTGATTGAAGTTTTAACCAGTTGAGCAAAATTGTTCAAGGCCACCATGATATTTACGCCCAGAATACCGGAAGTCATTTCCCTGGCCTTTCTTATCTCCTTCTTCAGAGCCCTGATATTGGCCTCTTCAGGATTTTTGGCGATATCAGGTTCATTCATGCCGATCATGGCCGCTGAAATGACCCCTATTCCACCCTGGTTGGCAACAGCCGAAGACAGGCGGGACAGTGAAATGCCAACACCCATGCCTCCCTGGATAATGGGTACTTTTGCAACTAGATCTTTGATTCTAAGTTCTGGAAAATCCATCTATTCCTCCCAAATAAAGCTCAAACCAATAAAAAAAGAACACAAAACAAGACAAAATGCAAGAATTTGATGTGGGTAGTATCTCATCAGGGCATTTCTTTTTTAGTTATGGCTTCCTTTTTCAGCTCATCCAGAATATCCGACAGCACCGGCTTGACATTTTCCCGTATATCCCCGGCCACAATAATGAAAAGCAGGTCATCGCCGGGTTTGAGCATGCCTGAATTGGCCTGGACCACTATTTTGAATACACCCTGACTTTTTTCGTATCGCCGTCTTATGGACTCGATCCTGTCATGATCAGGAACAACCTCAATTCTGCCCACACTGGAGCCATCCTTTCTGGACCAGGCCCGCACCACACCGTTGTGAACCAGCACCATGCCTACGTTTTCCGTGAAACCATTTTCCTTTTTAAGCTCTGCTATGGCCTTGGAAATATCCATTTATATCTCCTGTTTATGTCAGTACATGTAATAAAACTACCAAATATTTCCACCTGTACAGGTATAGTATTTAAACACAGTTAGTCTTTTGACAAGAAAAATCCTCTGAACCAAGTCTAAACAAAAAACAATCATATTTTCCCCTGATCCCTGAATCCCTCGCGAATAACCTCGAAATGCCCGGTATCAGTATCCAGATCATAGATATTGAAATTGGTGCGCATGTCCAGTCCATGATAGTGGACCGCAAAGTTGAGGGAGGCTGAGCCCTCTGCACCGCTGGTTATCCGATGAAATACATATCTGGGCCATACCAGCATTGCCGGACCGTCATAAAGAACTTTACCCTTCTGGAGAATCTGGTGCGGGGTTACTCTGAAACTGGTCATGCCTTGGCCATTGATGTAAATATCCACATCTCGCACGCCGTAAAGGACTATAAGGTTATCATCCTGGTGAGGATGCATATACCAGGGGCGCTGTACTTCCCCTACGGGTCCGGGGGAGACAGCCCCGCCCTGGTGCAGTACCCGGTCTATGGCGTCTATCCTGGGCAGAAACTCCATGGGTACATTGTCGAAATACACCCCGGGTGTGCGCCGCAGAGCCTGCAGAGGGATAATGCGGTAAAAATCTTTGACTTCCTTAAATACGTTGTCAGTGCTCATGCTGTATACCCCCTTGGAACTTGAAAGCAGTAGATACATTCAAGGATGCAGCTGCAAAAATACTTACAAGCAACTAAAATTTTAGATAACTTATTTTAGTATATGTTGCTGTCATACAAGTTTGTCATTATTTAAGTGGCTCGCGGTACATAACTCATTGTTTTTAATGACCTCTGACGACTGATCCCTGACCTCTGTGACTGCAAAAATGACTTTTTCCAGTCACATCTAAGTACGGCAAGATCTACTCCCATCCTCAATTAAAGAGGGACTGGGTATGGTTCGTTCCAAATAACCATTTCCTTAACCTGTTACTTGGCCGTTTGTTCATCCAGCACAATGTAATGGGCGTTGGAGACCCCGTCCAGCAAGAGAAAGGAATTGATATTCACCACTAAAAGCACGCGGTCCGGGTTCTGCACAAATTCCTTCAGCTGAGGATGTCTATGCACCATAACCTGGATGAGATTATCCTGTTCCCAGGAATCCGCTGGAGCACAGGTCCCGCTTATGGTCAGGGCCCTGAAATATTTTCTGGGCTCACGGGGGTCCCTGGTATCCACTAGAAGGCTCACCCAAGGATTGCGGCTGATATTGGCAAATTTTCTGGAATCTTTCAGGGTGAGCAGATAGATTCGCGTGCAGTCACTGTCAGGCATATAAGCCATAAGAGAACAATGGGGCCTGTCCTCATGGGAAGTGGCCAGTACCGCCAGGTCGTTCCGGCGGATCATTTCCTTGATAGTTTCCAGCATTGTTTTTCCCGAAGGTTTTCCAGGCTCACTGCCTGACAGTGACGTAAAGCTCTCCACCATAGGCATCATTGACCACCAGGAGAGGAAAATCCTGTACTTCCAGTTCCCGTATGGCTTCTGTGCCCAGCTCTTCGTAAGCCAGCACCCTGGACCCGGTAATGCACCTGGACAAAAGAGCCCCGGCCCCGCCGGTGGCCCCCAGATAGACAGCCTTTTGCTCCTGCAGTGCACTTTTCACCTCGTCGTTTCGGCGTCCCTTGCCAATGGTGGCCTTGATTCCCAGGGCGTGCATACGCGGAGTATAGACATCCATTCGCGAACTGGTGGTGGGACCCGCAGACCCTATCACCCTCCCGGGAGGTGCCGGAGTGGGGCCAGCATAATATATAACCGCTCCCTGCATATTAAAAGGTGCCTCCACTCCCTGGTCAAGATCCTGTAAAAGCCTTTTATGGGCAGCATCCCGAATGGTGTAGAGGTGACCGCTTAAAAGAACCTTGTCCCCTGTTCTTAAATTCAGGACATCCTCTTCCTGCAAGGGTGTATTAAGCTTGATCTCCCGACTCACAGGCTGACCTCCTTATGCCTGGCTGCATGACACTGGATATTCACCGCCACAGGTAAAGAAGCAATGTGGCAAGGTGCGGTCCCGATTTTTACTCCCAGGCATGTGGTTTTGCCTCCCATACCCATGGGACCTATTCCCAGGGAGTTCACAGACTCGAAGAGTTCTGCTTCCAGGTCCCGCACTTGCTGATCCTGGTGTATATCGTCCAGAGATCTGAATAAGGCTTTTTTGGCCAGCAGAGGTGCCTGGTCGAAAGAGCCCCCGATGCCGACTCCAATAATACCCGGAGGACATGGATTGGGACCGGCCATGGCAACCCTTTGCAGGACAAATTTCTTAACCCCCTCCAGACCCTGGGATGGAGTAAGCATGGCCAGTGCGGACATATTTTCACTGCCTCCCCCTTTGGGCATAAACCTGATCTTTAGCCTGTCTCCTGGGACCAGATCCAGGTGAATACTTGCAGGAGTATTATCGCCGGTATTCTTCCTGGTCAGGGGATCACAGACTGATTTACGCAGGTAACCCTGATCATACCCCTGAGCGACACCATCATTTATTGCCTGGTACAAATCTCCGCGCAGCCTGCACTCCTGACCCATTTCCACAAAAAAAACCGCCAGGCCCGTATCCTGGCAGAGAGGCAGATTCATTTCCCCGGCCAGCCGGGCGTTTTCCAGCAACTGTCCGAGAATTTCCCGGCCAGAGGGGTTGTTCTCGTTTTTCAAGGCCTTTTCCAGGGCACTGGAAACATCCCCGGGCAAAATCATGTTGGCCTCCACTACCATTTGTGAAACCTGCCTGGTGACTTCCCGGGCATCAATGCTTCGCATCTGTTTTTTGCTCCTCCTGTACCTGAGGTGAATCAGTTTTTGTACCACGGCAGAATATTTTTCAGGGCCTGACGGCCCATTTTGCGTCGTACATGGGCCAGTTGATCCTGCAGGGGAAGATTCTTGGGGCAAACGTCATGACAACCAAGAAGTCCCATGCACCCGAAAATTCCCTGATCCGTACCCACGATTTCAAAAAACTCCCGGTTTGTTCGCTTGTCCCTTGGATCCAGCATGAACCTGGCTATGCGGTTCATGGCAGCGGCTCCCATGAAGTCGCTTCT
The DNA here is from genome assembly GCA_003553695.1 of Desulfonatronospira sp. GTDB lineage: Bacteria > Desulfobacterota > Desulfovibrionia > Desulfovibrionales > Desulfonatronovibrionaceae > Desulfonatronospira. The sequence goes on from PWFB01000145.1 coordinate 10,373, forward strand.
CATCTGAGCCGTGGCACAGGCACCGATACAGCATCCGCACTCAATGCAGCGATCCAGCTCATAGATCTCTTCAGCAACCTGATTGTCCATGACCACTTCAGGGGCATCCGGATCAAAATTTTCATCAGTGTGTATCCAGGACCTGAGCCTTTCATTCATGGACCGGAACCAGGCCCCGGTATCCACCGACAGATCACCCACCAGCCTGAATCCGGGCAAAGGCATAAGCACAATTTTTTCCGGCAGTTCGGCGGTCTTGGTGCGGCAGGCCAGCCTGGGACGTCCGTTTATAACCATGGCGCAGGCTCCGCAGATCCCCGCCCGGCAACAGAAGTCGAACTGCAGGGAGGGATCCTGCGTTTCCCGGATGAGGTTCAGAGCCACAAAAAGATTCAGGTTTTCAGTCTCCTCAAGCCTGAATTCCCGCATCCCGGGACTGGAGCCCGTCTCCTGTGGATTATACCTGAATATGGAAAAGGTCAGCTTTCTGTTCATCTGAGTGGCCTGTATATTCTATTAAAAAATTTGGCAACAATTCACCATGGTAATGATTTTATACTTCAACTTTCAGCACTGATGACTTCGCATCCGCCATAACCCCTTTCTCCAGGGGGGATCTCCACCACCTTTGTTGCAGGTTCGTACTCCAGCCTGGGCAGGGCCCGGCCTCCAGGCCAGAAGGCCAGGGTCCGCACCAGCCAGTCCCGGTCATTGCGGGCCGGGTAATCATCTCTGGCATGGGACCCCCGGCTCTCACGCCTCTCCAGGGCCCCGAAGGCCACGCACAGAGCCAGTCTGACCATGCCGGACAGACGAAGGCCCAGGGACAATTCAGGGCAGGCCCCTGCTCCCCTGGACGAAAGCTTTAGGTTTTCAGCACTCAGAAGGACCTGCTGCAATTTTTCCACTGCCAGATGCAGGTCTTTTTCGTTGCGAAAAATGCCCACGTAATCCATGAGGATGTCCTGCATACGGTTTCGCACTTCAAAGGGAGCTTCTCCACTGGTACTGGATCTTAGGATGTCTATGCGCTCCTGCTGTTTCTTGAGTTCACCGCGCACCAGTGCTGTGTCCACCTTCATGTCTTCTTCCTGTAGAAACCCGGCCACCCTGCGTCCCACCAGCATGCCGGCCACCACTGTCTCGGCCAGGGAATTGCCCCCCAGACGGTTGAATCCGTGCATATCCCAGCAAGCGGCTTCCCCGGCGCTGAAAAGTCCCTTAAGTCCATAGACAGCACCGTCCTTGTCCGTTCTAACTCCGCCCATGCTGTAATGCTGGGTGGGGCGAACAGGTATTAAAGACTCGGCCGGATCTATACCCAGAAAATTCTTGCAGATTTCATTCACTTCCCTCAGCTTGGCGGCAATGTGCTCCCGGCCCAGGTGCCTGATATCCAGCCACAGGTGATCACCGTATGGACTTTTCACTCCCAGTCCTTTGGCCATGTGCTCCTGCATGCGCCTGGAAACCACGTCCCTGGAGGCCAGTTCCGCCTTCTCCGGTTCATAATGCGGCATGAAACGCTCCAGGTTTGCGTCCAGAAGTGTCCCCCCGTCGCCGCGGCACCCCTCGGTGACCAGGATGTCCGTGGGCACAATCCCCGTGGGGTGAAACTGTACAGCCTCCATATTGCCCAGGGGCACCACACCGGTATCCAGGGCAATAATCTGTCCCCCGCCCTCGTTTATCACTGCGTTGGTGGAAGCCCGATAGATTCGTCCGAATCCCCCGGAAGCAATAAGTGTGGCCCTGGATATATAAGCCCTGAGCTCCCCGGTCTTTAAACACCTGACTACTGCGCCATGACACCTCTCCCCGTCATGAATGAGACTCAGGGCCTCGGTGCGGTCGTGCACCTGCACCCCGTGCTGCACGGCCACGCTGTCCATGGTGTAAAGCATGGCATGGCCGGTGCCGTCGCTGCAGTAGCAGGCCCGCCACTTGGCCGTGCCCCCGAAATCCCTGGCGGTGATGAGGCCTGATTTGTCCTCTGATTCTTCCTTTTCGAGCTTTTCCCCGCCCTTGTAATAGCAGGACCTGCCCGGCACCACTCTGTTCCAGGGAACTCCCCAGTGATCCATCTGCCTGATGGCCAGTGGAGCGTTGTCCGCAAAGATCCGGGCCACTTCCTGGTCACACCCCCAGTCCGACCCCTTGACTGTATCCTGGAAGTGCACATCCGGACAATCGCCGTCACCCTTGATGCAATTGCCCAGGGCTGCCTGCATCCCGCCCTGGGCCGCCGAGGAATGGGAACGCCTGGCAGGGACAAGGCTGAGGCAGATGGTCTCGAATCCTGCCCGGGCCGCTTCTATGGCCACCCTTTCACCGGCCAGGCCGGCCCCGATACAGAGAAGATCCGTGTAGATTATGCGCATGGGCAAACCTTATGAAACTGAAACAAACATGAACCTGGCCAGGGTGATCAGGCCCAGGAGGATAAAAAACCCCGTGATATAATATTCCGCCCTTTTTGCCTTATTGCGGGCACTGCTTTTTATAACGCCCCACTTGATCCCCAGCCTGTACCATCCTGCTCCCACGTGCATTTCCACCATGGGCAGAAGCAGGAGATAAAATCCCAGCCAGAAACCGGTCTGAATTCTGGCGGCGCTTTTGTCCGCGGTGATAGGCAGATCTGTGAGCACCACCCAGATATGAATGGCTCCCATGATAAGAATGAACATGGCCGTGACCACCTGCACAGTCCACAGCCAGGTATCCCTGTGAGCAAGCATCCTGGTACTGGTCCAGACTTTTTTCTGATCCTGCTGGGAAAAGGGGATCCTGCGGGCGGCCATGAAAAAATGGGTCAGAAAAACCAGAGCCAGAAGAGGCCCTCCTACCTGGGCCAGGTAATATCTTTCGAAAAAATCAGCCAGGGCATTGAAAACCTGCGGGCCCAGCAGAATACTGGCCACAAACAGGGCATGCAGGTACATGAATACCACCAGGGCCAGGCCAAGGAGCATCTGGACCAGGTCCAGCAAAGCCGCCCTGGAACCGGAGGCTGTTGGAAAGGCAACCTGGTATTGCATCCCTGCTCCTTAGATGTTGAGTTTAAGACCCACAGGACAATGATCGGAACCCATGACCCCCGGTTCTATCCAGGCGTTTTGCACATGGTCCCGCAATTCTTGAGATACGAAAAAGTAGTCTATACGCCAGCCGGCATTTCTGGACCTGGCCCCGAAACGGTATGTCCACCAAGTATAGTTTCCCCCTTCCTGGTTGAACAGCCTGAAGGTGTCCACATACCCGTGGTCTATGAACTTATCCATCCACTGTCTTTCCACCGGCAAGAATCCGGATCTGTCCTCATTGGCACGGGGGTTTTTGAGATCAATATCCTTGTGGGCGGTATTGAAATCCCCGCAGACCACAATGGGCTTTTTTTGCCGCAGCTCCTGAGCGTATTCCAGGAAGCGGTCATAATATTCAAGCTTGAACCTGAGCCTCTCATCACTCATCTGGCCGTTGGGAAAATAGACATTAAAGAGGTAGAAAGATTCATACTCCATGAGGATCATCCTTCCCTCACCGTTTAGATGCTCCTCAGGCAGACCGGTGCTTATGTGCAGCGGTTCCAGCCTGTAAAAGCAGGCTGTCCCGGAATAGCCTTTTTTGGTCCTGGCCGGATTCCAGTAGATATTGAATCCGGGGACGTTTTTGTCCTTTTGGGGAAGCTGCTCCGGGTGTGCCTTGGTCTCCTGAAGGCACAAAACATCTGGTTCCCTGTCCCGGAACCAGTCCCAGAAGCCCTTTCCCGTCACCGCCCTGAAGCCGTTTACATTCCAGGAAGATATCAGCATCAGAATCAGACTTGCTTCAGATGAGCGTCCAGCCCTACACCATCGTACTTTATCCACACGTATCCGCCGCCGCTCAGGGTGCCCGGGTTTATAACCTTCGTGCCCCCAACGTAATCCTCGATATTGGCCTCGTGGACATGTCCGGTGATGCAGACTTCCGGCTGAACCTCTTCTATGAATTCTCTGACCGCCCGGCTGCCCACGTTAGCCCCTGAATTGAGCATATCCGTCTTGGTGCCGTAAGGCGGGGTATGGGTCATAAATATGAGATGCTTTACCCTGGAAGCCTTTTCCCGGTGAGGGGCCAGCCACTCTTCAAGCTGTTCATCGTTTACCTCGGAAGGGGTGTTAAACGGCGTGGGTGTGGAATATCCAAGGCCAAGCAGGTAAACGTCGTCTTCAAGAAGAATCATCCTGTTGTGCACATTCACCCCGGATTCCTCCAGGAACCTGCCTACCTCCCTGGTATCCATGTTGCCTATCTGGGCATAGACGTTAGGGTTTACCTTCCTGATTTCATCCAGAAGCACCCTGGCCGTGGATCTGCCCCCTGCGTTGGTCAAATCTCCGGAAACCAGAATTCCTCTGGCCTTGGATATTTTACGGATCCTTTGCAGATTATCCACATTCTCATGAATGTCCCCAACGGCTATCCAGTGTTTTTCAATCATTTTTCCTCCCAATTCTCTTTACTCCCAGCAGGATAAACCCGGGTCCCGGACCTGGTGTCTACAAGCCTGAACCCGAAAGTCAAAGCCCTGTCCCGCAAATCATCCGCTGCAGCAAAATCCCTTGTTTCCTTGGCCTTGGACCTTGCCTTAAGCAACTCACCGATCTCCGGGGGATACTCATTATCGGCAAGGGGCAAAGACTGCCAGTCAATAATTTTGAGTACGGCATCAAGCTCTTGCAAATAATGCAGGCAAGATCCGGCATCCCGGGCATTCATCAATTCCTCATCCAGGTGTTTCTGCATCCTTCTGCAGAAATCAAACAGTTGTGGCCAGAATTTATAAAGGGCCAGATCATCATCCAGGCAGCCGGAAAGCGCTGGTTCCAGTTCCCGGCACTGTTTTTCCACTTCCGAACCGGTTTCCCTGTCGGGACGGATACCCCGCGCACAGAGTTTGAGCCGGCCAGAAAGCTCCTGCAGCCGGTTCCAGTTTTTTATCCACATCTCCAGGTTCCTGGGGGAGTATATAAGCGGCCTGTGATAGGATACCGACATAAGCCACATTCTCAAGGGATGAAAACCTCCCATTTCACGGGCCATTTCATGTATTCCCGGCAGCGGCGCTCCCTTTTCTTGATGATGAACCGGCAAGGCCAGACTCCAGCACTGGGGTCTTAGACTGGAGGCTCCCTTCCATATGCTTAATAAGTTGTCCAGATGTGGAAAAAGATGCGCCTCCCCGGCCATAACCAGGTCCAGGTGACCGGCATGTTCCGCCGCGACAGCGGCCATCTGCAGGTACCAGGAAGGCCGGACATTCCCCCACCTGGTCTTGAGTATGTTTTCTTCTTTGAGATCTTTGAGGCTGGCCCTTTTGAGCAAAGTGAAGTCCCGAGGGCTGTCCTTTACATAATCTTCCAGGTCCACTGTTTTGCCGGAAATAATTTTTTCCGGGTCAATGCCTGCCAGCAGGCCGTACTCCTTGTCCCGGCCAACGTCAAAGTACACGCAGCGCAGCTTTTCGTAGGCCAGTCCCCTGGACAGCAGCCTGTTGCACATCTCAATAGCTGTATCCAGAGAGCCTGTAGCCTGCAAAAAGTTAAAGCTTCGGTTTAACTTTATCCTGCCGGCCAGATCCTGAATAGAATCCAGAGTCTCACGACTGAAATCCTCTCTTTGCATGCACTTGCCCCGCATGCACTCCAGGGTGCGATCATCAAAATCAGCCACTGCTGCAACAGGATTGGGTTCATGCCCCTTTTGAGCAAGCCTTTGGCAAAGCACATCCAGAAATACAGCCCTCCTCCAGAAGTCCGGGTCCTGGAAAAAGTCTGTCCTTGGGCCTGGAGTAAAAATCCCCGGCTTCTTTCCGGAACACTGCAGAACAGACTTTTTCCTTTTCTGCAGATCGTAGATCTTGACCCCGTCCAGCTCAGGAATGCTGTACAAAGTTGTGCTCAGATATCTTTCCCCCCCGTCGGGGAAGATGGTCACCAGCACTCCCTCCGTCATCTCTCCAGCCAGCTGCTGTACCCCGGCCATGGCCGCACCTGAACTCATGCCCACAAAGATGCCCTCCTTGCGGGCCAGTTCACGGCACATGGCCCAGGCATCCTCGTCTTTAACGTGAATCACCCGGTCCAGGGCCTTTTTACTGTATATGCCCGGTGGATAGGATTCCTGCATGTTTTTCAGCCCCTGAATCTTATGTCCGGCATAGGGCTCAATGCCTATGCAGCGCACTTCAGGGTTGAGCCGGCGCATTCTTTTGGTGATGCCCATTATAGTGCCGGTTGTACCCAGGCAGGCGGCTACGTGGGTCACACCACCCCCTGTCTGCTGCCATATTTCGGGTCCTGTGTTTTGGTAATGGGCTTCTATGCTGGCGGGATTGTTAAATTGATCCATAAGGACATACTTGTCCGGAAATTCCCTGGCCAGACGGTAAGCTTCTTCTATGGCTCCGTCAGTGCTCAGATGCCCCGGGGTTAAAACTATCTCCGCACCGTAAGCGCGCATGATCATTTTACGTTCTTCCGAAGCGGAAGCTGGCATGATCAGCTTGATGGGGTATTTTTTAAGGGCGCATACCATGGCCAGACCGATGCCGGTATTGCCGGAAGTAGCCTCTATAACTGTTTTGCCCGGGCCCAGGCCTTCTTGTTTCTCGGCCCTTTCGATCATGGCCAGGGCCACCCTGTCCTTGACCGAGCCCCCCGGATTGGACATTTCCAGCTTGGCCAGGATTTTGACTCGGGGATTAGAAGACAGGGCCTTGATTTCCACCAGTGGAGTATTGCCTATTAGAGAAAGAAGATCACTCATAATGAAGCCGAGGAGCGAAGAATTTAAAATTTTTATGGCCTGGAAAAACTAAATCCCTTGGACCAGGTAATCAAGAAAAAACTTTACGGTGATGCGAAGCTTGCCGCATAAGGCCGCAGCTGATTACTCCGGCATTCAACAGGTATGCATAGCGGCAGACGTATTTCCTATTTCCAGGGCATATTCAGTGGGGGGTTTATGTTGCATCTGCTTGCTTGACAATGAAGATCAGGACTGAAAAAAATATTTTTACATGATAAAGATTAAAAATATACTGTAAGGTCCATTACCATGAGACAATATCTGGATACAGGCAACCCCGCACTTATTTTTGTACAGGACATCCGTCAGACAGTACTTCCGTATGCCGCATGGCTTCCAGCCTGAGAAACCTGCAGTCCTCCTTTTCAGTCTGTACAAAAATAAGTGCGGGGCTGATTTTTAACCTGAATTTTTTTCTTGTTGAGCCACGCCATCATTTTCCTGAGCCTTTCGCCCACTTCCTCGATCTGATGGTTGTGATATTTTCTGCGCTGGGCGTAAAAAGCCGGCAGTCCTGCCTTATTCTCCAGGATCCATTCCCTGGCGAAACTTCCGTCCTGAACCTCGCCCAGTACCTTGCGCATCTCCTCCTTGGCCTGCTTCCCCACTATCCTTTCACCACGGGAGTAGTCTCCGTATTCAGCGGTATCGCTGATGGAATAGTGCATCCGGGTAAATCCACCCTCGTACAAGAGGTCCACTATGAGCTTCAGTTCGTGCATGCATTCAAAATAGGCCACCTCGGGCTGATACCCGGCCTCCACCAGGGTCTCGTAACCAGCCCGGATAAGGGCGCTTACTCCACCGCAGAGCACTGCCTGCTCTCCAAAAAGATCGGTCTCGGTCTCTTCAGAGAAGGTTGTCTGGATCACCCCGGACCTGGTAGCTCCTATTCCCTTGGCGTACGCCAGGGCCTTGTCCCAGGCCTGCCCTGAGTGGTCCTGGTAAACAGCGGCCAGAGCCGGAACGCTTCCGCCCCGTGCGTATTCCCTTCTAACCAGATGGCCGGGTCCCTTGGGAGCTATCATGACCACGTCCACATCCTTTGGAGGTACTATCTGGTTGTAATGCACGTTAAAGCCATGACTGAAAACCATGGTCTTGCTGGAATCAAGATGCGGCAAAACATCATTGTAAAAGACACCGGGCTGATACTGATCCTGCACCAGTATCTGAATAAGATCAGCCTGTCTGGCTGCCTCTGCCGCGGATACAGGTTCAAATCCATGCTCTCTGGCCAGGTTGTAATTGGCCCCTCCAGGTCTCTGGCCGATGACCACGTTCAGGCCGGAGTCCCGCAGATTCTGGGCATGGGCATGCCCCTGGCTGCCGTATCCGATAACAGCAATGGTCTTGTCTTTTAAAATTGAAAGATCCGCATCGTTTTCATAGTAAACCTTCATTATTGCTCCTTAATCTGCTTTGACGTACATTTTGGAAAACCTGGTTCTGCTGCAGGCAGGCTCCAGGAATATTAACAACTGACCTGTATAAATCCGGAACTTACCGAGTCTATAGCTGCATGCTCCGCTTCATGGCCACAGTGCCTGTCCTGGCGAATTCCTTGATGCCGAAACGCTGCAGCATGTTGACTATGGCGTTTATTTTGCCCTGATCCCCGGTTACTTCAAGGGTTAGCTCATCCGTACTTACATCCACCACCTTGCACCTGAATATATCCACAATGCGCAATATCTCGGCCCTGCTGTTTTCAGAGGCATGGACCTTGATGAGCACCATTTCCCTTTCCACAGCCCTGGTATCCGAGAGGTCCACTACCTTGATAACTGTGATGAGTTTTCTAAGCTGCTTGATTATCTGTTCGATAATCTGTTCATCACCATGGGTGCTGATGGTCATCAGTGAAACCCCTTTTTCCAGGGTGGGACCGACATTCAGGGTATCGATATTAAAGCCGCGGCCGCTGAAAAGACCGGCTACCCTGGAGAGCACTCCGGGTTCGTTTTCCACAAGTACTGATAAAACGTGTCTCATTGCCAGCCTCCTAGACCAGTAGCATTTCGGTTAATGAGGCCCCGGCAGGGACCATGGGATAAACGTTTTCCTCGGGCTCTACGCGGATATCCACGATGCAGGTCTTGGGTGAGGCAAAGACCTTTTTCAATACAGGAACAACATCTTCGCTTTTGTCCACCTGATGGCCTTCAGCGCCGTATGCCTCGGCCAGCTTGACAAAGTCCGGGGCAGTATCCAGGCAGGTGGCACAGTAGTTCTTGTTATAGAAAAGCTCCTGCCACTGCCTGACCATGCCCAGGTAACTGTTGTTCAGGATAATTATCTTCACCGGAAGATTGTAGCATACTGCTGTGGCCATCTCCTGGATATTCATCTGGATTGAGCCGTCTCCGGCGATGTCTATAACCAGCTTATCCGGGTTGGCTACCTGTGCTCCAATGGCCGCCGGAAAACCATACCCCATGGTGCCCAGACCGCCGGAACTGAGCCAGGTTCTGGGTTTATGATACTTGTAGAACTGGGCCGCCCACATCTGGTTCTGACCTACTTCCGTAGTAATAATGGCCTCGCCTCTGGTCAGCTCATAGACTTTTTCCAGGACATATTGAGGCTTGATCTTGCCCGACTGGCCGGTTTCGTACTTGAGAGGCTGCTCCCGGCACCAGCCTTTTACTGTCTTAACCCAGTCTCCATGCTTCTCTTCCCATTGCACACTTTCTATCTCCCCCATTTCCTCATCCAGGGTCTTGAGGGCGTTTAGGCAGTCGGAAACTATGGGGATGTGCACATTGACGTTCTTGCGAATGGAAGTAGGGTCAATATCTATATGGATTATCTTGGCCCTGGGGGCGAAAGTATTCACCTTGCCGGTCACCCGGTCGTCGAACCTGGCACCCACTGAAAGCAAGACATCCGCGTTGTTGACAGCCATATTTGCGGCATATGTACCATGCATGCCCAGCATTCCAAGCCAGAGGGGATCGTTTCCGGGAAAGGCTCCCAGACCCATCATGGTGGAGGTCACCGGCAGGGAAAACCTGCGGGCCAGCCTGGTAAGTATCTCTCCGGCCTCGGAAGAGATCACTCCTCCTCCGGAATAGATCAGGGGGCGCTCAGCCTTGGCCAGAAGATTTGCCGCCTTTTTGACCTGTTTTCTGTTGGGGATGTAATTTGGGTTATAGCTGCGCAGACTGATGGTCTTGGGATATTCAAATTCAGTCCTGGCCTGCATCACGTCCTTGGGAAGATCCACAAGCACCGGCCCCGGCCTTCCCGTGGAAGCGATGTAAAAGGCCTCCTTTATGGAATGGGCCAGCTCCCTGACGTCCTTTATCAGGTAATTGTGCTTGGTACAGGGTCTTGTAATCCCTACAATATCCACTTCCTGGAAGGCGTCGTTGCCTATGAGTGCCGTGGGGACCTGACCGGTAAAGACCACTATTGGAATGGAGTCCATGTATGCAGTTGCGATCCCGGTCACTGTATTGGTGGCACCAGGTCCGGAGGTCACCAGGCACACACCCACCTTGCCTGTTGACCTTGCGTAACCATCTGCCGCATGTACAGCGCCCTGCTCATGTCGAACCAGAAAATGCTGGATTGATGACTTGGGCAGTTCATCGTAAATGTCAATGACTGCACCCCCCGGAAACCCGAAAATATGTTGTACGCCCTCCTGCTTTAGACTCTCAAGCAGGATCTGAGCTCCGGTGAGCTCCATGTTACTTGCCCTCCTTGGCTTTGTAATTATCCAATATAGCGTGCATTCTGGTCTTCCCGGCAAGCTTTTTCTTTTTTATCTCCCTGACTTCCCTTTCTTCGCTGGGGGTAAGAAAATGCTTGTTTTCATAGCGTTCCAGCTGTTTTTCATACATCTGATGGTGCTCCAACAGTTTCTTCAATTCTTCATCCTCTTCACTGTATTTAGCAATCAGATCCTTTTCATATTGCTCCATTTATGACCTCCTTAGTTAGTTCATTGTCCCTTGCTTTAAGGCATTAAATATCGTTCCGGGAACACCACTTACAAATAAGTCCTTGTTTTTGCTTTGCAGCCCCCTTTGTATCCATACCTGTTTCTTTCTGACTCCCAGAGTTCTGGATATAAAAAGACACAGGGCCTTGTTGGCCTTGCCATCAACAGGAGGAGCCTTGATTGATACCTTGATGCGTCCTGCATGCACGCCCAGAATCTCATCTTTGTCTGCTCCCGGCTTCACGGTAACCCTTAAAAGCCAGATGTCTGATTCCAATTTCTCCAGAAACTGCATACTGATACTGTTATAGTTTATCAGAACTTTGCCAGACAAGTCCAGACCAATTATATTTATCTTGAATCACGATCTTTGGAGAAACTTCAGCTTGGACTCAGCTTCCTCCAGATGCATGTGTTCCTCGTCATGAGATTCCAGAAGTTTCAAGTGTGATTCTACCATGGACCTGAGCTTGATTTCAAAATGAGCCCGCTGTTTTTTTAGTTCTGATATGTCCTCGTGAATCTGGGCCAGCCTCTTGTGTGCCTGCCTCAATATATCCTCGGCCTTGGACTGGGCCTCCTGGACGATGACCTTGGCCTGCCTGTTGGCATTGGCCTTGATATCATCCGTCATTTTCTGGGTTGTGAGCAAGGTATGCTGCAATACCTCCTCTCTGCTTCTGTGCTCCTGCAGCTTCTCTTCCAGGTGTTTTATGTTCAGGTCCTGCTGTGACTTCTGTTCAGCCAGCTCTCCGACATAATCGGCCACTTCCTGCAGAAACATCTCCACATCGTGTCTTTTATAACCCCAAAAAGCTGTGGAAAACTTTTTGTCCAGGATATCAATCTTAGAAATGTCCATTTTTCCCCCTTTATAATGCGCCTGCAAAAGTCCTTTTTCCAGTCGCAGTAGTCAGTAATCAGCAGTCATGTCAAAGGATCGGTTGGTCCACATTCGGCGCTGCCAGCTCCTGTAAGACTGTTTGCAGTCACATCCCTTATGAAAAAAAGGAATTAGACGGAACTTAAAAGACGTCCCTGCCGGTTCCCTTCAGTAAAAAAGGCAGAATTAAAAGAAATCCTCAACCCATGCCGGATACAGCCTGGTAAAGGGACTGAACAACAAAAATCTTGATAAACTGAATACCCACCAGCACCACAATTGGAGACAGGTCAATTCCTCCAAGGTTTACAAAGGGCATCCAGGTCCTTACCCGGTGCAGCACCGGTTCAGTGAGATTGCGAAGGACTCTTACTATTGGATTGTAGGGATCGGGCTGAACCCAGGTCAACAAAGCGGAAATAATCACAATCCAGAAGTAAAGGGTTAGCAGGGTATCGAAAACACCTATCAGGGCCATTAAAAAGTTGGCTAACACACTCATTTATCCTCCATTAAATTTTGCCGGTTAAGTCAGCTGCTCAGTCAAAAAAACAGACCAGTTCCAAAACGTCAGCCGAATACAGGCTTAAAGCCGCCCTGCAATGAACTCCCTCAAAGCCCAGAAGTCCGGAATCAGCATATCTGCGTCCAGGTACTGGTTTTTATAGGCCCAGAAAGGAACCCCTGAACTTCCGGCAGTTGACTGATCCACCACGGAATCACCTATAAATGCCACACTTCCGGGATATACCGACCACAGCTCCAGTATTCTGTGCATGCTTTCAGGATGGGGTTTGGGCCTGCTCACCTGTGCTGCGGTCATCACGGGCCAGAAAAAATCCGCAAGGCCGTGCATCTGCAGCAACAGGTTCATGGTGGTGGTGCGGTTGGTGTTTATGGCAATGCGTAATCCCTTGCTGCGAAGCAGATCCAGCAGCTCCGGTACACCCTCTTCCATGCGCATGTAAGGAAGAAGTTCATTGTAATTTACATGCCTGCGCACCTCGTCCAGGCGGTCCAGACATTCGGGAGGAAGGATGTACCGCAGGGAGTCCATTACCGAGTGCATGTGCACGAATTCTTCTTCATTATTGCTCAGGGGCCCGAGTCCGAAATATTCACGGATACGATTGTAGAAATGGATATTGACGTCCCTGGAATCGAAAAGGACTCCGTCACAGTCGAATATAATCCCCTCAAGCCCTTTCAGGCTCATGGAACTCAATGGATTGCAGATTATCAAAAAATTCTCCCCTGATAAATTCAGTCAGATCATCTCATGGCCTGGGGAAAAAGCTCTGAGGCCATTTCCCGCAGTTTGTACTTCTGGACCTTTCCGCTGGCGGTCATGGGATATTCATCCACAAATGCAACATACTTGGGAGTTTTGTACCTGGCGATCTTGCCCCGGCAAAAGTCTCTTATATCCTCGGGGGCGTAGTCGCAACCCTCCTTGAGGATAATAAAAGCTCCCACCTCTTCTCCGTATCTGCTGCTGGGCACTCCCACCACCTGTACATCCCGGACCCCTTCCATGGTGTACAGAAACTCTTCTATTTCCCTGGGGTAAACATTCTCACCACCCCTGATGATCATATCCTTAAGGCGGCCGGTGATGCTCAGATACCCATCCTCGTCCATTACGCCCAGGTCTCCGGAATGCAGCCAGCCGTCAGCGTCGATGGTCCTGCTGGTCTCTTGGGGCATATTGTAATAGCCCCGCATGACATTATATCCACGGCAGCAGACTTCACCCTGCTCCCCTGGACCCAGGGCTCTGTTGGTTTCCGGGTCCACCACCCGGACCTCTATCTCGGGCATGGGCCTGCCCACAGTCTCGGTCTTTTTACGTATATCATCGTCGGTACGGGTCTGGGTCATAACCGGGGAGGTCTCGGTCAGACCGTAGCAAATGGTCACTTCACTCATGTTCATCTTGTCCATCACCTGCCGCATGACTTTGACCGGACAGGGGGAACCGGCCATAATCCCGGTACGCAAAGAGCTGTAGTCGAACTTGGAAAACATGCGGTGATCCAGAACAGCGATGAACATGGTGGGCACACCGTAAAGGGCGGTACATTTTTCGGCTTCCACAGAGGTCATGACCATAAGCGGGTTGAAACCCTCAAGTATGACCATGGTGCTGGCATGACTTACAGCCGCAAGCACCCCAAGTACACACCCGAAACAGTGAAACAGCGGAACAGGCAGGCAGATGCGATCCCTGTGGGTCAGTTTCTGATGCTCCCCTATCCAGTAACCATTATTGGCGATATTGTAGTGGGTGAGCATCACCCCCTTGGGGAAGCCTGTAGTGCCGGAGGTGTACTGCATATTAACCACATCGTGGGGATCAAGCTCCCTCTGACGCCCCTGGTAATCCCTGTCGCTGGTCATCCCCCCAAGTGCCAGCAGTTCCGGTAGTGAATACATGCCTCTGTGCTTTTCCTGCCCCAGGAAAAAAACCCTTTTCAAATGCGGAAAATTCTTATTATTCAGATACCCTCTGGGCTGGGTGCGAAGCTCCGGGACAAGGTCGTACAGGGTCCGGACATAGTCTGTATCCCGGAACCCATCGATTATAAATATGTTTTCCGCTTGGGACTGTTTGAGCACATAGCTGAGTTCGTGCTCCTTATAATAGGTGTTGATGGTGAGCAGCACGGCCCCTATCCTGGCCGTGGCGAACTGCAGGGCCACCCAGTGCGGGACATTGCCGGCCCAGATGGCCACTTTCTCGCCCTTTTGCACCCCCAGGGTCATAAGCCCCTTGGCCATCTGGTCCACCACATGGGAAAACTCCCTGTATGTCAGGCGAAAATCCCGGTCAACATACACCACTGCATCATTATCAGGATGATTTTCCACAGCTTCATCCAGAAGAACCCCCAGGGTTATCTCCCTTAAAGACTGGTCCCACATAAGTTGTTCTCCAAGTAATGCCGGTTCCGCCCGGGCTTATTCCGGGAAATAGAGTACTGCGTAAATCCTGGCCGGACTCTCACCTATGGCTGATACATTATGAGGCACTATGGAATTGTAATAGACGCTGTCACCAGTATTTAATACATGGGTTTCATGGCCATAAACAAGCTCAATCTCTCCAGCAACCACTATGATGAACTCTTCTCCTTCATGAGATGAAAGCTTTTTATCCTGGGCCGGCTCCGGGAAAACTTCAATAAAAAAGGGCTCCATCTTGCGGTCGCTTTTCCCTTTTCCCAGGGAGTAAAAACGCAGGGCTGCGGGCTTTTCCTTTCCCTTGAGCATTGTCAGCTCTTCCTGCCTGTCTTCCTCCCTGACTATAAGAGGATCCTGGACCACTGTATCATCCAGAAATGTGCCCAGTCTGACTCCCAGACCCCTGGCAATTTTTAATAACGGACCAAGTGAAGGGTATATATCATCCTCTTCAATTGAACGAATAAAATCGGTATCCAGACCGCTGCGCCTGGACAACTCTTCCAGGCCGATCTCCTCCATATCCCTGTACTTCTTGATCTTCTTACCGATGCTAGCCTGACTCATCCTTACTCCTCTGGTCCTTAAAGGCTGTTGGTTGAGCAACCCGCACTGAGCAGCTTCACCGCCCTGGCAATACCCTGTTTTTTCTTATGGATTTTATCAAGATCCAAACTAGCGCAAAAAACATCCAGTTCCTTTTTGTCAGCAAGGCCTGGAAAAAAGTGTTCTGGTTCATGCCTCTCCCAGGTTATTCCGTATTCCTCAAGTTCTCGGTTCACTGATTCCTCGTGTACCAGCAAAAAACCCTCTTGCGGCAGGAAAGCGGTATAGGCTTTCAAAAGTTGCTGCCAGTGAACAGTGCTTATATCTGGGCTGATGGACTGTCTTGCCATATCCTGGAAACGCTCGTCCTCATCATCGATTCCCAGGGATTGGTCCAAGCTGCTCCAGGAACGGCTCAGATCGGCATCAATTCTAGTTAGTTCCAGGAGTCTCTCTTCAAGGGCGAAATTAAGAAGCAGATACTGCTGGGCCTGAAGGAGATCCTTATGGTCTTCATTGGCCTCATCCCTCTTTCCGTAGGTGGAAAGCTCGTATTGAATTGACTGAGTTCTGCCGGTATAAAAGTCCTCCATCTGAGACATGCCCAGATGAATTATGTCCGAGGCTTTCTTGAACTGCCCTCCGAACTGCCGGCACTGGTCCAGGAAATACCTTGACTGTCCTTTATTCAGAACCAGGTCCTCAGGGGTAAACAGTGTATCCCGTGGATCCATAATTCCAGGATTCAAAAAAAAACCCAGGGGCCTGAGTTCAGATAAAATCAGTTCTTCATGCATGCATGGGAAATGAATGATTTTTAGAGGGCCTTCCATTTTAGCTCCTGGTTGCTTTAAATATTATACTTGCTGCCCGGTATGAACTCCTGAATCAGTTATAGGCAAAAGCTTCTCAACTCTCAATATCTTTTTGCATGCGTGGCTTGAACAGCCTGCAAACCCCGGTACATTCCGGCATCAGCATAACGCAGGCATTGCCGAACAGGCAGGCGCAGCGATCATCTTCCAAACCGGCCGACAGGTATGATCCGCATAAATCCGCCCAGGACCCGATTTTTGCTAATCTTTTTTCCCAGATCTGCTCCACCTGATAAAGGTTCAGATCAAATACATCAGCCTGGTTCACAAGGCCATCGTAATCCTTTTCCAGGGAAAACAGCACCCTGCATTGCCATGAAGAATGATAGCCGGGATTCAGGAATTCCTCGTAGGTGCAGCGGCCGAAACTGTAGTGGATACAATTTCGCCCGGGAATATTCGTTAATTTGCCCATTCAGTAATTAAGAGATATCTTCAGCAACAGGAGATGCTGCAGCCGGAAGTAGAGATTATCGGTCCTGCTTCGTTTTCCTGCTCGGTCTGATTTGTAAGCGGCCAGAGTTCCATCCCGCCATCCAGGACGTATAACTGCTTTGCCCCCATGGACTGCAGGAGTCTTGCGCCCTGATATGCTCTGCCGGAGCACCTGGAATAAAGAACCAGGGGGACAAACCTTGGTATCTGCACTGCCTTTTTTTTAAGCTCCGGCAAGGGTATGTTTTCAGCTCCGGAAATCCTGATGCGCTGGTACTCTTCAGGACTACGCAAGTCCAGGAGAAAAAACTCGGCCCCCTGGTTATAAGACTCTTCAAGCTCAGTGGGAGTTACACCCATGATCCTGGAGCCAAGCTTGTTTTTTAATATCCTGGCGCATTTCTTCAGGGGATGCAGGCCAAACCCGGAGGAAATCATTTCCTGCTCCAGCAGGTCTTCAAGTACGGCATTTTCCAGCACAAGGTGTCCGGCCATATCCACCCATGCGTCAGCCTCTCTTCCAGCACACTCCGCCCCAAGGATCCGTCGGGAATCCTTGTCCACGATGAGATGCAGGACATGTTTTCCATCTTCCAGAGGAGAGTCAGGGTGGCTGATTATGGCCCATTCCGGGTTAAACCCCTTTTCAAGAGCCTGCTGCGGGTTCAACCCGGCGCTTCCAGCATGCATTCCGGCCATATTCCAGGAACGGGTATTCTTTTGGGGAGGCCGGGGGTTCTCTTCTCCCAGGAGGCTTTTCACCACGAAAAGGGCTGCTTGAAAACTGTAGTCCAGCGATGGGGGGGTCTGTGCATAGTTCCTGGCGGCATAAGGGGCTGCAACGCAGACATTGTTCTTAACATACATCCCTGAACCTTCAATATACTCGGCAGGTGAGTCAATACCCATATTCTTAAGCTTATCCAGATCCAGTACCGGGCTGGAACAGTATATCACGGCATTTTTATCATTTTGAAAGGCAGTACCTGGAGAGAAGTTTTCCGGGTCTGAACTTTTCACAATGCTGCCTCCCCTGGACTTCAGATATTCATCCACAAAAAACTGGACCTGCCGGGAAAAAAAGTCCCTGGACCTGACCCATTCAAAGCTTTTTTCCCCGCAAGCCAGGGCCTGGACTGCGGATATATCGTTTCCCACAATCTTAATGGTCTCCAGGTTGCTCCAGTTGTTCACCAGGTGCTCCACGCTGGAGCTCTCGGGCCACAAAAGGCCTTCAGGGGGTGCCCATGAGGGGGAGGAAAAAACAGGTTCGGGAAAAACAAAGGCCTGATCAAAAAAATAACTCATATTACCTGTATTGGACAGAAAAGACACTTCCCTGGCATTCAAGTCAAAACGGATCTTCTTCACCTTCACAGGGGATATTCCGGGCATACGAATATTTTTTTCAAAGTCGACCTTGACCTTGGCCCTGGTTCTGGACCAGTGGGCCGGACTATTTCCCAGACTCAGCAGTAATTCCACCATTTCCAGAGGATATTTATCCTCGCTGTACTCGGTTATCCACAACAGATCCGCTTCAGGCTTCAGTTCCCTGATCAACTGAGCAGCCTTGTACGCCGGGTATCCATAACCCAGTACAAGCACTCTTTCCATGTTCATGCTCCTGTTCTAAAAATTTTGTAACTGTTCACCATAATGATAATGAGTTCCAGTGGTCCGGAAATTCGGCAAACAGGACGTAAAAACTCGCTCCAAGGCAGCGTAAATCAAAACCTCTTCAAGTTTTTTCAGTTAGA
>PWFB01000057.1 GCA_003553695.1 Desulfonatronospira sp.
AAATCTAGCAATTATGAGGAGGCGTATCTTAATACGTTGACGAATAATTGTGCAGATTGACCACGCGAGGCGCGTGGCAGGCTAAGCCAAAGGGAAAAAGAACCGTTTCCGGATGAAAACTGCCTAAAAGTATCCCATACTGCGCAGCAGATCCAGATTTTCCTCCTTTTCCCTGTCCCGCCCGGAGCGCTCGTCCATGTGCGTGCCCTTGGCCGTGCAGGGCATGCAGCCCAGTGACCTGTAGCCCTGATTGTAAAGAGAGCAGTAGGGCAAGCCATGCAGCATGATATAGGACCAGACATCCATTTCAGTCCAGTGGGCTATGGGATTTATCTGGTAATAGTCCGGATCTCTTTTCTCCTGCACTTCCGGTGTGGTTTCCCGGGACGGGTGCTCATCCCTGCGGATGCCGGTCAACAAAACCCTGACCCCGTGATCTCTGATTGCTTCCTGCAGGGGCTTGACCTTAAGCATACGGCAGCATTCCACTTTTGAAATTTCCTGTAAATCCTGCATCACACTGGAATCCGGACCCACCACCGTCAACTCCAGGCCCCATTCCCAGGCCAGTTCATCCCTGAATTCCAGAACCTGAGGAAATTTATATCCTGTGTCCAGGTTCAAAGCCCGCACCTGAACCCCAGGGTCCCTTTCCTGCAAAAAAAACATCCATTGATGCAGCATCACCGTGGAATCCTTCCCTCCGGTCCAGGCTGCAAATATACTTGCAGCAGGGCTTAAACCAAGTGCCTGCTCAAAAATCTTTCTTGTCAAACTCATCTTTTCCTGTAAATTCATGGCTCATCTAAAGGTCGGTTAAAATTCAAATCAGGAGCGGCATGAAAGGAACTTTTCTGTTCATCCTCATACTATGCCTGGCGGCGAGCATTATCGCATTCAAAAAGGATCCGCAACTGGTCAATGACGGTTTCGTCCAGGGCATGAAAATGCTGGGTAAAATACTGCCCATCCTGGTGGTGGCCTTTATCCTGGCCGGAATGATGGAACAGATCCTCCCCAGGGATCTGCTGGCGGACATCCTGGGACCGGAATCCGGGTTCAGGGGCCTGGCCCTGGGGACCCTGGCCGGAGCACTAATGCCTGGAGGACCCTTCATTCTCTTTCCCCTCATGGCAGTGCTGCTCAAGGCCGGGGCAGGAGTGGGCCCCCTGGTGGCCTTTCTCACTTCCTGGGCTCTGCTGGGATTTCACCGCCTGCTCATCTACGAGGCCCCCATTATGGGCTGGAAGTTCGCCCTGTGCCGCATGGCGGCCAGCCTGATTTTCCCTATAATCATAGGTTACTTCGCAGACTGGGCCTGGAAGGCCTGGTCCAGGGGATGATAATTTCCGCCAACGTTAAAACTGGCATCAAATCTGTAGGATTTTGTCTGAAAAAAAATATTATGCAGGCAGGATTATCCTTATGAAACAACTCTTTCCGGTGATTTTAATTATGATACCGGTCATAGACTGCTTTGTCCGAGTTGAATAAAGCTTTGAACAAACCCTGGTGTTCAGTCCGAAAAGCTGCGGTCTCCCTCTATCTCCATCCTGGCTGAGAGATACCCCATAATGTCCTTAAGGGAAATCATTCCCAGCAATATTCCATTATCTACAACCATCATCCTGCTCTGGCCCTCCCGGTTCATCCTGTTCAGGGCATGAAGTATGTCGGTGCTGGGTTGAATAGTGTTGTTGTCTGAGCAGGGGCTGTATACATCGCGCACAAGTGTATCCCTCCACTGATGCCGGTCAATGCTCCCAATCTGTCTGGTGGTGATGCAGCCAAGCAGTTTTCCCTGATCCACCACTGGAAACATCTTGAAATGAAACTGATAAACATACTCTTCAACCAGTCTGGCAAGAGTTATATCCGGAGAAACGTAGACCGGCCGCTTCATCAGTGATCTTACCCTTGCTCCGGACACAGCGTTTTTGATCATCAGCTGCCGGTAGGAGCTCTGGGCCACGTAACGGATAAATATCCCGATGACAAAATACCACAGTCCTCCTACCAGATTTCCGGTAAGCATATTCAGAATTCCGATGCCAATGAGCACAAGTCCAAACATGGAGCCCATATTGGCGGCAATGCGCGTGGCCCAGCGCTGGTCCCCCTTCCATTTCCAGAGAAGAGCCCTTAATATACGCCCTCCATCCATGGGGAAAGCGGGAATCAGATTGAAAACAGCCAGGATAGTGTTGATAAGGGCCAGATACATGAATAAAATGATGATCGCCGGTCCCCAGCCCATAAACTGGGCCGCACTATACAGGACAAAGAAGACCAGGGCCAGAAATATGCTGGCCAGAGGCCCTGCAATTGCTATCCAGAATTCACTCCTGGGGCTCTGGGGATCATCTTCCATCTCGGCCACGCCGCCGAATATAAACAAAGTGATTCCCCGGATGGGCACCCCGTAATTACGGGCCACCCAGGAGTGCCAGAACTCGTGAAAAAGAATGGAGAAAAAAAGCCCCAGGGCTCCGACAATCCCTAATATCCAGTACTGCACCGGTCTCAAGTCTTCCATGAAGTGCGGGAAAAAACCCACTGCAAGGGACCAGGTGACCAGTACCGCGATTATAACCCAGCTGATGTCCACCCTTATCTGAAAGCCGAATACCTTGAACAGGTTGATGCTTTTGCCGAACATTACCTTTCCTTGCCCCACCTGCCGGATTAAATATTCTCAGGAGAGCTGATTGGATTTGAAAGCAGCTGCTGTTTTTACTAAAATGAATCAATTATCTAATTCTTATTTCCCAAGGTGTAAACTAAAAAAGGAGAACCGTCATGAAAAGCTACCGTCAGGAATTATGGATGAATATCCCGGCCCGCATGGATTTCGAGAACATAACCCCGCAGGTCCAGGATGCGGTAAGCACTAGCGGGGTCAAGGAAGGCCTGGTCCTGGTCAATGCCATGCACATCACCGCCAGCGTATTTATAAATGACGATGAATCCGGCCTGCACCACGACTATAAAATCTGGCTGGAAAAGCTGGCTCCGCACGAACCGGTTTCCGGCTACAGGCACAACGTGGGAGAAGACAATGCCGACGCGCACATGAAAAGACAGGTCATGGGCAGGGAAGTAGTGGTGGCCATTACCGATGGCAGGCTGGACCTGGGTCCGTGGGAACAGGTATTCTACGGGGAGTTCGACGGAAAAAGAAAAAAAAGGGTGCTTATAAAGGTGATTGGCGAATAGACAAGACAGACAGGCAAACCTGATACTTTATTTGACATCGCCTGGCGTATCTTTTAAAGGTTAACAGTTTTCACTTGGAGTTATTTAAGACTTGAAACACTCTTCAAGAGAGGCCGGTTTTAAAAATGGACCTTCCTAGTAGTAGGTACAACAAATCTTGCCCAACAGACCGACAAAGAGGCCTGAGCCTCTATTGCGCCATTATCCCGCCTGTAAGGGACGACTGTAAAGACGGATACTTTCTGACCTGCCCTGAATGATCCGCCTTAGGCCGTCACCCTTGCAGGCGGCCAACATAAGGAGGTGGATCATGGACAACAAAACCCTCGTAGAAGCCAGGGAATTTCTGGAGGCAGCCCTGGACAGCGATGAGCAGGGCGGCCAGGAGTTGATTTCCAGGCTGGAATCCCTGCTGGAAGCCGGAGAGCACGACTCCATCAGGGATTTTTTCTATTCCCTGCACCCTGCCGATGGAGCCCAGGTACTGGAGCTTTTCTCTCCGGACAAGGGCTGCCATTTTATTACCCTGCTGAACATCGATGCTCAGGCCCGGATTTTCAATTACCTTTCCCCGCATTTCGAGACCCGAGTGGCCGCATGTCTGGGTCGCACCCAGCTGGCCCGGGTAATCGGGGCCATGTCCCACGATGAGCGTGCCGACCTGTTCAACCGGCTGACTCCGGAACAGCAGGAAGAGATCCTGCCTGCCCTGGCTCAAGCTGAACGCGAAGACATCCGCAGGCTGGCATCTTATTCCGAAGGCACAGCCGGCGCGGTCATGACCTCCGATTACGCCGCCCTATCCCCCAACATCACCGCCAGGGATGCCCTGGACAAGCTGCGCCGAGAGGCACCGGACAAGGAAACCATCTACCAGTGCTATGTTATCGACGAAAATCGCAGGCTGGTAGGGGTTATCTCTCTGCGCGAACTTTTGGTGGCCTCTCCCAGGTCCCTGCTTTCTGAAATCATGAACCAGGAGCCCATTTTCTCTCATGCCAGCCAGGACGCAGAGGAAGTAGCCTCCATCATGGCCAAGTACGACCTTCTGGCCATGCCCATCATCAACGGTGACGACAAGCTCGTGGGCATCGTCACCTTTGATGATGTGCATGACATCCTGGAAGAGGAAGCCACCGAGGATTTTCACCGTATGGGCTCCATATCCGGACGCGGGGAGAGCCTGGTGGGGATCAACTTCAGGGAGGCCAGCCCCTGGCTTATCATCCAGAAACGCCTGCCCTGGCTTCTGGCCCTGGTCTTTGTCAATCTTCTCTCAGGTGCCGGCATAGCCTTCTTTGAAAACACCATCGAAGCAGTAGTGGCCCTGGTCTTTTTTCTGCCTCTGTTGATCGCCAGCGCCGGCAATGCCGGCTCCCAGTCCTCCACCCTAATGGTCAGGGCCCTGGCTACAGGTGACGTAAAAGCATCGGACTGGCTGTATCTTTTGGGCAAGGAAGTGGGCATAGCCCTGACCCTGGGCCTTGGCATGGCCCTGGCGGTATCCATGGTAGGGGTTTTCAGGGGAGGACCGGAAGTGGCCATAGTGGTGGGACTGACCATGACTGTTGTGGTTCTTTTCGGAAGCCTGGTGGGATGCCTGCTGCCCTTTCTGCTGGCCAAAATGAAGGTTGATCCGGCCACGGCCAGCGTACCCCTTATAACCTCCATAGCCGATATAGGCGGAATCCTCATCTACTTCAGCATAGCCACCTGGATTCTGGATGTTCCGGCAGCGCACTGAAGTATGCTTTTTTAACCATAAAAATAGCCGGATAAATCCACTTCCGGCATATTGACATGGCCTACTGATCTGGAGCATAAGGAGACTTGGGTTTAGTGTCTATTTTATCACCTTAATCTGTCAGGAGGTACGCATTATGTTCGCTAAGAGAATTTTCATCGCTGTTGCAGCGGTCCTGGCCCTGGCCCTGTCCGCCCCCCAGGCCAAGGCCAAGCAGGACATCCTGTTTGGAGGCGCTTCCATCGTGGGCGTCTACTACCAGGTAGCCCTGCAGATCAGCAACATCATGAACAACGAAATGGGCGACAAGTACAACTTCATAGGCCGTCCCACCGGCGGTTCCGTGTTCAACATCAACGCCCTGGAACGCGGTGCTTTCGACTTCGGCGTGGCCCAGTCCGACCGCAACTGGCAGGCCTATAACGGCGCCGCCGAATGGGAAGGAAAGCCCATCAAAAGCCTGCGCAGCCTGTTCAGCATGCATCCTGAGACAGTCATGCTGGTTACCCGCCAGGATACCGACATTCATTCCGTGGAGGACATAAAGGGCCACAGGGTAAACATCGGCAACCCCGGTTCAGGCCAGAGGGGCAATGCCATGGACGTTCTGGAAATTTACGGCATAGACCACCGCGATGACTTCCGGGCCGAGGGACTGGAGCATCATGAGGCCGCCCGCGCCCTGGTGGACCGCAACATAGACGCCTTCTTCTATACAATAGGCAACCCCAGTGCAGCCATTGAAGAGCCCGCAACATCCGTGGACATCCGCATGATCCCCATCAATGCCCAGGGAATCAAGGACATGGTGGAAGAAAGACCCTATTACATCATGACCACCATCCCGGGCGGAACTTACCGCGGCGTGGATGAGGACATCGAGACCTACGCCGTTACCGCCACCGTGGTCAGCGATGAAAAAGTTGATGAAGACGTGGTTTACGACATGGTCAAAACCGTGTTTGAAAACCTGGACGCTCTGAGAGAATCCCACGCCTCTTTCCGGCATCTGGAAGTCGAGGAAATGCTGCAGGGTCTTTCCGCTCCCCTGCATCCCGGCGCCAAAAGATATTATGAGGAACAGGGCTGGATGTAGATTCTGGTTTTTTGCCAAGCGGGGCCTCCGGGTCCCGCTTAATTAGTTTCCATCCGGAATTCCTTATTTCCGGATGCTGAAACTGATGGTTTTCTTTTCGGAAACGAGGATTTTTTTCTTTTGGCAAGGAAATCAAGCAATTATGAGGAGGCGTATCTTAATACGGTGACGAATAATTGTGCAGATTGACGCCGCCAAAGGGAAAAAGAACCGTTTCCGGATGAAAACTAATTATCGATCCCTTTTGTCCGGAAGTGTACGCATCCCCTGCGACATCGAAGCTAACTCCATATTTTTCCGGGTCTTAATGACCCGCCGGCCCCATGGCGGGCAGCCTGCAGCTCGAAATTCCCGTGTGAGACATCACCCTGATCTATCTCTGCCGCAATCCGGCATAAAGACCTACTCTACCCGAATGGATAACCGCCAACTGAACAGGTAAACCACATGAGCGAACAAGCCGGAAAAAACGACACACTTCACGAAAACCAGAACACCACGGAAAATCAGGAGGGACAGGACAAAGCACCACCCACGACCAAAGAAGCCAGAGACCTGGTGGTCATGGTGGAGGCCGGGGTCAGGGATCCCAAAAGTATTATTGCCAGATGGATTATTGTTCTGCTTTGCCTGGCCTGGTCTGTATTTCAGCTGTCAATAGCCCATGATCCCATCAACTCGCATATAGCCAGGATCTGGCACCTGGCTTTCGCCATCGGGCTGACCTTTCTGGTTTATCCGGCTTACAAACAGCATTCCACGCCCTTCTGGGTCAGCCTTACGCAAAAGATAATTCCATCTTTTGCCAGCAAATCCATCCGCAAAACCATTCCCGTATACGACTGGATATTTGCTGCTCTGGGAATGGCATCTGCTCTGTACTTATGGTGGG
Organism: Desulfonatronospira sp.; assembly: GCA_003553695.1. GTDB lineage: Bacteria > Desulfobacterota > Desulfovibrionia > Desulfovibrionales > Desulfonatronovibrionaceae > Desulfonatronospira. The sequence goes on from PWFB01000057.1 coordinate 6,949, forward strand.
ATTTCGACAACCTTATTTTCCGTCAGGGCATGCCCAACCAGCCCGACATTGTCATGGGCTTTATCCTGATTGTCCTTTTGCTGGAAGCTGCCCGCCGGGCCCTGGGACCGGCTCTGTCCATTCTGGCCGCCATCTTTTTGGCCTACAACTTCATTGGGCCTCATCTCCCGGAAATACTCAGACACAGGGGCATTCCCCTGGACTTCATGATCAGCGACATGTACCTGACCACCACCGGGATTTTCGGGGTGCCTCTGGGAGTTTCCGTATCCTTCGTATTTCTCTTTGTACTCTTCGGAGCACTGCTGGACCGGGCCGGCGGGGGCAAATATTTCATTGACGTGGCCTTTTCCGCCCTGGGGACCTTCAGGGGGGGACCGGCCAAGGCAGCAGTACTGGCCTCGGGTATGACCGGCATGATCTCCGGTTCTTCCATAGCCAATACAGTCACCACCGGGACCTTTACCATTCCCCTGATGAAAAAGGTGGGCTTTCCGGCACACAAGGCCGGGGCGGTAGAGGTGGCCGCCTCCACCAACGGCCAGATCATGCCTCCCATCATGGGGGCTGCGGCCTTCATCATGGCTGAGATCATCGGCATACCCTACCTGGATGTGGTCCGGGCCGCCCTGTTTCCGGCCCTTATAGCCTACCTGGCCCTTTTGTACGTAGTCCACCTGGAATCGCTTAAAATGGGCATCAAGCCCTTGCCGCGCAAGGAACTGCCCAAATTCTGGAAAACCGTCCTGCGGGGATGTCATTTTATAATCCCTCTGGCCATTCTGATTATCTACCTGGTTGTACTGAGGCGCTCTCCTGTTGCTTCCGCCCTGCACGCCATCCAGGGCCTCATGGTTATCATGCTGGTGCAGCGGCCCATTATCGCCTTTCTCT
>PWFB01000009.1 GCA_003553695.1 Desulfonatronospira sp.
CTCCGTCTATCTTTTTGAATAGAAAGCGATAGTATATGTTATCCGGTACCTGCCAGACAATGCCGCAGCGGACAAAATGTCTGCACCCTGCCAGCCGGGCCGCCAGGGCTCCCAGGAGATAAAATTTTCTGTTGGTGGAGACCAGAATTTGAATTTTTTGAACTCGTAAAAGTTTTACCAGTTGATGCAGGCTGTAAAAATCCAGTCGATTTAAAAAAGGCAGTTTTGTTTTTTTTATGGAAAAGCGCTCGCCCAGGGAAGAGCTTCTGTAGGCTAGAAAAACTTTGTTTCTTCTAGCCAGCTCGTGGGCCGCCATGTGGGTCCATTTTTCATTTCCGCCCCAGATTCTGGAAGTGTTGATAAAAAGGATGTTCATGTTTTAATGATTATATCAGGTATATCAATTTGCTTAGTCAGCTTATGTTTTGCGGCGCGTTTGTTGTGATAGGGTCTCATGTGCTCAGCAACTGTCTGGGGATCTCGCTGGGCAACATCTGAATATATTTGTATAAATCTGGTCACATAATCAGTGTTATAGAGGCTCTCATACAGGCTGATGCAGAACCTGGATATATCCATAGCATAACGTTTGTCTCTTTTATCTTTTAAATATCCAACTGAGTCCAGGTCTGTAAGGTATATTTTATAACTATCTTCAGGATGTATTAATATATTGTTCCATTTCATATCACCATGATAAAATCCGGAACTATGCATGTCTGCTAAAAGATTTGCCATGTTGGGCATGATCTCTTTAAATATTGATTTGTGATCTGTTTTTTTTATTTTGTCTTCAAGGGTTACGCAGTCTGTAAATGCTTCACTGATGAAATATTCAGATCTTTTGAAAGTCTTGAAGTCAATGATAACAGCCAGCGGGAAGGGCACAGGCAATCCTGCAAAGGACAGTGCCCGGGAGGTTTTGAACAGCCTGAAGGCCTGATCAGTTGAAGCCATGTATCTGAGTTTATGCCATATGCGATTGGTGCGGAACTGTTTAACAAAAAAAACTCTTTTATCAGGACCTTGCACCAGGAAAGATATTTTGTTTTTATCGGATTTTAGTCTTGTTCCATGCTGCATCAACCATTCAGAAGGCGTGAGCTTGAGATCAAGGAAGAAGAGGGCATCATCGTCCAGGCAGTAAGCTTTCACATTGCCGAACGTGCGCCATGTTAAGGTTTCTTTGTTCATGGGATGTAGTATCGGCTTATTTGGATGGAGGTTTCCTCTTCCAGCGATCATGCAGCCAGAGCCACTCTTCGGGATGTTCGCGGATAAACCTTTCCAGCATTTTTGTATAACGAACAGTCAGAGTTCTGATGCCTTCCCTGGTGTAGTCCAGGTCACTGGTTGTGACCTGGTTTATATCCACCTGGTACCTGCCGTTGTCCAGGCTGCGGCAGGTCTCCACAAACAGGGGCACTCCTGTTTTCAGGGCCAGAAAGGCAGGTCCCAGGACCACGCTGGACTTGCGACCCAGAAAATCCGTGTAAAAGTTGCCGTGCTTTTTGGACTGATCCCCCAGAATGACTATGATTCCGCCGGAATTTAAGACCTGAAGTCCCTGGCGAACGGCATGGTCTTTGTAAATTATTCTGTTGCCGTGCATGGTCCGCAGCTGGTTGATGCGCCTGTCAAGGTAGCTGTTTTTAATTGGTTTGACCACGATATGCAAGGGAGTAAGAATCTTTCCGGCGCATACACCTATGACCTCCCAACTGCTCAGATGGCCCGAGACCACCACAGCGCCCCGGTTTTGTACCATGGTGTCATGAAAAGAGGGATCCGCCCGGATCTCGATCAGTTCCTGGGCATCCTTTTCATCCTGGATCAGAGGGATGCGCAGGATCTCGATTATGTTCCTGGCTTGGTTGAAATAACTTTGTCTTGCCAGTCGTCTTATTTTTTCCTCTGGCTGTTCCGGAAAGGCCTTTTGCAGGTTGTTCAGGACCAGTCTTCGCCTGACCCTAAGTACGTCGCAGGCCAAATATCCCAGAAACCTGGCCATTCTCAAGGCCTGCGTCCTGGACATCTTTCTGGTGAAAAAGCCCAGGACAAGGAACAGAGCAGCTGTCAACGGGTAGCTTAGGCGTTTTAGAAATTTTCCAAAGGTCTTCTTGGCACTTTTCATTATTTGTTATGAGGACCTATGTGTGGACAAGGCCGCTGATGTTTTTTGGTTTTCTGAAGTTGCAGGCTTTTGTCATCAGGGGAGGGTCTCTGTCAAGGTTCGGGCAGCCGGGGCAGGCAGGAGAACCATTTCTCAAAGTAATGTTCTGGACCAGTTACTGGCTGCTCCAGAAATCTAATAAGGCCTGTCTTTCTTTCAGCCCCGGGGTTTTCCTTGACCAGTTTTTTCAGGGTCCAGCCCAGAAGACAGAACTTAAGTTGTTGGACGAAGTGCCTGTATTCCGGATTTATTTCCAGACGTCTTTTTGTAAGTTCTTCCCAGAATTTTTGCAATTGGCAGACGTAAAACTTTGGAAAGCCGGACAAAGCACCGCAGGTTTGATCAAAGAACAAAGGCTCGGCCTGGGCAATTTTTAAAGCATCAACGAAGACCCATCTTTTCTCCAAGCCTGTTTTTTCAAAGTCAACAAAATAAATTTTGTCCGGTTCGGGGCGCAGGATGTTGCCCTGGAAAATATCACGGTGCACCAGAAGCGGCTTGTGCATTTTGCGGGTGGAAGCCATAGCCTGGCCCCAGAATCCAATAAGACGGGGGAGCAGACTCCGGGGCAGCCTGTTCCTGATCAGAATACCTTCCAAAAGGTTGCGCAGGGTTTTGCCAGATCTGGAGAACTTGTAGCGGTTGTTTTTTTCCCACATCCATCCCGGGCAGCCTCTGAGTTCAAAACCGAAGTCGCAAGTGTTGAACTCCAGGACAGCCTGCATGGCCGTAGTATAGAAAAGAGCGTCATCCCGGGCTAATGCTGGGTTATTTTGGATGAACCGGGTCAGAACGTAGTTTCGGCCGTCCGTGAACACCAGTTCCGGATGGCGAAACCAGTTAAAGGCCAGAGGCTGCAGTTGGCTGTATATAAAAATTTCTTTTTGCAGTCTGAGCCGCCTTCCGGGGCGTTTCCAGAACCTGTCCTGCGTGAACGTTTTGAGCAGGCAATCCTTTCCCTGAACCTGGACCCGGGCTACCACTCTGGGTACCTTGTTCCGGATTAAGCTGGTGAGTGAGAAGTCCGGGTCTAGAGACCTGAGGATATCATGGGCCATTTGAGGGATCTGTGAAGTATAACGTCTGGACAAATAATATTTACCCCGGGAGCTGTGCTTGATCGTAAAGGCTTATATGCAAGAATATTCAAAAGGGCAATATCCTTGACACCTGAAAAATTGTAAGTATTGACATCCCGTTCTCGAAAGTCATAATTGCTGAATGCAGATATCAAAAAAAGCAGATATATTTTATGAAAGATGAAGGTAAAGTAGAAAAGGTAGCGTACAGTAAGCCAGAGGGTGATACCTGGCCTCTGGTTAAAAGGTGTCTGGGCTATTTTCTGCCCTACAAGCTTTATATCATCCTGTCCTTTATCTCCCTGGGAATTGTCTCCGCAAGTACTGCAGCTGCAGCCTTTCTGGTCAAGCCGGCCCTGGACGATGTTTTTATCGCTCAGGATGAGCGGGCGCTAATGCTGATCCCATTTTTACTTTTTCTGGCTGTAATGGCCATGAGCATTTTTCAGTTCCTGCAAAAATACCTGATGAACTACTGTGGCCTGAAAGTTATGCAGCAGTTGCGCAACGAACTTTATCACAGATTCACCGGCCTGCCGGTGAATTTTTTTGACCACAACCGTGTGGGCATGCTCATGTCCAGGATTGTTAATGATGTCAACCTGCTCAAGTCAAGCCTGCCTTACTTTATCGATCTCATCAAGGATTTTCTGACCATGCTGGGTCTCCTGGTCGTGGTGTTTTATCAGGATGCTCAACTGGCTTTAATATCCCTGGTAATATATCCGTTGGCTGTATATCCCTTCATTCACTTCAGCAACAGGATACGCAAACTGGGGCGGAAAAAGCAGCTCAAGTTGTCTGTCATCACAGGTTTTTTGCAGGAAACACTCAGCGGAATCAAGGTGATTAAGGCATTTGCTGCAGAGCCCAGGGAAAACATGAATTTTGCTTATGAAAACAGAAAGCTCACAGAAAATGCTTTAAAACAGCTTAAATACAATTCTCTGGCCACTCCAGTAATGGAGGTTCTGGGGGCAGTGGGCATGGGCCTTATAATCTGGTACGGGGGCAGCCAGGTAATGGCCGGAGAGACCACTCCGGGAACCTTTTTTTCCTTTCTTACAGCCCTGTTCATGCTCTACAAGCCCATCAAGAAACTGAATAAGACCAATTTGGCCATCCAGCAGGCCCTGGCCGGGGCGGAGAGGGTTTTCCAGGTCCTGGATTCCGATGAGATAAAGGAAGAAAAAGGTGGTCACGTGGAACTCAAGCCCCCCTTTGAAAGCCTGAGCATGGAAAATGTGATTTTTTATTATCCAGGAAGTGAGATGCCTGCCCTGGACAGGGTGAATCTGAACATCTTCCAGGGACAGAAGATTGCCATAGTCGGTCCCAGCGGGGCGGGAAAGTCCACTTTGATAAATATCCTGCCCAGGTTTTACGAGCAGCAGGAAGGGGAGGTGTATATAAACGGCCGGCCCACCTCGGAGTACACTCTGCACAGCCTGCGACGGTTCATGGGCATTGTGTCCCAGGATAATTTCTTGTTCAATACCACAGTACGCGAAAATATCGCCTACGGCCTGGACCATGCGGAGCAGGAGCAGGTGGAGGCCGCTGCCAGGGCCGCATTTGCCCATGATTTTGTTATGGAGCTAAGCGATGGTTACGATACCGTGCTTGGTGAGCGCGGGGTCAGGCTTTCCGGGGGGCAGAAGCAGCGCATTACCATTGCCCGGGCCATCTTGAAGGACCCGGCCCTGCTCATCCTGGACGAGGCCACATCGGCCCTGGACACCGAGTCCGAGCGCATTGTGCAGCAGGCCCTGGAAAACCTCATGCGCCAGCGCACCAGCATTGTTATTGCCCACAGGCTTTCCACCATTCTGTCCGCGGACAGCATCGTGGTCCTGGACCAGGGCCGCATAATTTCCCAGGGCAGTCACGAACAGTTGCTGCATAAGTGTTCATTATATAAAAAGCTATATGAAATGCAGTTCCAGGACCAGAATGAAACACTGGAAGGCGATGCTGGAGAAAGAAAATGAATGCCATTAGTGTTACTGAGAACCGGGACAATTATGTAACCAGTCCAGACCGGGCATCGCGGATCTTTTCCAGAACCCCCAATCTCTACTTTTATCCTCGAATGCTGGGCACCGTTTTCCGGTCCTGGGCCAAAGCCAGGTGGAAAGGTTTTACGGACCACGACTGGATCTTGAGAAGTGTGGACATTTTCCGGCACCTGGAAAGGGTGGACTGCAGGTTTATTATCCAGGGCAAGAAGAATTTCATTGATCTGGATGAGCCCTGTGTGTTTGTGGGCAATCACATGAGCACCCTGGAGACCTTTGCCCTGGCAGCAGTTATATGTCCTCACAGGCAGGTGACTTTCGTGGTCAAGGAAGGCCTGGTGCGCTATCCGGTCTTCAAACATATCATGATTTCCAGGAACCCGGTGGTTGTCAAAAGGCAAAACCCCAGGGACGACTTCAAGGTGGTCATGCAGGAGGGCCTGGACAGGATTAACCGGGGAATCTCTGTGGTGGTTTTTCCCCAGGCGGAGCGATCCAGTATTCTGGATCCCCAGCGCTTCAACTCCATGGGGGTCAAGCTGGCCAGGAAAGCAGGAGTACCTGTGGTGCCCCTGGCTCTTAAGACAGATGCCTGGGGGCAGGGCAGGATAATCAAGGATTTCGGCTGGATCAGGCCCAACAGGCCCATTCGCATGGCTTTCGGGCCGGCCATGCAGGTTCAGGGAAACGGCAGGGTCGAGCATCAAGAGATCGTTGACTTCATCTCTTCCAGACTGGATGCCTGGCAGAGTTATTCACGCTGGTTCGGCATGCAGTAAGGACTGCCACCGGTCTCCCAGGGCATTGGCCTTCAATTTTCTGACCTCTGACTTCTGACCTCTGACTTCTGGTTTTCCAGCACCTTGAAGGCAAAGCAGGCAGCCCCGAAACCGTTGTCTATATTGACCACTGATATGCCCGGAGCACACGAGGTTAGCATGGCCAGCATAGGGGTGATGCCTCCCAGGCTGGTACCGTATCCCACTGAAGTGGGAACGGCCACTATGGGCACAGGGCTTAGGCCTGCCAGCACCGAGGGCAGGGCCCCTTCCATTCCGGCTATGACAATGAGGATCCGGGCTTTGGAGATCTTGGGCAGGTGCGGAAAAAGCCTGTGCAGCCCGGCCACTCCAACATCTGAAACCAGTCCGGGGGTATGCCCGAAAAACTTGAGGCAGGCATAGGCTTCCAGGGCAACAGGCAGATCCGCTCCCCCGGCGGATATAATCATTGCTTCTGCTTCCCCGTTCCAGGGATGGTCCAGGTCCATATCCTGCTCCAGCACAAAAAGGCCGGGCAGTTCATGGTATTCCCCCCGGGGAAACATTTCTGTCAGGGCATTCCCGGCATCAGCTTCCAGCCTGGTAACCAGGACCTTGTTCTGGGCCCTGGCCAGGTGCTTGACTGCTGTAATAAGCTGCTCCTTGCTTTTGCCGGCACCGAATACTACTTCAGGAATGCCTGTGCGAATTCCCCGGCGCATGTCCAGGTTCAGCCCCTGCCCGGTTTCCAGGTATGGCTCCAGCCCTATACGCTCCATGGTCTGCCCTATGGAGGCACCACCGTCGAGCAGGTCCTGCAGGAGTTGCGCCAGTTCTTTTCTTTGCATTACAAACTCGAAGATCTGTTTAATTTTTTTGGGCGGCGAACAATTGTTTTTTCCACGCTAAAAGTCAATTTATGCGGCAGGGGAACTGAGATATGCATTGATAAATTGATGAAATACCTGTATGAAGCTCAGGTTTTGTCTTCAGGGATGTTCCTGTTCATGATAAGATAACAGAAAAGAACCTGGCCCTGCAAGCCAGCTTTTTTCGTGGGTTCCAGGAAAGGGAGATTCACCGGTTACAGGGTCAAGATGCTGTCAGGGTGATGGTTCAGTCCTGGGTGAATCACTGAGGCAGCGGAACTTTGGGACATTTCAGTATGCACCCTTTCCAATCACTTGAGAGGATAGCAAGAAACAGGGTCTGGATGTTTCCAAAAACATATCAAAGGAGTATATATGTCTGTTTTGAATCCGCAGGTGGCGGATTACCTGGAAAAGGCATCCTGGATCAGAAGGATGTTTGAGGCCGGCAGTGAGTTGAAGCAGAAATATGGTCCGGACAATGTTTTCGATTTCAGCCTGGGCAATCCGGACCTGCCGCCCCCTCCCGAGGTGGCCCGGGTGCTGGAGGAGCTTGGCCGCGAAGCCTCCCGCCCTTACGCTTTGGGGTACATGCCCAATGCCGGGCTGCCGGGAGTGCGCAAGGCCCTGGCCGGGGTGGTATCCAAAGAACAGCAGACAGAAGTAACCCAGGATCACATTGTAGTCACCTGCGGAGCGGCAGGGGGAATCAACGCCTTTTTCCGGGCCGTGCTGCGCCCCGGGGATGAAGTGGTCTGCCCGGCTCCTTTTTTTGTGGAGTACTCTTTTTACACCCAGAATTTTCAGGGGGTTTTCATCCCGGTTCAGACCAGGCCGGTGAGCTTTGAGCTGGACCTGGAGGCCATGCAGAAGGCCATAACGCCAAATACCAGGGTGGTACTTATAAATTCCCCCAACAATCCCAGCGGGCAGGTATATTCCCGGGAAGAACTGGAAGGCCTGGCAAGCATCCTTGAGGACAAAAGCAGCGAATACGGACAGCCTATTCTGCTTATATCGGATGAGCCTTACCGTTTTCTGACCTACGACGATATTGAGGTGCCGCCGGTCATGGCCCTTTATCCCTACAGCCTGGTTGTAAGTTCATACTCCAAGAGCCTGTCCATGGCCGGGGAAAGGGTAGGCTATCTGGCCGTGCAACCGGAAATGCCCGGAGGAGATGAACTCTTGCAGGGGCTTAACCTGACCAACCGTATTCTGGGTTTTGTAAATGCTCCGGTCATCGGCCAGATCATTCTGCAAAAGGCTCTGCATGTCACGGTGGATACCGGGATTTATGCCGCCAGAAGACAGGCCATGGCTGAAATCATTAACAAAGCAGGACTGGAGTTCTCTCTGCCCAAAGGCGGATTTTACTTTTTCCCCAAAGCCCCGGATGGGGATGACCAGAAATTCGTCCGGGATCTGTTTGAGGAAAATATCCTGGCCGTACCCGGTTCCGGATTCGGATACCCCGGATTCGTGCGTTTTTCCTTCTGCGTATCAGAGGAGGTCATCCGTCGGGCAGAGGCGGGGCTTGTGCGGGCGGCTGGTGGTGGATGATAAAGACAGCCGGTTTTTTCCTGCAGTGGCATCCTGATTGGGTCAACTTGACTTGCGCCTTGTTCAAGGCTATAATTTTTTTCTTTTGCGTCCATTTCAAGGGTATTCAATATAAATGTTTGACAGTCTATCAGAGCGGCTGAATGCCGTTTTCAAGAAACTCAAAGGCCACGGCCGCCTGGATGAGCAAAATATCCAGGCGGGGATGCGCGAGGTACGCCTGGCCCTGCTGGAAGCAGACGTCAACTACAAGGTGGTCAAGGACTTCACCCAGCGGGTCAAGGAGCGCGCCCTGGGCCAGGAGGTGCTCAAAAGTCTCACCCCCGGCCAGCAGGTGGTCAAGATCGTCAAGGAGGAGCTGGAAGAACTCCTGGGCGGAGAGCAGCAGGGTCTGAATCTCAAGGCCAAGCCTCCAGTGGTCATTATGATGGTGGGTCTGCAGGGCTCGGGCAAGACCACTTCCGCAGGCAAGCTGGCCCTGCACTTAAAGGGCCTCAAATACTTGCCCTATCTCGTGCCTGCGGACGTTTACCGACCGGCAGCCATTGACCAGCTGCACAAGCTGGCCGGGGACCTGAAAATGCCCGCCTACCCTTCCACTTCCAGCGACAACCCGGTGGATATCAGCTTGCGCGCCCTGGAAGAAGCCAGGCAGAAAGCTTATACTGCGGTGATAATCGATACCGCCGGACGTCTGCATATTGACGAAACCCTCATGCAGGAACTGGTTTCCATCAAGGAAAAGTGCACACCCCACGAGATCCTTTTCGTGGCCGATGCCATGACCGGGCAGGACGCAGTGACCGTGGCCCAGCGCTTCAATGAGCTGCTGGATATCACCGGAGTGGTGCTGACCAAAATGGAAGGCGATGCCAGAGGCGGGGCCGCCCTTTCCATCAAATCCATCACCCAGAAGCCCATCAAGTTTGTGGGTACGGGGGAAAAGCTCACCGACCTGGAAGTTTTCCATCCGGACCGCGTTGCTTCCAGGATCCTGGGCATGGGGGACGTACTTACCCTCATTGAAAAGGCCCAGGAGGACATGGACCAGGATGAAGCCAGGGCCATGCAGGAAAAGTTCCAGAAGTCCAAGTTCGACCTGGATGATTTTCGCAAACAGATGGGCCGGCTGAAAAAAATGGGCTCCATTGAAGGGCTGCTCAAGATGATCCCCGGCATGGGCAAGATGCGGGACAAGCTCAAGAACGTGCAGATGCCGGAAAAAGAGATGGCCAAGATGGATGCCATGATCAATTCCATGACCCGGCAGGAGCGCAGCAACCCCAAGATTTTCAATGCCTCGCGCAAGCAGAGGGTGGCCAGGGGCAGCGGGACCACAGTCCAGGACGTAAACCAGCTACTGACCAACTTCGACCAGATGCAGAAAATGATGAAAAAGATGTTGGGCAAGGACGGCCAGCCCCAGCTGGATATAAACAGCCAGGGAGCGCCTGTGCCTGGAAGGACCAGGACCAGACGCAAAAAAGTCAAGCGCAGGAAAAAGAAGAAATAACAACTGGACAAAACAGCAGTTAAGTATATATTTTTTCTTAAAAGCCGGGATCTTCAGGATCTATTACGATGCTTAGCAATCAAAAGCATGCAGCATTTCCCATGCCCCATGCAAGGCTTTAAGCATATTTTTTTCAGGCTTCTTAAGGTTAAACAAAACAGAGCAAACTACAAAAGAATAAACGGGGGAAGATTACATGGCTGTTAGACTGAGACTCACCAGGATGGGATCCAAAAAGAAACCTTTCTACCGCCTGGTGGCCCTGGACAGCGAGACCAGGCGCGACGGCCGCGCCCTGGAATACCTGGGTTATTACAATCCCTTGCAGGACCCGCCTGAGATCAAGATTGACATGGACAAGGTCAAGGCCTGGATGGACAAGGGAGCAAAGCCTACAGATACAGTGCGCTCGCTTATAAAGAAAGTCAGCGCCTGATCAGATGTGACTGTAAACAGTCAAAAACAAGATTTTGGCCGTTAAAATTATCCTGGCAACAATATGATGATGCTGCCTGCGACTACTTCCTGCCATGTTTTTAAGCTTGGTCAGAGTGGCACTCATTAATCTGAAGCTTAGTCCAGGTCAGGGGCCTGGCAATGTATGAGGCCGGCAGGCAGATAAAAGAGTTATGAGACATTATCCATTGAATTGAACCTGCTTTTTGGAATTTTTACAGTTGTCAATAAGGGCAATCACCTGAAAATCTCTGTTGAACCGTGCAATAATCGGAGGTGGTTATGAAAGAACTCATTGAATACATTGCCAAATCGCTGGTGGATAATCCGGATCAGGTCGAGGTTGCCGAAGTGGAAGGAGAGCAGACCGCGGTCATAGAGCTCAAGGTGGCCAAGGAAGATCTGGGCAAGGTTATCGGCAGGCAGGGCCGCACTGCGCGGGCCATGCGCACCATCCTGGGCGCTGCCTCCACCAAGGCCCAGAAGAGGACTGTTCTGGAAATAATCGAATAAACTGGTGCAATGGCTGCCAAGGACCTGTTGACCTGCGGGAAGGTGGTCAAACCACATGGACTGAAAGGGGAGCTCTGCATTATATGGCATGCAGACTCCCCTTTGTTGTTGCAGGAAACAGGGAAAATATATTTACGGATGCCCGCAGAACGCCCCAGGGCTTTCAGGCCCGAGGCCTTGAGAGAACACCGGAACAGACTGCTGCTTCAGCTGGAACAGATCACCGGCCGCGATGAGGCTGAAAAATGGCGGGGAGCGGAAATACTTGTGGATGCCCGGGAGCTGCCCCGGGAGGACGAAGACGAGGTTTACCTGTATGAGCTTCTGGGCTGCCGGGTTTATCTGGACAGCGGAAAATACCTGGGGCTGTTGCAGGGCTTTGTGCCGCAAAAAAACGGCGAAATATGGCAGATAGTAGACGAAAAGGGCACAGAGATTTTATTCCCGGCAGAAGATGACTTTATTGTCCATCTTGATCCAGGGGCAAAAAAGGCGGTCATTTCTCCTCCAGAAGGCCTTCTGGATCTTTATATCGGGCAAGGCTGAGATTGCAGGCCCAAGGACCCGGTTGAGGATAGCCTCCGGGCCAGGGAAACTAATCTAATCCAGGACTGCGCGTGCATTTCCATATCGTTACCCTTTTTCCGGAATATTTCGATTCTCCTCTGGGTTGCGGGCTGATAGCCAAGGCCCGGGAAAACGATATTCTGGATGTTTCCAGGATAAATCCCCGCGAATTTACCCGGGACAGGCACAGAACCGTGGACGACCGCCCATACGGCGGAGGTCCGGGCATGGTCATGCTCCTGGACCCCCTGGTCCAGGCCCTGAATGAACTGCCTGCCGGCTGCAGGAAAGTTCTTTTGACTCCCAAGGGAAAACCCATGGACCAGCCTCTGGCTGCCAGTCTGGCCGGTGAAACCGACCTGGCCCTGATATGCGGACGCTACGAAGGAATTGACGCCCGCCTGGAAGAGCTTTTTGACCTTGACCTTGTTTCTGTGGGGGATTTTGTCCTGAACGGCGGGGAGGCCGCCGCGCTTTGCCTCATGGAGGCGGTGGCCAGGTTTTTGCCCGGTTTCCTGGGCAAGCAGGAGTCCGCCGGAGAAGAGAGCTTTTCCCGGGGTATGCTGGAATATCCTCATTATACCCGGCCGGAGGAGTATGCCGGGCTTAAGGTCCCGGATGTTCTTCTTTCCGGGGATCATGGCCGTATAGCAGCCTGGCGCAGGCAAAGGTCCCTGGAAAATACTTTCAGGATGCGCCCCGAGCTTCTGGCCGGCCGGCTTCTAAGCCATGAAGATCTGGATTTTCTGAAGGGGCTGCAAAGGACTCGTCCCGGGCGAAATCTTTACCTGGCCCTGGTTCATCACCCGGTTAAAAATAAGACGGGCCAGGACAGCACAACCTCTTTGACAAACCTGGATATTCACGATATAGGACGCGTTTGTGCCACTTACGGGCTGGGAGGATATTACCTGTGCACGCCTTTAAAGGATCAGCAGGTCCTGGCCCGAAGGCTTCTGTGGCACTGGAGGGAAGGCCCCGGAGCACAGGCCAATCCGGACCGGGCCAGGGCTCTTCAGGGTGTGGAGGTTGTTGCCTCGCTTAATGATGCAGTTGAAAAAGCAGCCGGTCTCACTGGCCGAAGGCCCCGCATAGTGGCCACCAGCGCTGCCGCAACCGGCGATATTGATTGCGGAGAGGTTTTGCAGTGTCTGCGAAAGTCTCCGGTTTTGATGGTGCTGGGCACAGGATACGGGCTTTCGGACAGTGTTATTCAGGAGGCGGACAACCTGCTGGCCCCGCTCAGGCTTCTGGGTGGCTACAATCACCTTTCGGTACGGTCGGCAGCCTCCATCATAGTGGACCGTATTCTGGGGGATCTCGCCTGATCCTTTTTTGTCAGCTGCTACGGACTACAGAACTGCCAGCAGGCTGTCCAGGCTTTCAATTTAAAATCAATCATTATTTTTTCAGGAGCAAGACCCATGAATATCATGCAGCAGATTCAGCAGGAACAGATGCGCACCGATATCCCCAGATTCAAGGCTGGAGATACGGTCAAGGTTCACGTTCGCATCATAGAAGGTGAAAAGGAAAGAGTTCAGGTGTTTCAGGGCACTGTTCTCAGAGTAAAGCGTGGGACCACAAATTCCACCTTTCTGGTGCGAAAGATTTCCGATGGAGTGGGAGTGGAAAGAGTTTTTCCCCTGAACTCCCCTTTTATCGAGAAAGTGGAAGTCGTTACCAGGGGCAAGGTCAGACAGGGCCGCATTTATTTTCTGCGCAAGCTCAGGGGCAAGGCTGCCCGCATCAAGGCCAGGACCGACTGGCACAAGGGCAACTGATAGCAAACCTAAATTCTATTGCTGCGGATAAAGGGGAATAGATCCTCCAGGCGTTTTCGCCCGGATTTGCCTTTATCCGCTCCAAACAGGGGTGTGGGTGAAGGCTTACGGGCATCCCGCTTTGAATCTGCAGTCCATCTGCGACTCCGGTGCTTTGGCAGGCCTTGACGAGGCCGGCCGGGGCTGCCTGGCCGGGCCTGTAGTGGCTGCAGCCGTTATATTACCCCCTGATGCGGACATAGCCCGGCTTACCGACTCCAAAAAGCTCACCGCGAAAGTACGCCAGGACCTGGTTCCGGAAATCAAATCCACCTGCCTTGCCTGGTCCCTGGGCCTTGCCTGGCCCCGGGAAATCGACCGTATAAATATTCTGCAGGCCACCATGACCGCCATGAAAAAGGCTGTCCTGCATCTTGTCCCTGCCCCCAAAAAACTCCTTGTTGACGGCAACCAGGAAATTCCGTTGAATATCCCCCAGAAATGCATTGTCGGTGGTGACATGACCGAGCCCTGTATTTCCGCGGCCTCAATCATGGCCAAAACATTCAGGGATATGCTCATGGCCAAACTGGACAGGCGCTATCCGGGCTACGGGCTGGGCGAACACAAGGGATACGGCACCAGAAAACACCTGCAGGCCCTCAAAACCCTGGGGCCTTCGCCCATGCACAGAAAAAGCTTTAAAGGGGTGTTGCCACGACCCTCGGAGAAAACACCTTGTCTGCCCATAACCTGAACCTGGGGCGCTACGGAGAAGAGGTGGCCAGGGACTATCTTGCGGAGAATGGCTACAGGATAAGAGAGTGCAACTGGAGGGCCCGGGGAGGAGAACTGGATCTGGTATGCACCCGGGATGACTGTGTCGTTTTTGTGGAGGTCAAGACCCGGGCCGAGGAAGGCATGGGGCATCCCCTGGAAACCCTGGGATTTAAACAGAAGAAAAAACTGCTGCGCACTGCCGGACTTTACCTGAGTCGGCACAATATGTGGGCCACTCAGAGCCGTTTTGATTTTATCTGCGTCACTGTGGGCCGGGAAGTACAAATTGAACATATCCAAAACGCCATCGAGTTCAGCTCTGTGGGTGGTGGCCACGCCCCTTGGCAACCCTGGTGACCTGTCCCCAAGGGCTGCAGAGGTTTTGTCGGGCTGCGATCTTGTCCTGGCCGAGGACACCAGGCGGGCCGGGATACTGTTTAAGAAACTGGGCATCAAGGCCGGGGAGTTTTTAAGCTTTCACGAGCACAATGAAGAAAGGCGCATGCACAAGGTGGCCGCCAGAATCCAGTCCGGGGAAAACTGTGCCCTGATAAGCGATGCCGGCACCCCGCTAATGGCCGATCCTGGCTACCGTCTGGTGCGCCATTGCCGCGACTCGGGCATCAGGGTTGTGCCCATTCCCGGTCCCTGTTCCTTTATAGCCGCCCTGACTGCATCCGGGCTTCCTCCTTATCCCTTTGCCTTTCTGGGATTTTTGCCCAGAAAACAGGCGGAACTGGAAAAAACTTTTAATAGCTGGCAGGAGATACCTGCTACCCTGGTTTTCTTTGAGCGCAAAAACAGGGTGCCTGGCACCCTTGATGCGGCATACAGGATGCTTGGGGCCAGGGATTTCTGCCTGGCCAGGGAGTTGACCAAGAAATACGAGGAGTTTATCCGGGGAAGGCTGGACAAAATTGAGCTGGAGCCGGAAAAGCTGCGCGGGGAACTAACGGTCATTATAGGCCCGCCTGATGCGGCCTGCTTGACAAAAGACACGGCAAGCGTGAAAGAATTGATATCCAGGTGCCTGGAGCAGGGTCTTTCGCCCAGGAATGTGGTGCGGGAAGTGCGAAAAAACTCCAAAGGATGGAGCAGCAAGGAAATATATGCCCTGATGCAGGCTATACGCTCAAAATAGCGTAGGCGAAACCCGCTTTCAGACATAAAGAATTGCAACAATCAAGCCGCTTCTGGAAAAAGATCAGCCTATGGCCCATCTGAACTATAAATCCCTGACCAGTTGCCTGCTGCGCAGTCAGCTGGTGGGTTGCGCCTTCAACACCCGGGGGCTGCAGAATATCGGCCTGGCCTATGCCCTGGAACCCGGCCTGCAGAAGATTTACTCCCATGATCCCCAGGGTCTGCAGAGAGCCAGACGCAGGCATCTGAAGTTCTACAATACTCACCCCTTCTGGAACCCTTTGCTGGTGGGGATTTTTCTGTCCCTGGAAAGCAAGATTTCCAGGGATCTTTTTCCTTCCGCATCCCTTCCCGGAGTCAAATCCACACTTGTGTACACCCTGTCTGCCATAGGGGATTCCTTTTTCAGCGGCAGCCTCCTGGTTACCTGGGCACTGCTGACCATGGTCATGGTCATGGCCGGTTTTTTCTGGCCGGCTATCCTTCTGGGCATAATTTTTTTTGTGGGTCTGCAGCTTTTTAAAATGTACATTTTTTACCAGGGGTATATGCAGGGTATAGTGTTTGTACAGCGGCTCAGACGATGGAACCTCATCAACTGGGGCACCAGGCTCAAGATTGTCAATGCTTTGCTGGTTCTGTGTTTTTGGCTTGTAATTTGGCCGTTTCAGTGGCATACGTTATACTTTATCGGGGTATGTATTGTAGGGCTTATAATGGCCTGGACCTTCAGGAGGATCCAATGGAGCCGGGAGATTTTTCTGGCTGTGGTTTTCCTGCTCAGTCTGCTGCTTCCCTGGGAGCAGATGGGAAATAACTTTGTATTTTAGTCTTTTTCCACCAGCAAATACTAATGTGCCGGGGGTTTTTAATGGATACGGCGGAAGATAACATCTGCGAGACTACAATAAGCCTGCATAACGAGTTCGGGCTTCATGCCCGTCCTGCCGGGAAGATAGCCAAGGCGGCCCAGCAGTTCGAGGCCAGGATAAAGATCGGTTTTGACGGCCGTGAAGTAGATGCCAAGAGCATCCTGGACATATTAAGCCTGGCCGCACCCAACGGTAGCGCCCTGCGCATACAGGCCCAGGGCAATGATGCCAGGCATGCAGTGGAGCACCTGAAAAATATTTTTCGGGAGAATCTCAGAGAAGATGGGTAAGTATCCGGTAAGTTGTCCGGGTCTGTCCGTGTTCCAACACCAGGACAAATTCATCTTCTACGATTTTTGTACATATAATAAGCCAGACTCTTTCTACAAAACACCCTTCAGGGAGGTTCCCTGTAATAAGGTGTAAAAACTATGGCCTCAGAAGTGTTCAAAGGGATTCCGGTCTCAGCGGGTATTGCCATAGGCAGGACCTATTTCCTCAATCGCGAAGCCGGCACTTCCATAGTCCGGATAAACATTGTTCCGGAACAGGTTCCTCAGGAGACTGCCAGGCTCAAGCAGGGGTTCAATGCAGCCTTTGAAGAGCTGGAGGTAATTGCCCGGAAGGTGCCTCGGGACCTGAAGGAACAGGCGGCCATAATTGATTCGCATATTATGATACTGCGGGACGAAAAGTTCCAGAAAGCAGCCTGCGATTACGTAAACTCCAGGCTCATAAACGCAGAATGGGCTCTGGAAAATGCAGTCAGTGATATAGAAAAGGCTTTCAGCCGGATAGAGGACGAGTATATCCGCAGCAGGACCCAGGATGTGCGCCTGGTTGCCGGGCGGGTACGCAGCAAGCTCTATGGCCAGTCCAAAAGCTATGACACTAAGCCCGAGAGGATGATTCTGCTGGCACATGATCTATCTCCTGCCGATACCATTGAGCTCAAGCTGGACAGAATTATGGCTTTTGCCACCACCACCGGCGGCAAAACATCTCATGCCGGCATAATCGGCCGTTCCCTGCAGATACCGGCCATCGTGGGTGCCGAAGGCCTTGAAGAAATCCAGGACGATGATGTAGTCATCCTGGACGGGTTCAGCGGAAAGCTCATCGTGGACCCGGATGCGGAAGAGCTTACCCACTACACCGATCTGAAACAGCGTTTTTCTGAATATTACTCCCAGATAAAGCGCAACTGCTACCTGCCCGCGGAAACCATTGACGGTTACCAGATGCAGGTGCTGGCCAACATAGAGCTTTTTGAAGAAGTGACCTCGGTAATTGATAATGGAGGGGAAGGTATAGGCCTTTACCGCACCGAGTACAGTTTTCTAAACCGCGGCAACTGGCCGTCGGAAGAGGAGCTGTATGAAGAATACCGGGACATGGCTTCCATTGTTTACCCCCAGAAAGTAGTGTTTCGTACGCTGGATCTGGGAGCGGACAAGATTTCGCCCCACTTAGGACCCCTGGAAGAGGTCAACCCCGCCCTGGGACTCAGGGCCATCAGGTTCTGTCAGCAGAACCTGGGCCTTTTCAAGGCGCAGTTGCGAGCCATTTTAAGGGCCAGCACCCTGGGCAATGTTTCGGTTATGTTTCCCATGATTTCCGGGCTGCAGGAACTGCAGGAGGTCAAAAAAATCTATTTCGACGTCCGGGAGGAGATGCGCAAAGAGGGCCTGCCTTTTAATGACGATGTTCCTTTCGGAATCATGGTGGAGCTTCCCAGCGCGGTCTTCATTGCCGATGTTCTGGCCCGGGAGGTGGATTTCTTCAGCATCGGCACCAACGACCTCATCCAGTATTCACTGGGGATTGATCGTACCAACAGGTATGTGTCCTACCTTTATCAGCCCCTGCACCCGGCCATCCTTCGCAGCATCAAGTATGTCGTGGATGCCGGGCACGAAGCGGGAATCGAGGTCAATGTCTGCGGAGAGGTGGCAGCGGACCCCTACTGCGTCCCCATCCTCATGGGCATGCAGCTGGATTCCCTGAGCCTCAACCCCCAGGCTATCCCGGGAATAAAGCGCATTATCCGCCAGACCACCATGGAGGAATGCAAGGACCTTCTGAAGCAGGTGCTCAGCTGCAGCCATGTGCAGCAATGCAACCGCCTGGTCCGGGAAAAGATCTTCACCCGTTTTCCAGAGGAGCTCATGTTTTATACTTCCCTGATTGAAGAGTCCTGAGGGGTATGAATTTGTCTGCAAGTAAAACCAGAGTGTCTGCACCATGAAATCAATTCTTGGCTGGCTGGGACATCAATTTCTGGGTCTTCTGCAGGAGTTGGGCCGGATTATGGTTTTGTTTCTTCAGGCCCTTTCCTGGCTGGTAAGACCTCCCTTCAGGATCAGGCTTTATTTCAAGCAGATGGAGTTCATCGGGGTCAACTCCCTTTTCGTGGTGGCTTTGACCTCGCTTTTTACGGGCATGGTCCTGGCCCTGCAGACCTTTTACGCCTTCAGCATGTTCGGGGCCGAATCCCTGGTGGGAGCTACCGTAGCCCTGTCCATGACCCGGGAGCTTGGTCCGGTAATAACCGGGCTTATGGTAACCGGAAGGGCCGGTTCAGCCATATGTGCCGAGATAGGAACCATGCGGGTCACTGAACAGGTGGACGCCCTGACGGTTATGGCCATAAACCCGGTACAGTACCTGGTGCTGCCAAGGATTGTGGCCGGGGTCATTATGCTGCCTCTCTTGACCATTATCAGCAACTCCATGGGAATCCTGGGCGGTTACCTGGTGGGTGTACAGCTTCTGGATATCCACGGGGGCATGTTTATGAACAAGATCCAGGAGCACGTAACTATGGCGGATGTTTACAACGGGCTTATCAAGGCCTCGGCCTTCGGAGGAATTCTGACCCTGGTGGGATGCTACAAGGGATTTTACACCCGGGGCGGGGCAGAAGGGGTAGGCAGATCCACCACCCAGGCCGTGGTCATGTCTTCGGTGCTCATTCTTGTGAGCGATTATTTTTTGACAGCGCTCATGTTTTAGAGATCAGCGGACAGAAATCAGATGTCAGAAATCAGAGGTCAGAAGTCAGGGTGCAGAGGACGTCGCTAAATTCGCTGAAGTAGCTGACAGGGGTCATGATGCAGCAGGACCGGGATATTATACATATTGAAAGACTGTACAAAAGCTTCGGTGATTTCAGGGTGCTGGACGGGCTGGACCTTAACCTGGAAAAGGACCGGGTGAATATTATTATCGGCAGAAGCGGCGGGGGCAAAAGCGTACTTATTAAGCACATTATCGGGTTATTGAAGCCGGACAAAGGCCGGATCCTGGTCCACGGCGAGGACATAGTGCCCATGAATGAAGGGGAGATGGCCCGGGTGCGCAGGGATTTCGGCATGCTCTTCCAGGAGGCGGCCCTTTTTGATTCTTTGAATGTACACGAGAATGTGGCTTTTCCCTTGCATGAACATACCTCCAAAAGTTACAGTGAGATTGACGAGGTGGTGCAGACCAAGCTTGCGGCTGTGGGGCTGCAGGGCATGGATAAAAAAATGCCGGCTGAGCTTTCGGGGGGGATGCGCAAGAGGGTCGGCCTGGCCAGGGCCCTGGCCCTGGAGCCGAAAATCGTTCTCTTTGACGAACCAACCTCTGGTCTTGATCCGGTCATGGCTGCAGCCATCAATGAACTGATACAGAGGACCAGACAGGAATTCGGGGCCACCTGCATAGTCATCAGTCACGATATTGACGCCACCATGAAGATCGCCGATAATATCTATATGCTCTATGAAGGAAAAATTATCGCCCGGGGCAGTCCGGCGGAGATAAGGGAGAACAGTGATCCTGTGGTGCGGCAGTTCATCAGAGGTGAAGCAAAGGGACCAATCAAGGTCAATTAAATTTTAACCGTTAACATGTCAGCTGGTTCATTCTGCTGCCCGGCTGACAAAGTAGGTTTTTATGGCCAAGACTCCCAGCGTGGAAATCAAGGTGGGTATTTTTGTCCTGGCAGCCATTGTCCTTTTGGGGTATCTGACTACAGTACTCACCAGGGACCGGTTAATAACCAGGGATACCTACGAGATCCATGCCTATTTTGATAACGTCTCCGGGCTGCGTACCAATTCTCCGGTGGAAATAGCCGGGATCGACGTGGGCACGGTCAAGAACATCAGCCTGCACGAAAACAGGGCCAGGGTAACCATGGCCATACGCCCGGACATATCTATACACGCCGATTCCCAGGCAACCATCCGCACCCGGGGGGTCCTGGGAGACAAGTTCGTGGAGATCAATCCGGGAAGCGCTGCAGAGCCCGTCCTGGAGGAGGGGGGAGTTGTATCCCGCGGGGTGCAGCCCACTGATCTGGACCAGGTCATGGCCCGCATAGGAGATATCGCAGATGATATAAGCGAGGTCTCCAGGAGTGTATCCAATGTCTTCGGCGGACCTGAAGGGGAGCAGGATATGCGCGAATTTTTCGACAATCTGCGCGAGGCAGCGGTACACTTGAACCAGATAGTACAGACCAATGCCCGGGGCATTGAAAAGATTGTGGCCAACCTGCAGGACTTTTCCGGGGACTTGAAAAGCATAAGCGAGACCAATAAAGAAGGCATAACTCATATTGTGGACAATTTTTCCAAGGCTTCCAGCCAGCTCAATGTCTCCCTCAAACAGCTGGGAGAGATAATGGACACGGCCCAGCACGGAGAAGGTCCTGTGGCCACTCTCCTGGAGGACCGCCAGATGAGCGAGGACATGCGCCGGACCGCCGCATCCCTGGAAAGCCTCACCCGCAAGCTGGACGAAGGAGAAGGCACCCTGGGCAAACTCATAAGCGAGGATGACACCGGCAGAAAAATTGACGATGCCCTGGACGGGATCAATGAGTTCCTGGACCGTTTCGACCGCTTCCAGACAGTGGTGGATTTTCGCAGTGAGTACATGGCCAGGACCGGAGACATGAAATCCTACCTGGACCTGACCCTGCAGCCGGCTGAAGACAGGTTCTACATGCTTTCTCTTGTTGATGACCCCAAGGGCCGCACCCGGACCACGGAAACCTTGACCACAACTGAACGCGACGGGCAGACCAGTGAAGTCTGGGAAAGAGAGGAAAAGACCTACAAGGACCGGCTCAAGTTTTCCGCCCAGATCGCCAAGAGGTGGAACGATTTTATCCTGCGCGGCGGGCTCATCGAATCCACCGGCGGGTTCGGCATGGATTATTTTCTCTGGGACGAGCGTATCAAGCTTTACACCGATGTTTTCGACCTGGGAGCGGATCGCCCCCATGTAAAATCCGGGGCCAACCTCTATTTTCTGGACAATTTCTACCTTACCGCCGGATTTGACGATTACCTGAGCAAGCATGGGGAAAGCTCGTTTTTTGGCGGACTTGGATTTTACTTTACAGACGAGGACCTGAAGTATCTCATGTCCTCGGTGCCTGTACCGGACGGCAATTTTTAAGAGTATACCACAGGAGGCTTTGCAGGATGGAAGTTGTACTGTTTAAAAGCGAAGAGAAGAAAAGTACTCAGGAAGTGGCCGCAATCCTGCGCCAGATCGCGGACAAGGTGGAATCCGGTGAAGTGGTCCTGACCCGGGGCCAGGAGGAGGTCCGGCTGCGGATACCTCCCAATGTGACCCTGGAGCTCAAGGTGGAGGAGGAAACCAAGAGGACCACCAAAAAATCCCTGGAGATAGAGATTGAATGGCCTGAAGGTGAAGAGGGCCAATCCCGGGGAGATGTGAGCATCGGCTGATGTCGACTACTCTTGCCCAGCAATCGAGAGCGGTCCACTTCCTGATCCGGGGAAACTGCCAGGGAGGGAAAAGCTCTCCGGGGTATGTAAGATGGCCACCCTAAAAGCATTGATCGTACATCCGGATCGTCAGGTAGCCCTGAAGTTGCGCGATTTTTTTGCCGGGGAAAAAAGAATAAAGATACTTGGAGAGGCTGTCAGTTCCAATGAGGCCCTGGAGCTGCTGGAAAGCATATCCTATGATGTTTTTTTTCTAGGCATAGAGCTGCCCAACGGGGTCAACGGCATTGAGCTGACTCAGATTCTGGCCCAGAGAAAGATCAGACCGCAGATAGTTCTTATCGCCCTTGACCAGCAAAATGCATATAAGGCATTTGAGCTTGGCGCCACCGATTACCTGATCTGGCCTTTTGAGGCCAGCAGGCTGGAAAACACAGTGGAAAAACTGCTTCGTTATGCTGATGTTCCTCACATAGTGGAGAAAGCCGGCTACGAGCCCCAGTACGTTGACCGTTCCAGGGAAGAGGGAACCGTTCACCTGCCCATGGCTGATGCTGATGAGGATTCCTTTCTAATTGCTCTGCGTCAGGCCTGGGATGTCTCCCTTAAAAAACAGCTCGAGATCGAAAAGCTCCCCATAAACCAGGAAGGCAGGCTTCTCCTGGTGCCCTACAATCAGATAGTCTTTGTGGAGGCCTACGAAGATTACAGCTTTGTACATACCTTCAAAGAGAAGTATTTGACTTCCTACCGTCTCAAAAGCCTTGAAGAGAGACTGAATAAGCACGGTTTTTTCAGGGTGCACAGAAAATACCTGGTAAATCTGGAGATGGTAACAGAGATAGCCTCCATGCCTGGAAGCAATTTTATGCTAAGAACCGCCGGCAGAACGAAAATCGAGCTACCCATCAGCCGCAGGCGAATAAACGATTTAAAGCAGATTCTGGGGCTCTAAAAGGGGTCACCGTTCAACGTGACCTATCTGCCTTTAGTCGATTATCTATGCCAATTTTCCCTGTATGATTTAAACATGCTTCGGAGCTTCAGGTATAAAGCGGCGGTTATAGTGGCCGCAACCCACCTGATTAAGTCCGGTTTCATGGAGATCCGGGAGTAAGAACCCAAGACGTTTTTAATGAATGCTATTCTGATCGAGTTTAAAGGAGGAGTGTTATGGAAGACAAAGGAGCCCTTGACTCTTTACTGCAAGAGGAGAGGATTTTTCGGCCGCTGCCCCAGATGGTGATCGATGCCAACATCAATCCGCAGGAACATTCCGCGGTAATGAAACAGTGCCAGGAAAATTACCTGGACTACTGGGAAGACGCAGCCAAGGAACTGGACTGGTTCAAGAAATGGAAAAAGGTTCTGGATGATTCCGAGGCCCCGTTTTACAAGTGGTTTACCGGAGCCAAGTGCAACATAGTTTACAATGCCCTGGACAGGCACATCACCACGGCCAACAAGAACAAGCTGGCCCTGATCTGGGAGGGCGAGCCCGGGGATACCAGGAAGTTTACTTATTACGAATTGTACCGGGAAGTAAACCGCTTTGCCAACGCCCTGCGTTCCCTGGGGATCAAGAAGGGTGACCGGGTGGTACTTTATATGCCCCCTCTGCCCGAGACCATGATATCCATTCTGGCGGTGGCCAAAATCGGAGCGGTGCACAGCATGGTCTTCGCCGGATTCTCCGCCAAGGCCCTGCGCGAGCGCATTCAGGACGCCGAGGCCAAGCTGGTCATCACTGCCGACGGGTTCTACCGCAACGGCCGGCCGGCCAATGTCAAGAATCTGGTGGACAAGGCCCTGGTGGGCGGATGCGAAACCGTGGATACTGTCGTGGTTGTCCACAGGGCAGGCGTTGAGGTGGAAATGACCGAGATGCGCGATATCTGGTATGAGGACCTGGTGCGCCAGGAAAGCCCGGTATCCGAAACCGAGGTCATGGACTCCGAGGACATGCTCTTTTTGCTTTACAGTTCAGGGACCACGGGCAAGCCCAAGGGGATCGTGCATACCCACGGCGGGTATATGGTAGGGGTGAACCGTTCCCTGAACTGGATTTTCGACATCAAGCCAACGGACATTTTCTGGTGCACGGCGGACATGGGCTGGATAACCGGTCACAGCTATGTGGTATACGGGCCTCTTATGGTGGGAACCACCACCATGCTCTTTGAAGGGCATCCATTGTATCCCCAGGCTGACCGGCTGTGGCAGATGGGGGCCCGCTACGGCGTAACCATATTCTATACCGCCCCAACCCTGATACGCATGCTCATGCGTTTCGGCAGCCAGTATCCCAAGCAGCATGACCTCTCCACCCTCAGGCTTCTGGGAAGCGTGGGCGAACCCATCAATCCTGAGGCCTGGATGTGGTACTATAACAATATCGGTCGGGCCGAGTGCCCCATCATCGACACCTGGTGGCAGACTGAAACCGGATCGGTCATGATCAGCCCTTTTCCCATCACACTGCTCAAGCCCGGATCCTGCAGCAAGCCTTTGCCGGGTATCGAGGCCGATGTGGTGGATGATGAAGGTAACCCGGTACCTCCAGGAAAGGGCGGCCAGCTGATCATCAAAAAACCCTGGCCCTCCATGCTGCGCACCCTGTACAAGGACCCGGAGCGTTACAAAAAGACATACTGGGAAAAGATACCTGGAGTATACCTGGCTGGTGACGTGGCCCGCAAGGACGAGGACGGCTACTTCTGGATCCAGGGCCGCTCCGATGACGTTATCAGTATCGCCGGACACAGGGTGGGTTCCGCTGAGATCGAAAGCGCCCTGGTGGCCCACAAGGCCGTGTCCGAGGCTGCTGTCATCGGCGTGCCTGACAAAATCAAGGGAGAAGTGGCCAAGGCCTTTGTCACTCTCAGCGCAGAATACACTGTGGATGATCCTGATGAACTCATCAAGGCTCTCAAGTCCCATGTTAGATCCGAGCTTGGACCTGTTGCGGTAATCAAGGGCATTGAGTTCAGGGACACCCTGCCCAAGACCCGCAGCGGCAAGATCATGCGCCGGGTGCTCAAGGCCCAGGAGATGGGCGAAGACGTGGGAGACACCTCCACATTGGAAGACTGATCCATAAGGGCCTTTAATCCTTGAGGCCGAAAAATGTTGACTTGAGGGCGAAATTAGATTTTTTTAACGGTTTCGCCCTCAAGTTTTTTATGTTTGATTGATGGGTCTGTATCATAACCAGGGGTGTGTGTTGGATTGGAATTTTACGATCTGATATTTTATCTGTCCATGCTGGCTGGACTGCTCATGGCCTTCAGCCTGGGAGCAAACGATCTGGCCAATACCATGGCTACAGCAGTCGGCTCCAGGGCTCTGACCGTGCATCAGGCGGTGATGATCGCAGCTCCCCTTACCTTTGTCGGGGCTGTATTTCTGGGCGCACATGTCACGGCAACCATTACCAGGGGAGTGGTCAATCCAGAACATATAGCTGATCCCAAGCTCATGGTTCTGGGTATGTTTTCCGCCCTGCTGGCTGCTGCCTTATGGGTGCTTATCGCCAGCGTGGCTTCTCTGCCCGTATCCACCACCCACTCCATTGTGGGCAGTATCCTGGGATTCGGGATTGTAGCGGGCGGACCGGAGGTTGTAAACTGGGGGATTCTTCTGGTGGTGGTTCTTTCCTGGCTCATTTCCCCGATTTTTGCTGGCGTTCTGGCCTACCTGATATTTACCCATATCAGAAAATTTATTTTTTATCAGAAGCATTACCTGGAACAGGCCAGAGTCTGGGCCCCCAGGTGGATCGGATTGACCGTTTTAATCCTGGGTTTTTCATTTGTTTTCAAAACCCCTTTGTATGATGCTATAGATATGGGGGTGCCGTTTGCGGTGGCTTTGATTGTGGCCCTGGCATGTCTGGCCTGGGCCTTTTTCAGGTACTTGGTAAAAAAGATTACCAGGCACATGGAACAGAATGTGGAGAATGTGGAGGGCATCTTCCGCAAGCTGCAGATCATGACTTCGTCCTATGTTTCTCTTTCTTTGGGAGCAAATGATGTTGCCAACGCAGTAGGGCCGGTGGCTGTAATCTATATCATAGTCCGGCGGCAGGAGCTTGTGGAGCAGGCTGATATCCCGATCTTTCTTCTGGTAATGGGCGGGCTGGGCATTGCCCTTGGAATAGCCCTTCTTGGGGCCAGGGTCATCCGGACGGTAGGTACGCGAATAACCACCCTGACCCATACCCGGGGGTTCTCGGTAAATTATGGCTCTGCTACAGCAGTTCTGGTGGCCTCCATGCTGGGTATGCCGGTTTCCACCACCCATGCCTGCGTGGGAGGGGTTACAGGAGTAGGCCTGGCCCGGGGTTTCAGCGCCATAGACCTGACTGTGCTGCTGCGAATCGTGGCTTACTGGGTGCTGACGGTACCCATTGCAGCCCTGACCTGCATAGTTATCTTCCAGACATTGCGCTGGACGTTTGTTTTATAGATTTATTTGATCCCAAATGCGAGGTGTCCCATGAGAATGAACTTTTTTGGACTGTTGTCCAGCAAATCCCCCATGGAAGGACTGCATGATCATTATGAAAAGATTCATGAGTCCATCGAGGTTATAAACGAAGCCCTGGAGTGCTACATCGGCGGGGGGGACAAATGCCCGGAATTTATTTCCCTGCAAAGCCGAATAAATGAACTGGAGAGCCAGGCGGACAAGATTATCCGGCACATACGCAACCACCTGCCCCGTGGCCTGTTCATGACTGTGGATAAGATCCAGTTTCTTAACTATACCAGCGTACAGGACAACATTCTGGACGCGGCCCAGGAGGCCCTGAACTGGCTGGGCATGCGCGAGGTGAACATCCCGGAGGAGTTTCAGCGAGACCTTCTGTTTTTACAGGGAGACGTGGTCAAAACCCTGGCCATGGTGGGTCCGGCCCTGCGGGAGACAACAGCCCTGGTACACATGGAAAGCATGAACCGGGAAGAGCTCAAGGAGAACCTGCGCAAGATCAGGGAGCAAAAGGACAGGGTCTTTAAAAACAAGAACGAAATCACCCGCAAGGTCTTCAATTCCGACCTGGAGTTCAAGGACATATACCAGTTGATTCACTACGTGGACAAACTGTACCTCATGGCCTTCAACAGCAGCAAGTGCGCCGAAATCCTGCGGACCATGATCGCCAGGTAGGAAGCAGGGAGGACAACTGCCCTGTCTCAAATGCATGATGCCGGCATTTTTATGCCATATGGTCAAAGAAAACAGGCAGGCATCTCTGCAAAGTTATATCATCATTTAGCCTGCAATCAGTCTTCCAGAAAATAATCCACGCTGGTCACCACTCTGATCCGCTTGATTTCAGGGGTAAAATTGTCCCTGTCATTAATGGTGAAAAGACCCTGACTGGCCCTGCGTATAGCTCCCACCCGGCTGTCGGAATCCCGGGCGAACTGTCTGGCTGCGCTGCGGGCATCGCGTGTGGCCTCAGCTATCATTTCCGGCTTGATTTCCGCCAGGCCTGTAAATTCAAACCTGGGCTGAAACTCGTAGGAATGCACCAGAACCACTCCTTCTGATAGCAGTTCGCCTGCGGCGGACATGGCTTCCTTGACAGCTTTTGCATCCCCTGTGCGCACGGTGATTACACTCTGGGCGGTAAACCTGTTGGCCGGCATGTGCTGAGGGGAAACTCCAAAGGCATGCTGGTCGTTTATTCTGGGGGATGAGATGGATGCCTCGGCCTCCCCAAGACCATGTCTGTCCAGAAAGGCCATCACTTTTTCAGCGGAAGAGTCCAGCTCTTCCTGAATTTTTTGCAAGTCGTTTCCGGCAGCGCTGAAGGAAATGGGCCAATAGGCCAGATCCGCCGGGATTTCCCTTTCAGCGAAGCCCCGCACACTTACGTATCTGTCGTAGGACCTGAAGTCTTTGACAGCCTCTCCAAGAACCAGGGAACTGATGACCAGGGCTATGCCGATAAGCAGGCCTGCTGCAAAATTTTTGGTCAAATTCTCGAGCATGCAAGTCCTCCTGATTCCGGCCGGGCCAGAGTTTTGGGGTTGTTATACTTTGTTCCGCAGGCCTATGCAGTCAGCTTGCGGCCTTTTTGTGCATCAAGCACAAAGACCCCTTGAGAAGCTGTGAATATGGGGCTTGCGGCAAGCCCGGAAATAGATTTATCACTTGTGATAGTTCCCCAATTCCCTGAAAATGTCTACTGAATTATTTTGCAGCCGGATATTGTATCCACACCTGAACATGATCGGTCCTTCAAGCGCGATATGGTCCTGTAAAAACTTGACAGTAAAGTTCATATATAGGAGCTATGCTTATATTTGATCCAAAACAAGTTTTCAAAAAGTAACTGTTCACCATAAAGCTATGAGCTCCAGTGGTCCGGAAATTCTGCAAACAGGACGTAAAAACTCGCTCCAAGGAAGCGTAAACCAAAACCTATACACGGGTTTGATAACCAGGATATTTCCTATAACCTGCTTTGAATCAGCTTCGGTGTTTTACGGTTTTGATTAACGCTTCCTACGTCGCTCAAA
>PWFB01000186.1 GCA_003553695.1 Desulfonatronospira sp.
CGTGTTCAGCGCTAAAATCGGGAGGGGAATCGCCCTGATAAACAGCCTTGTCCGCGTAAAAGCAGTCCTGCAAGCCATTGCCGGCTTCAGTGCTGTCAATTTCCTTTTGCAGGGCTTCCCGGATGAGCTGTCCTAAGGAGACTCCCATTTTCCTGGACTTGCTGTACGCCCGAATCTTCAATTCCCGGGGAAGCATAATTGTTGTGCGTTGCATATGATCACCTTTCATTATGTAGCCATAATATTTCATGCATAACTTTTCGTCAAGCAGAACGTTTTCAAGTTCCTTGAACCTGCTGTCATAAATTTGCCGGATCAAGCCCTCCTCTGCGACGTTTTCGCCTTCCGCGCGAGGCGTTCTTTATTTCCATTTGGTGGCACAATCCTGTCTGAAAAATGATGAATGCGGAATGATGAATTGGGGAATTGGGGAATTCAGGAAACTCAGGCTAAGTGGGGACGATAAAATAATCAAACAGCTGAATCACTGCCATGCAGCTGGTCTCTGAGCCATCTTTTCAGGGATTCAAGCACAAGCACGATATCTCCAAGATGGTCAGTGCATATTGTCCGGATTTCTTCATCGGAAACGTCATGGTAAAAATGCACCATGCGATTTCTGTATCCAGCCATGATCCGGAAAAGTTGAGCCTGGCTCTCAGTTATGACTTGTTCTTTGGCCAGGGCTGGTCCGATTTCTTTGTACTCTTCAACTGCACGACGGAATTTCTTGGCCAGAATATGTCTGCCCAGATCAAGCAGGGCTTCCAGGGCACGGCGCAGACATGACTCACAGGCCAGGGCGTTCCGGGAATCCGCAAAAAACTCATCCCGGTTCTCAATGGGAAGCTCCCTGATCTTCTCCAGCATGGTTTCGACCCATTGCACCCTGTCAGCAACAACACGTCTGGAAATCCCGTCCCTGGTCATGCGTCTTCTCCAAAAAGCAGGCGCAGCCTCTCCCGGTGAAAGGGCATCAGATCTCCGGCTCTTCTAAGGACATAAAGATCGTATTCATCAGCCTGATATTCATCCGCCGCATAGAGTCTTTCTCCCTGGATGACTCTTGACGCCAGAAAAGGGGGTGCTTCCGGCAGAATAACCAGGTCAACCCGGCTGACCTGAAAAAAATCTTCCAGCCTGATGCAAAGCTCAACCTTCTCTCTTGGAGATGGATAAAAGCCGGGTATGGGCAGCACCCCGATATCCAGGTCTGACTGGGAAGCACACATTTCCTGGATTTCCTGCCTCAGCCAGGAAAGGGTCTCCTTTGCCCTGCTGCCGAAAGCGTACATAATGGATATGGAAAATTGCCGGCAGATAACGGCCAGATGTTCTTCCCGAGAACCTGTATTATTTTCTATAGATGAAGACATGAGTTGTTTTCCGCATTATTTCTCGTTGCCATGTCCGGCTTGCTGCCAGTTGGAGACTGAGCCAGAGTTCTGATTTTGACCTTGTTTGTTCAATACATTGTAATCCTGGCGGGCAAGCCTGGCAAGCTGAACCTGCAAAAAGTCAGTTTTTTTGTTTCTTTTATAATGTTCACCCGCCTTGGATTGACAGAGCCTGGGAACAATAAAGAGGCCCCTGCGGGGCAAAGAGACTGCCCACGGAACACACAGAATACACGGAATGCCCGGAATTTGCGTTGCTTTGCAACGCTTCAGACTTTTCCGTGTCCTTCCGGGTGTTCCGTGGGCAATATCTCTTCTCAGTGGGCACAGAGCGTCCGGGGGGAGTTCTTCCGCGACCCGCAGAACCAAGTGTGCCAGGAATTCAGTTTTTTCAAACTGCAGTTTTAAAAAAACTTAGTTAAATTCAAAGTGGACTTTCAATTTAATTTAACTTAATTAAGCATGATGTCAATGAATACAACCGTCATCCACCGCCATGCCCTTGAGGATTTACGCAGGGATATCCATCGTCCGGAGGTTGCCTTTTTAATCGGCCCCCGCCAGGCAGGCAAAACCACCCTCATGCAGATTATTCAGAAGGAACTCAAGGATGCCGGGGAAAATACTGTCTTTCTAAGCCTGGATTATGACCAGGATCGAGTTTTTTTTGATTCTCAGCAGCACCTGCTCAAAAAGATAGAACTGGAGACAGGAAAATCAGGATTTGTTTTCATTGACGAGATAGGACGCTTAGATAACGCCGGCATCTTTTTAAAGGGGCTTCAGGACATGGGCCTGCCCTACAAATTCATTGTTTCCGGGTCCGGCAGCGTAGACCTCAGGGCTGGAATCAGGGAATCGATGCTGGGCCGCAAACGGATTTATGAAATATCCCCCCTTAACCTTCTTGAGTTTGTAAATTTTAAGACAGATTACCAGTACTCGGAGCGATTATCGGATTTTTTTGCACTGGAGCATGCCAGGTCAGAGGATATTCTGCTGGATTATATGAATTTTGGAGGTTATCCGCGTGTTGTGCTGGAGTCTTTAGCCCGGGAAAAAAACAGGGAGATGGACGAAATATATCAGGGCTACATAATCCGGGATATCGCCTACCTGCTGAAGGTTGAGAAGATCGAGTCCTACAGCCGGTTGATCAGGACTCTGGCGGATCAGGCAGGACAAATCATAAATTACTCGGAATTGTCTTCTACCCTGGGGATTTCTCTGCCCACTGTAAAAAATTATTGCTGGTACGCTGAAGAGACTTATATCCTGCAGAGAATCAGTCCATTCTACAGGAATCTTCGCAGTGAGATCACCAAGGCTCCGACAGTTTACTTTCATGATCCCGGCCTGCGTAATTTCGCTCTGGGTATTTTCGGCAATCTCCACAGG
This sequence comes from Desulfonatronospira sp., assembly GCA_003553695.1. Lineage (GTDB taxonomy): Bacteria > Desulfobacterota > Desulfovibrionia > Desulfovibrionales > Desulfonatronovibrionaceae > Desulfonatronospira. The sequence continues at coordinate 2,796 of PWFB01000186.1, forward strand.
CCCGATGACCTGGGCTTTGTCTTTCAGAATCTTGTCTACCTGATCCTGCGGGAAAAGATCAGGTTTACCGGAGCAAGTATCCATTTCTGGAGAACGACCGCTAAAACCGAAATTGACTTTATTGTGGATACAGGTCGAGAAGTTATACCCATTGAAGTCAAGTTCCAGAATATGGACAAGCCCTCGGTGCCAAGAGCATTTGACAGTTTTATATCCAGATATTCCCCATCCTGTTGCCTGGTGGTTAATAAGAAACTGCAGACCACCATCCGGCGGCATGGTACTGAAGTCCGTTTTGTAACCATCTGGGACCTGTTGCTTGAGGATTTACCAATAAATACCTGATATATTTTTGGCTCTACGTTCTTTGCTGATCAGGAACTACGAACCAGGAACCAAAGTAAGCCACGCGGACAAAGAGGCCCCTGCGGGGGCACAAGAAACTGCCCACCCCGGTTGAATGGAAGAAATTCAGCCTTGTGAAGGTACTGGGGTGGGCAAAATCTCTTCTTAACGAGGATCCAGACTCATCTCTAATAAAAAGACAAATTTGACTTTACATGTCTTTGAGAAAAAGATAGATATTGCGCATGCAGACTATAATAGATCAGCTGATAGCTGATTTTCATGAACGGGAACTGCCGGATGTGACCCCAAGGCAGGCCGGGCTGCCCTGGCTTCCGGGCAAGATCGATACCGTGATCGGGATGCGCAGGTCCGGCAAAACATGGTTTCTGTATCAAGTCATGGGCGATCTGATCAAAGAAGGGTTTCCTGCACAAGCTGCGCTTTACCTCAATTTTGAAGACGAGCGCCTCATGCCTATGACCGCCTCAGATCTGCAACAGATACCGGACACCTTTTACCGGCGTTATCCACAGCTAAAAGAAAGACAGTGCGTGTATTTTTTTGATGAGATTCACAATGTTCAGGGCTGGGAACTTTTCGTCCGCAGGCTGCTTGATTCAGAAAATGCCCACATCTGCCTGACCGGATCATCCGCCAGACTTTTGAGCACCGAGATTGCAACCAGTCTGAGAGGACGCTCTCTGACCACGGAAATCTTTCCTTTCAGCTTTTCTGAATTCCTGGCGCATGAGGGTATAGATACCAGCATGGACAGGCAGCCGGGTTCCAGACGTCGGGCATTGCTGGAAAACCGTTTTATATCCTATCTATCCGCTGGTGGATTCCCGGAAATTCAGGGACTTGATGATGAGTATCGCATCCGGGTGCTGCAGGAATATCTGGATGTTGTGGTCCTGCGGGACCTGGTGGAACGTCGCGGGATTTCCAATGTTGTTGCCCTGCGGTATTTGATCCGGCACCTGATGAACTCGCCTGCCGGGCTGTTCAGTGTGCAGAAATTCTACAATGATCTGAAATCACAAGGTATAGCCTGCGGTAAGAACACCCTGCACGAGTTTTTTGACTACCTGGCTGATACCTATCTTTTTTTCCCGGTCTGCATTCATTCGGGCTCAGAGCGCTCCAGGATGGTCAACCCCAGAAAGGTTTACGCGGTGGATACCGGTATGATCCGGGCCTGTTCCCGGAGCACTTCTCCCGACTGGGGCCGTCTTCTGGAAAATCTTGTGTTCATGGAACTGCGCCGTAGAACACAGTGGATCGAATACTACCGCACACAGAGCGGGCGCGAAGTGGATTTTTATGTCCAGGATACCTCCGGAAAAATCAGCCTGATCCAGTCAGCAGCGTGGATGGAGGATAAAAAGACGGCCCAGCGGGAAATAACAGCATTGTCTGAAGCCATGCGGGAATGTCAGGTTCCTGAGGCCTGCATAGTGACTTTTAATACTGAAAAGTACGTTGATACCGATGCAGGGCTCATACATGTGCTCCCGGCCTGGAAGTGGGCCCTTGTACAGTAGCCGGAGAAAATGGTGTGAACGGCCGGCTCAGAATGCGGGTCAGGGGCCATTCGTTATGTTTGTTGCTGCAGCATTCATATTTTCCGGGCGTAGTCCGGAAAAAGATTAATCAGTCTGTTGTCCAGGCTGAAAAAGGCTCTTGCCTTTCTGTCCCTGGCCATTTCGACAAATAGAAGATCTGCAAAGTCGCCTTCCATTCTGTAACGTAGGCTTGCCACCTGGACAGCGGTTCGATTTTCCACCTCATAAGTCGGAGATGACAAAAGTGCGTCCAGAAGATGAGCGATATCAGTGCGTTGAAAGCCGTAACCCTTAGAAAGAACCCAGACCATCTCCAGCAGAACCCCGGACAGAAGCAATACTTTCTCTCCCCGGTTCTCTGCATCACTGACCAGGCGTCTGGCTCTGGCGGCCTGTGCTTGATCATCCTCCACGCCCAGCCGCACTAAAGCATTAGTGTCCAGAGCTATCATACACCTGTCCCGCGACTGCCCGCTTCAAGCCTTTGTTCTTTTATGACCTCATTCATTTCTTCAATGCTCAGAGCATCCTTGCGCGTCCTGGGTTTGTCACTGAGCATGCCGAATATTTCCGAAGCAGGTTTATCACAGGATCTGATGAGAACCAGGCCATTGCCGAGATCAGTAAAACTGACCCTGCCGGCGGAACCGATCCCCATACTGTCCCTGATATCCCTGGGAATAGTCACCTGTCCCTTACTGGTCACCTTGCTTTCCAAAGCCATTTCTTACCTCCCTCATAAAATCATTACTTTAAGCACAAAAGTAAGAAATACCCAGAGAATTGTCAACAAACAAGTAGTTCCTTTACATTTCGCGCTTGACGCGAAGTGTAAAATAAAGGGCATTGGTTTTACACTTCCGGCAAAGCGCGGAGTGTAAAGACAGGGGTGCGGTGCAACCAGTCCAGAGGTGTCCGGCTCACAGAGACTTGCCCTTGTTGTAAAAAATGAATAGAAAAAGATCTGTAGAGGCAGAACATGGCTGCCTTTACATATTGCGCTTGACGCGAATTGTAGCGAATTGTAAAGTGAAATCAAGCTGTTGTACACAATGGGCAAAGCGCATAATGTCAGGAATTCAGGATTTACTGTTTCCCAATACTGGCAGCGTGCTCCCTATGCCCCAGGCATACAATCTTGACCGTGAGTTTTTTTAGGACAAAGTGTGGGTAAATTGTGCGCACAGGAGGCAGGCATGGAAAACACCACCCGGAAACAGCCGGTTAATTTACGCCTCAGGGGCGATCTTTTGCACAAGGCGCGCTCCAGTAACATCAACCTGTCCCAGACCTTGGAACAAAGCCTGCAAAAGATCCTCAAAGAGCAGGATCGTCTGACCTGGATGAAAGAAAACCGGGAGGCCATGGAAGCGGCTAACCGTTATGTGGATGAGCATGGCTTGTGGAGTGATGGCTCCAGGATGTTCTGATGCCTCAGTTCGATGTTTACAAGAGCCGGAGCAAGAAGGTTGAGTTACTGCTCGATCTGCAGGATGACATGCTGAAAAATCTTTCGACTCGTGTGGTCGCTCCTTTGGTTCCTCCCAACATGTTAACCCCGCGGATGAATATTGTAAATCCTGTGTTAATCTTAAACGGCAGGGAATATATTCTTCTTACCCATTTGCTGGCCGCTGTTAAAAGCAACACACTGGGCAAAAACATAGGTTCTGTCTCTGAACAGCGCAACCAGATCGTTGCTGCCCTGGATATGCTCTTCACCGGTATCTGATGCACTCCTGTCCTTTTCACCGCCAATCATCTACTGTGATCTGGATTTAATTTGAAATATCTGACACCTGGACCCTAATTTACACCATGCGCTTGACGCGAAGTGTCAAATGAAGGGGCTTGGTTTTACACTTCCGGCAAAGCGCTAAGGGATCGGGAATTGGGGAATGATGAATGATGAATGATGAATGATGAGTGATGAATGCGGAATGATGAATTGGGGCAGAGCTCATGGGGCATAGGGCATGGGAGATTGGGGGATTGAGGAATTGAGGGATTGGGGGATTGGGGGATTGAGGAATTGAGGGATTGGGGGATTGAGGGATTGGGGAAGAAGGCATGGGGCATAGAACATGGGGAAGAAGGCATGGGGGTATGTGAGTGAGGAAGAGGGCTTTGAGCATTGAGCCATGATCTTGAGGCAGGGAGAAGAATGTGGAGGTGTATGGGAGTATCCCCACTTTACGCGGGCATTAAATTGACTTTGTATACCTTTTGTCATAAATTAACATAATGAAGTCCTTTAAATGGAACACGGAAAAAAACCAGCTCTTGGCTAAAGAGAGGGGGATTACGTTTGAAGAGATAGTACAAGGGATTGAAGCAGGAAACAAGGTCGTTGAAGTGGATCACCCTGATCAAAAAAGGTATCCTGGTCAAAAAATCATGATTGTGGATATGCAAGGATATGCTTATCTGGTTCCTTTTGTGTTTGACGGACAGGGTGATATATTTTTGAAAACAATTATTCCGAGCAGAAAGGCGACCAAAAAATATTTGGGAGGGGTGGATGAGTGAAGATAATAAAAAGATGAATCTGGACGGATATGAGAGTGAGATTCTGGAGGCGTATGAGCAGGGCCGGCTCAGCCCCTCGTATTCTCAAACCGATTTCCAGGCAGTAGCCAGAAACACTATGAAAAAGACCCGCAAGATCAATATACGTATATCGGAAAACGATCTGAACGCATTGCAGCGAAAGGCTGCCCGGGAAGGCATACCGTACCAGACTTTAATCGGAAGTGTTCTGCATAAATATGCCAGCGGTTTTCTGAAAGAATCCCCGGAGTGATGGGTGTGTGGATCACAGCTCACCGACTATTGACAACGAATCCCAGAATGCCTGAATCTAAAATGTTTGATCCTTGACATGGAGCTGAAGGATTAATTATTCTCACACTTATAACACATAAGGAACGTCAGTGTGAGGGAGGTGACAATGAATATTACTTTATCCGCGGACAAAGAGCTTATCCAGAAGGCAAGGGAGTACGCTGCCC
>PWFB01000072.1 GCA_003553695.1 Desulfonatronospira sp.
CCCCGGCCATGGAATTTATGTAGATGGGAAAAAAGGCCGCCAGGAAGATAAGAAAAACAGTGGTCTTAAAACCGATGCCGAACCAGACCAGGGCCAGGGGGAGCCAGCAGATGCCGGGCACAGCCCGGACTGCATCCACAAAATCCTTGAGCAATATTCGCACCAGCCTGCTTCGACCCGACAAAACCCCCAGGGGAAGTCCCAGAAGAACAGCCAGAAAAAAACCGGATCCCACCCGGCTCAGGCTGGCCGGCAGGTCCTGGGAGAATTGTCCGGCATACATGCCCTGCTCCAGCCCGGTGACGTATATCCACATGGTCCTGGCCACCTGGTCCGGAGGGGGCAGCATATAAGAGGGCAGCATCCCGGAATAGGTCAAAAGGCTCCAGGCTGTGAGCACCACAGCCGGCAGCAGCAGAGAAAGCAGGCGCAGGATCATATGTACTTTCCGGGGCTGGTCTTGAAGACAGAAGACACATGCCGCAAGACAGAGAACAGAAACATCAGACAGTCAGGCCCGGCAGTATGATGAATTAATCCTGTTTCTGGACCCGGCGCTCTTAAATCATTCATGGCCATTCTGGCGTCTGGCATTTTCAACAAAGGAGGTGTCCAGGAGTTTTTCGTAATCAGGCTGGCCGTCAATCATTCCCAGTTCCTCCATTCTGGCTCCCAGTTTCTGCACCCTGCGCACAAAGGTCTCGTCCATGTCCCAGGCCAGTTCCATATTGTCTGCAGCCGCCTGCAGCACCTCCAGGGGAGTGCCGAAATCCGCTGCCGCCTGCAGCCACTGGTCCTTGTTCCCGGTGAGGTGTTTTGTAGCCTGCATATGGGCGTTGACCATGCTCTGGACCAATTCCTGGCGCTCTTTAACTGTCTTGCTGGTGACCAGAAGACCGGCATTAATGTTTCCTATGGAATCGTCAAAATAGGGGTAAGCCAGAATGCGTCCGTAGCCCTGATGCACCGCCAATGAAGGAAAGGGCTCCCCCGAGAGATAGGCGTCAATGTCTCCCCTGGCCAGGGCCGTGCCCATGTCAAAAAAATCCACCCGTCTCAGATTTACGTCCCTTTCAGGATCAACTCCGTGCTGATCCAGGATCTCGCGCAGCAGGACCTCGTGCATTGTCCCTGGAACGTATCCGATGCTCATTTCCTTCAGGTCTGCTACATCCTGGACCCGGCTGTCCTTGTGCACCACCAGGGCTGAGCTCTTGTTGCAAAGGGCCGCCACCAGGACCACAGGCTCGCCCCTGGAAGCAGCAGCTATGGCGTGGACCAGGGTGGTTCCGGTCATGTCCAGGCTGCCTGCCAGCAGGGCTGAGCGCTGGTCTGCCGGATTGGTAAAGGGAAAGACCTGTACCCGGGCTGATCCGGAAAAATCATCGTAGAAAAAAGGCTGGATGGTCTGGGCGGTTTTCCAGGTGCCTATACGCCATGTTTCGGCAGGCAGATCCTGAACCCCGGTAAAAAGACTTAAAACAAGAGCAGCTACAGAAAAAAGGTATTTATTCATGCGCTTGCCTAAACCTGGCCCCGGCTTTAATTATGGACAGTTATGCCCGTAAGGCTGCCGCAGACATGTGCTCGCTCTGATAACGGCAAAGCACCGGGCTGAAAACAATTGGACTCCAGCCAGGGGTCAAGGCCCATTTCCTGGTGAATCAGGGCGCAATCATTGAGGCTTCTGCCCCGGCCCTTGCCGGAATCGTCCTCCAGGTCTCTTGGGCTTGAGCCCACTTCGGGAAAAAACAGGTTGGCCCCGGCCATGAGCGAGGCAGTATGCGGCTCATGGGTGCAATGGGCCCGCGGCACGTCACCCATGGCCAGCCTGGTTGCTGCCACCATGCGGGCCAGCTCCCGCTCATTGATCATGCCGTGCTTTTGCATGGGTGAACCCGGGAAATTGATCCTGCGCATGACCCCGGAGTAGGTGGCCCCCTTTCTGCGGGCCAGAAGTATCAGGTCAGCCATCTCCCGGGGGCTGTGCTCCGGACCCACCGGTTCAATACAGTTCATCCAGCGCAGGCCCACGTCTTTAATCACCTGGATGGTCTGCCTGCGCCTGTCCGGAGAAAAAGGCGTATCTCTGCCTTCCCCCAGGCGAATGGCGTGGTAGCATCCTTCAAACCCGGCTTCCAGCAGGGCCTCGCCCTCCTGATGGGAGATATCCCTGGTGTTGGCCACCAGGGGAACGTTTACTCCTTCGCTTTTAAGCAGTCGTCCCAGTTCCAGAAGTTTTTCAAAGGGATAAAAACCTGTGGTCATGAGGTTCAGGGCATCGGCTCCCTGAGCCTGGCCCATCCTGGCCCACTCCAGCACCTGGTCAGTACTGAATTCCACCGCCTCGGTGAAGACCCCGGCTTTGCGGGTCAAAGAGCAAAAAAGGCAGTCATAGCGGCAGGGCTCCACATTAAGACCGATATGCATATGCCTTTCACCTTTGAGACCGAAGGTACGCCTGGACATCCTGCTTGCTGCGTGCATCAGTGCATACACGTCCGGCGAGTCCAGCTCCAGCCGAAGCAGATACACTATCTCCTCAGGGCTAAATTCTTCAAAATTTTCAGCCTTTCGTAAAATCTCAGAAGTTGCAGGCTGTATAAAGCAGGTCATAATGGTTCCATAAGGTTTTGCTTATAAAAGAAGAAAAAGTAACAAGGGCAGCAGCAGCAAGTCCAATAGAAAATCGCAATCGCAAAAAGCATTCTGTATCAAGAATATAAATATGTAAACAGCCGCTGTCCCGCACGCTGCCCCCCTCCCCGGGACTGCCCATGACAGAAGCCGTTCAACCGTATTTTACCCATTTCATGCTTGGTATGAAATGCGTAAAATACCCTCTTAATTTCTCAAAACATGCCTGGCTTGAAATGGGTAATCCACGAAGGAAATTACGGGCAATTAGGGTTCGAAAGATGTTCTCCCGCCATGGCGGGACAGAGCGTGGGAGCAATAACATTAACCCGGAAAAAGAGTCAGCGAAGTGGATAAACCGTTTTCATGGTATTTACAGGTACGGGCAACAGATCACGTGGCAGGCAGCGGGATTCAGTAGGCAGCCACGAGGATATCGGTTTTGCTGAAGTCATGCCCCTTGAACAAAAGTGGTGCCCCGGTGCTTTTGGCCAGTGCATAAGAACAGCAGTCGCCGATATTCAGTCCAGCCGCATGGCGGCCCTTGCCGAATCTGCGCCAGGCCTCCCGGGCAATCCGAACCTGCTCCCAGTCCAGGGGCATCACCCTGACCCACGCCCGTTGCAGAAAAAGATCAAGCTCCCGTCCACCGGCTTCTCCCTTCCTGGCCTCCAGGACGATCCCCGTTTCAAGAACTGAAAATGAACTCATCAGGACCTCCGGGGATTCAGCAATGATTCTGGTCAGGACATCTGCCCCGGGCTCTCCGGTAAGTATTGCGGTGATGGCCGATGTGTCGCTTACCATCAGCAGGCCCCGTGTTCATCATAGCCCAGGATTTCATCCTCAGGGCGCTCATCAAGATCGGGCAGGGCCTGGCAGCGACCGGCTATTGCCTGTAATTCCTCCAGCCTGGCAGCCGCCTGCTGCTGATGGCCAAGACGCTGCAGCCGTTCCTCCAGGGAATGGATAATCGCCTGGGTAATGTTTTCACCGCTGCGGGCCGCCACCTCCCGGGCCAGCCTCTCGGCTTCGGGGTTGCGGATACTGAGGGCCATACACTTATCCCCTGTTGCTGTATTGAAAATATTATTTTTTATATACACCTGATGAAGAAAAAGTCAACGCTTACCCATTTCATGCAAAGCATGGAATGGAGGATATGACTACCTGGACACACGCCATCTGCATAGAAAAGAGAGATATTTTTTAGATCGAAACCAGTTTTCTGGCTTTTGCAGTTGCATCGATCTAAATATTTTCGTTGCAGTGCTAATGCTGGTGCTGATAGTAATGCGGGATAAGGGAGTGGGGTTTCTCCTGACCGTGCGCCTGCATAAGATCTGCATCCCCCATGATGACCGCTGGATCACCCTGAGTTATGATCCTGCCCTGGTCCATGAGAATCACCCGGGTACAGACCTCCAGGATCAGTTCCAGATCGTGGGAGGCCACTATGATGGTCTCTGCCGACCCGGGCATGAGGTTGATGAGCCTGCGCCGGGTGCGGATATCCAGGGCAGCGCTGGGCTCGTCATAGATGATCAGCCCGGGATGCATGGCCAGGGCGGTGGCAATGGAGACCATTTTCTTTTCCCCTTCCGAGAGATGGTGCACAGGGCGCTCAGCCAGGGAAGCAGCGTCTACGCCCTTCAGGGCCTCCCACGTCCTCCTGTCCACCTCTTTTGCATCCAGGCCCATGTTCTGCGGCCCAAAGGCCACGTCCTCGTAAACCGTGGGACAGAAAAGCTGATCATCGGGTCTTTGAAACACCAGGGCCGCCTGCGGGTTGAATTCCCTGCCGGTAACCGGCTTCTGAAACAGCCTGACCCCCCCGGAAACGGGTCTCAGGATGCCGCAGGCCAGAAGAAAAAAAGTAGTTTTACCGGCCCCGTTGGGACCGATAATACCCACTTTTTCCCCGCTGTAGATGCTTAGATTGATATCGTGCAGGGTGCCGCCGTTGCCGGGATAGGCGAAACTTACGTCTTCAGCCTCGAGAACAGAAGATGATTCTACGTTCATGGATCAGCATCATGCCTGAATCAGACCTTAAAGTCCAAACCATATTTCCAGCCCCATGACTGTTCCGGCGGCCAGCAAAGCAGCGGACAGAACCGCCATATCCAGGGCCGTGGCCCTGAATTGGAGGGTTGCAGTCCTGTTTTGCCCGTACCCCCTGAGGCGCATGGCCCTGTAGACCCAGTCGGCCCGTTCCAGGCCGCGGACCAGGAGGCTGCCGCAAAGCCAGGCCCTGGTGCGCAGCATATACAGGCCCGGCCTGGAAGCATTAAGGCCCCGCAGACGCATGGCGGTCTGCATACGCCCCAGATCACAGCCCAGCACTTCCAGGTAGCGCCCTGTGAGCAGGGCCATGTCGGCCATGATCCAGGGCAGGCCCATGGCCCGCATGGCCTGGACATGGGTCAGCAGGGGAGCAGTGTGCAGAACAATCATTACCGTGGTGATTATACACAGAAACCTTGCGGCAATGACTCCGGAAGCGTGCAGGCCTTCCTGTTTCAGGGAGATGAACCCGAGATCCAGCAACGTATTCTGGCCGCTGACAAAAGGCAGGATAAGCACCAGGACCAGGATGATGAGGGAAGGCAGCTTAAGTTTTTGAACAATAAACCTGGCCGGCAGCCCGGATATAAAAAAAAGCATCAGGGTAAAGATCAGCATGGCACCCAGCAGGCGAAAATCACTGACAAAGGAATAAGCGAAGATCAGGACAAAAAGTCCCACCAGCCTGAACCTGGGATCCATGCGGTGCAGCACGGAAGTTTTGGTCTGGGGCACATTGCAGGACAAATCTATACCCCGTGCAGGACCCTGGGGCTGACCCGCAGGAGAAACGTTGCAGTCATGGCCGTTATTACACCTTCAACAAGGGCCAGGGGAACGTGGGCGGCAATAATTACAAGCATGGCTGTTTTTTCAACTGCCGCCCCCATGTCAGCGGGTACAGCCGTGACCAGAAGCAGGGCAAATAAAAGCACCGAGAGCATGATGGCCAGTGCTCCGGCCAGGAAAGCAAAAGTCGCAGTCGGTTTCGGGCCATGCTTCCCCCGGGTCCCGAACCTGAATATATAGTGGGCGGCCATGGCTGGAAAACCGATGATGACCCCGTTGATACCCAGGGTGGTCAGCCCCCCGTGGCCGAACATGACCGCCTGAAAAAAAAGGCCGATCAAAATGGCCGGAATAGCGAAAAAGCCCAGCAAAACCCCCAGAAGGCCGCTCAGCATCAGGTGCACACTTGCCGGGGGAACGGGGATATGGATGAGCGAGGCCACAAAAAAGGCTGAGGTAAGCAGGGCGGCCTTGGGAATGTCCGCTGCTGGCTCGGGACGCTTTTTTATTCTGTGCAGACAGAAAAAAACCGCCGCGGCACAGGCTGCGTATCCTCCCAGGGTTAACGGCAGGGGCAGAATACCGTCAGGTATGTGCATTCTTTTCCCTCCTGCCTCTTATGCTCCACAGGTACAGGGCCCCGAACAACAAAAGGATTGCTCCCACTCCCAGAGCCACCCGCAGGCCCAGGGGAAGATCGTCTCCAATAAACAGGAGACCCTCTTCCAGCACACTTTCCTCCAGGTCATAAACCACGCGGTGCCCCTGCCCATCGTCGGCCCTGGCCACCCTGGCCCCCAGACGGGGATCAAAATAAAAGCGCCCCTCCGCATCGGTCTTTCCCTGCAAGAGTACCTCGTCCTCCTCATCCAGAAGGGTGACCGCTGCTTCAGCAGCAGGCACCCGTCCTTCATAATAGACAAAAAGTACACCCGGCTCTTTTTCCTGCATAAGCATTCGGTGGGCCCGGGCGCAATCAGGCTGTAAAAGGCCCGCAATGAAAACAAGAAAGGCCGCCAGGCAAAGCTTTACAAAGAGCACAGGCGTACAAGGTGGTTTGGACATGCAGGCTTCTACTCCCGGACTTCCAGATACATGGAGGAATTGTAGCGTGCACGGTCATAATCTTCACCGCCGTATGCACCTGAGCGGTCCTCGTCCACGACGGTGGTCTTAATGAGCCAGGTTCCGGGTTCGTTGAAGTCCATTTCCACCCGGCCCTGCTCATCAGTGACCAGTTCCCGGGCTCGCTCACTGGGACTGACCACCAGTACCGCCTGATCAGCCAGCTTTTCTCCCTTGTAGCTCACCTGACCGGTAAAGCTTTCTCCCACCCTGGCAGGTACACTGTCAGTGCTCTGAATTTCCACATGCAGAAAGGTGGGCCAGGCTGCAGGAGGTTCGCCGTCTCCCACTACCAGGGGGGCCTTGGCGTCATAATATCGCAGCTGCATGCCCGCTGCCGGAGTTCTGTCGGTGCGATCCACAACTCCCCTGGATGTATGGCTGACCACCCAGTAAACTCCTTCCTGCTCCGGGGTAAACTCAGCCACGTAGCGATCATTCTGCAGTTCATAGTCCAGAGGAATGACCGCCCCGTCCTGATCCAGGACCACCAGCTTGGAAGCCCCCACCTGCTGAAAGAAGGGATGTTCATGATCAAACTCATCCGGAAAGTGCCCCAGGGCAAACTCAATGCGCACAGGTTCGTTTACTTGCGCTTTCTGGTCCAGGTAAAGCTTTATTTCATGGGCCTGCAACGTATAGGCCCCCAGAAAAAAGAGAATGGCCATAACCGGCAATGATCTCAGCAAGGTTTTCATGATTTGCTCCTTCGCAGATAATAGATTTTAGTATTACGCCATTAGACAACTTTCACTCTTGATGTGACTATTATTTCTTTCGTGTTACGATCAGGCTATTATCAGGCGTCTTGTACGCATGTCAATGTGAAAAGTGCTATTTTTTTAAAATTGGTGTGAAGCTGTAAAATAGCCCTTTATCAGATACACCTGCAAAAAGTCGAAAAATGAATAATTAAGAAGTAACTATTCACCACCTGCGGACGAAAAGCCAGGGTCCGGGGATTCGGCAAACTAGGCGTAAACTGTCTGAGCGACGTAGGAAGCGTTAATCAAAACCGTAAAACACCGAATTTGATTTAAAGCATGTTATTAGAATTTATCCCAGCTTAAAAACTC
>PWFB01000059.1 GCA_003553695.1 Desulfonatronospira sp.
CCACCACCTCCAGGGCGGGATGGTTTATCCAGGTTTTGCAGTCAAGCTTTGGTCTGGAGCGTACCATGGCCCTGACCCGGTATCCCTTGTAAAGCAGCATGGGAATAAGCCTGCTGCCGATATACCCCGATGCCCCGGTGACAAGAATTGGATCGTGGTTCATTTTTTCCCCGCATCAAACAGGCTGCATATTGTCCGGGTTCAGCCCCGCCTTATGTCTTCCGGACAGGATACAGCCGGAAACTTTTTGTTCTGTCGATGAACTCAACAGCAGAGGCAAAAGAGTATGCCTAAAAAAAAGGCCAGAGGCAAACAGTTTGGACCAGAGTGGCCGATGCCTGCACGGGGCATTGCCTGCAAGAAAACAATAAGCTAAAAAAATTCTACTAAAGAGATTATTTTAAAACCAGGGAATCAATATGAGCAGACAAAACCAGAAGGCAATAAAGGGTGATAATATATCCCCTTCTCCTGACCCGGGCAAACAGAACTGCTGGGAAGTCATGCAGTGCGGCAGAGGACCCGGGCAGGGACTTGACCAGGAACATATCTGCCCGGCGGCCAGGGAAAGCCGCCTGGACGGTGTGCATGGAGGACAGAACGCCGGAAGGGCGTGCTGGGTTGTGGCGGGCACCTGCTGCGGGGGAGAGGTGCGGGGGGCCTTTGCCCAGACCATCACCAGGTGCCGGCACTGCATGTTTTATCAGCAGGTTGTAAGCGAGGAGAAAAAGGCTTTTTTGGATACGGTCAGCCTTTTTCAAAAATTAATCGAGGCCGGCAAGAAACTGGGCAGAATCAAGCGGCGGGGTCTCATAGTTGGCGGGTCGGGCCTTATAGGCGGAACCCTGATGCACTATTTCAAGTCAAAGCACGGGGATGCCTACGAGATTCTGGATCCCAACAGCAAGCGCCTTAGCCTCAGGGAACCTGAAGATATAAAGTCATACCTGGAAACATACCGGCCGGACTTTATAGTCAACTGCGCCATTCCTCCCCTGGACGGGGGAGCGCAGCTTGCATACGAAGTAAATTATCTGGGAAGCATCAACCTGGCAAAGGCGGCCATGGCCCTCAGGGTGCCTTTTATCCACTTCAGTTCTGCAGCTCTGCAGCCCATGGGACAAAGAGTCGCCGAAGACGATCATCTGCCTCTGTCCACGTCCATGCCTTTTTATCCCCGTTCCAAGCTTATGGCTGAAATGACCCTGAAACACCTGCATGAAACCAGGGGGCTGGACTACACGGTAATCCGGCTGGGCGTGGTTTACGGAAAGCATGACCACAAGATCCAGGGCTTTCAGCGCCTGCTTTTTTCCATAGCCACCCAGTCCATGATGTTTCTGCTGACCAGGCCGGGAGTAAGACATTCTTACACGCACACGGAAAAGATTGCTCCGTTTGTGCACCATGTACTGCAGCACCGGGAAGAGTTTACAGGCCAGACCTATCACTTTGTGGACCCGGAGCCGGTGGAATTAAGCCGTTTGATCCTGGCGGTAAAAGACGCCCTGGGGGTCAAGAAGCCCAGGGCAATTCATGTGCCTTACTCAATGGCCAGCCTGGGCGGCTACAGTCTGAAGCTCTTTCTGCGCATGCTGCGGCCCCTGGGTTACGACGGACGACTGCCTCAGGAGGTTATGTTTCTGGACAAATTTTACCAGAGCCAGATTCTTTCTGTGGCCAAACTGAAAAAATCCAGCTTTGGCCTGCCAGATCCGGAGGTCACCGTTTTCAGCGAGCTTCCCAACATTGTCAGGTATTACGTGGCCAGGTGGCAACATTATAACCTTATACCCACCGTGGACAGGGATCTTTTACAGACTGCCCCGGGAACAAAGGCTTTCCAGGACACCCCCCGGGATCTGCTGGAAGGGCTGCACAGCGGCAGGCACGAATACCTGGCGGACTTTGAGTCCCTGCGTGATCAGGACCTGCCAGATTCTCAGTTTTGATTCGCCGGATCGGGTATTTCCGGTTCAGGCTCTGTTTCCGGTGCCGAATCAGCTCTATCCGGCGTTTCCGGAGCGGACTCTGCGTTGCCAGGCACATCCTGCTTGGGTTCTGCCTTATCCGGTACTTCCGGAGCGGGCTCTACTTTGTCCGGTACTTCCCGGTCTGGTTCTTCTGCCGGGGTTCTTTCCTGGTTACGAGTCTCAGTTTCAGCTGGATCTTCGCAGCCTGTGGTACCGAAAAAGAGCACCAGGGACATCAACAGGGTAAAAAAAAGATACAGGGGTTTCACATCTGCCTCCTTAGTGGGGGTAGAGGGATGAATGGGAGTAACGCTGCATGGAAGTGCTTGCCCAGGACAGCTTTTTATCCTGGCAGCTCGGAACATTCGCAGCATCCATTAATTGTATTTTAAATCCTGACAGCAAGTCAATGTTTTAAAAAACCCATGGCGGATTTTTCCCCTTCAATCAAGAGTGTGCAGGTGCCTGTTCATATTGCGATCCACTATCCTGGGCCCCGGTATTCATTGACATCCTGTAAAGCAGTTTTCATAATGCCTTTTTTAAAGTTTGCAAAACAAAACATTGACCCGCTTTTTGGGCGGTGGGGAGACAGTTGAGATGCAGAAAAAAAATGTGGCTGTGGTAGGAGCTACCGGTTATACCGGAATGGAGTTGATCAGGGTTTTGAGCACACACCCGGGCTTTGAGATCGGTGCGGTGACTTCGCGTTCCGAAGCCGGCAAAACATTGCAGGAACTTTTTCCCTATATGCAGGGAACAAAGTCCGGTAGTATCGCTGTTACATTTCCGGATCCGGAACTAGTGGCCAGAGACTGTAAAACGGTATTTCTGGCTGTTCCCCACGGGGCTGCCATGGATATGGCCGCAGCCTTCCTGGATCAAAAGGCCAGGGTCGTGGATCTGAGTGCTGATTTTCGCTTGAGGGACGCTGCGGAGTACAGTGCCTGGTATGGTCTGGAGCATAGCCGGAAGACATGGCTCAAAGAAGCCGTGTACGGGTTGCCCGAGATATACAGGGACCGGATAGCCGGGGCGAATCTTGTAGCCAACCCCGGCTGTTATCCCAGCTCAGTCATCCTGGCCCTGTACCCGGGGCTTAAACATAAAATATTTGATCCAGAGGGTATTATTGCCGACAGTAAGTCCGGCACCAGTGGAGCAGGCCGGGTAGCCAAAACCGGGACCCTTTTTTGTGAAGTAACAGACAGCTTCAGGGCCTACAGCCTGGGCAGCCACAGGCACACCCCTGAAATGGAGCAGGAACTTTCCCTGGCTTCGGGCCGGGATATGCGCATTTCCTTCAGTCCGCATCTGGTGCCCATGAACAGGGGTATTTTAAGCACATGCTATGTTACCTTGAACAGCAGGATGCAAACCCAGGAGATACGCAGGATCTACAGGGATTTTTACCAAGACACTCCCTGGGTACGCATAATGCCTGAGAAAGTGCTTCCCGAGACCAGGTGGGTGCGTGGGACCATGTTCTGTGACCTGGGTTTTGTCCGGGACCAGCGTACAGGAAGGCTGATCATAGTCTCCTGCATAGACAATCTGTGCCGGGGAGCATCTGGGCAGGCGGTGGCCAATGCCAACCTCATGAGCGGATATGATCTGGATCTGGGCCTTGACGCTGCTCCTTTGATGCCTTGAGCTCAAAAAGCAAGGGTTGATTTTTTGAAGTTGCTGCCGCCCGGATGCTTTTTCCAGGAGGGTGCTTGTTGAGGGAAACTAGGCTGGAGAGGATGGATTTCCAGATGCGCATAAGCGTCTCCGGGATGTGACTGTAATCACCCGCAAGCCCGTCCCTTGAGGCTGAAAAAGAACTTTAATCCCTTCTTCACTCTTTCTGAAAAGATCTTCGGGGCCAGGTATGAACCGGCCACCCTTTTATTGATTTCCCCCAGAGTGGGATAGGGATGTACAGCCGAGGCCAGGGTTGAAAGTTTTACCTGGCCGTTTAAGACCGCCACCCATTCATTTATGAGTTCCCCGGCTCCAGGCCCCAGGATCTGAATGCCGATTACTTTTTCCTTTTTATCCAGAATCATCTTGATCTTTCCGGAGGTGTTGCCCATGGCCAGACTTCGGTCATTCCCGGAAAATTCCTCGGTCCAGACACTGCAATCAATTCCGGCCAGGGCCGCCCTTTTCTCGTTCATGCCCACTCCGGCCAGCTCCGGATCAGTATAGGTACACCAGGGCATCAAGGTATAGTCAGTTTTTCTGGGCAAACGGAACACGGCATTGGCCAGGACGATACCGCCTTCATACCCTGCCGCGTGGGTAAACTGGTAGTCACCGGTTATATCTCCAGCGGCAAAGATATGTTTCTGGGAAGTCCTCAGCCTGGTATCCACCTGGATACCCCTGGAACCGGATTCAACCCCGGCATTTTCCAGGCAAAGCTTTGCTGTATTGGGTGTCCTGCCCATGGCGACCAGGATTGTGTCCGCTGTTACGACTTGCTCATCCCCGTTCGTCTGTTTGAAAAAAACTTTCTTCTGCAGGCCCGACTCTCTGACCCCAGTAATCTTTGCCCCAAGATAAAAATCGATTCCTTCCCCTTGAAGAATCTGAAGCAGTTCGTAAGCCATATCCTGGTCTTCTTTGCTGAGAATCTGGGGGCTTCTCTGTATGACTGTCACCTTCGCACCCAGCCGGGTAAAAGCCTGGGCCATTTCCACGGCAACAGGTCCACCTCCCAGGACGATCATGGACTCAGGAAGGCTGTCCAGGTAAAAAATTTCCCTGTTGGTGATGTATGGGACTTTTTTCAGTCCGGGGATGGCCGGGGCTTCAGGAGAAGAACCAGCGGCAATGAGCCATTTTGCTGCGGATATTTTCTGGCCGTCCATGAGAACACAGTGCTCATCCACGAAGCTGGCGGTGCCGAACTCCACCCTGGCCCCCAACCGGCAGAACCGCTCCTGAGAATCATGTTTCTGGATAGTGGATATTACATCCTGAATCCTTTGTCTGACCAGGGAATAATCCACAGGTCCGGGTTCCACCCTGGGCAGACCGTATTTGTCTGCATTTTTTATGGTGTGAAGGGCCTTTGCCGAATGAATCAGGGTCTTGCTGGGCACACACCCGTAATGCAGGCAGTCGCCTCCCAGGTTCTCTTCCTTTTCGATCAGCAGGGTTTTGACGCCAAGTCCGGCCGCGCCTGAAGCGGCTGTAAGGCCTGCCGCACCACCGCCGATGATTGCCAGATCATAGTCATGTTTGTGGGCCATGATTTCTCCGGGTAATAGTTTCCTGCTTATGGGGTCTGAGCTTAACAGGCAGTTGAATGCAGAATGTTAAAGGTAAATTTCCAGAGTCTTGACTTTCTATCTTGCCTGAAAATCCCCTCTTCCCGGACATTATGAACCAGTTTTGTCCCCGCGTCCAGGGCCTGCTGCAGGGCTTGGGCCATATTTCAGTATCTACTTATAGCTGTTAGTGAACAGGGTGTTTACCTGATGGCGAGCACTTGCCCGTTAAAATGCGCAGCACCTCCAAGATGATCTAACCGGGGGCATGAAAAGTTCCGTCGTTAGCCAGGAAACTCCAGCCATGATGCGGGTATTTGTGTCCATATGCAGCTTTACTCTTGCTTATGGCCAGAAGTCTTCGCCCTTGACGAATCTCCTGATTGGTTCCAAAGTCGAGCGAGCTTGTTTTTAACGGAACATGCCCTTAAAAAGGATAGTGAGTGGGCAGCTACCGATTTTATGGGGCAGATAATTCCGCAATGTCCTTGCTCATTATATGCGAAAAAAAGCTTGAAGCTGGAGCGGGCTAAGGAGATAATGGTCAGCGCCCTGGCGATTTCGGAGGGGATTTGCGGATGCGGATTGATATGGAAGGGAACAAAGCATGCCCACAGTGTTAAGGCGTGGTCCATACCGTTTTTTCTTTGTGGCCCTTGATCATGGACCTCCAGTAAAATGACCACCATCACCCTCATAAATTCACCGTCACAAACCGTTTTAACTTCATCATGAAAATGCGAGATCAAATGGTGGGCGCGAGTACAGCTTTGGTTGCACTGGCAGCTATTTTCTGGGGCTTATCCGGCGGAATCGGCGGTATTCTCATGGCCGATGGCTGGAATCCGTTCGTCGTTTCACTATACCGTGGCGCTATCGGACTGCTGTTCGTGCTCGTCTGGCTAATGCTGCGCCCGCACGGCAGCGGACTCTCAAGGGGCCGGTTATGGTTCTGGTCAGCCATTGCCGGTATTGGTGTAGCAGGCAACTTCTCTTTCTATTTCCTGAGCATCGCGCATGGAAGCGTTGCGGTAGCGGCTACGTTGATGTATTGCGCCCCGGTGTTCGTGTACCTAGTTTCATTCGCACTAAAGCTTGAAAGTCCCACCGTGCCGAAGTGGGCTGCGATTGCGGTGGTGATGGTTGGTATTATTTTGCTAACACAGATCTACGATATCGGTGCGGGCGGGGTCACTCCTATGGGGGTTGGTGCCGGTCTGCTTGCCGGACTCTCCTACGCAATATTCATTTTCGGCTTCAAGTATGCGGCGCCCCATGGCAGCCCGCAGGCAATTCTTTCAATCGCGTTTGCGGTACTTGTCATGGTCCTTATCCTGCCGGCCGATGTTGACCAGGCCATTGCAGTCCTGAGTTCAAAAGATTGGCCGTTTTTCGCAGCGTTGGGTGTGTTCGGTGCAGGATTATCGTTTGTTCTGTACATCATCGGCCTGAACCATACTGCGCCGGCAGTTGCCTCAATAGTGGCAATGGTCGAGCCGGTCACCGCGTCACTGTTCGGGGTCGTTATTCTGAATCAATATCTGGCAGGTACGCAGATTCTGGGTATGGTACTGATATTAGTTACGGTCACCTCGTTAAGTGTATATACGAGCTCCGCGCAGCCACCTTCCTATTTATCCCCGCGATGATTATCGTGCGAGGCTGAAGAAAGAGCTTTTTGGGAGAGCCATGACTCCAGTGAATATCTAGACTGGAGCAAAGCCGGGTCCGCTTCTTTTCCAAACCTGAAGCCCACCATGAAAACGATTTCCCTGCGGCTCCCCGAGCCTTTGCTGGAAAAGATTAAGATAGAAGCAAAGAAACGGGACAAGCCTTATCAAGCACTTATCAAGGCCTGGCTTTTTGAAGACGTAAAGCGAAACAGGATATAAATTTGACATATTTTCGATTCGGCACATCGTTCCCTGTTGGCAACATACAGACCTTTACAGTGCCTGTTTTGCGGGTGAAACAGGCGTTCCAAGGCAAAAAAGCAGCCTGTTTTGAAACGTATTATTCGAAAATTCGGCAAATTATCTCGGTCCGACTCCAAAACAGCAAAAAAATTCAGTGGACTATCCCGGTCCGAGCACAAGCAGAAGTATTGTTTATTTCTTGCAAATTTCTTTTTGAAGTGTAAGAATGCATTGCATTATTACGTTGCAAAAGGCGAAACGCATGAAAGCTAATGATAATAAGTTCATACCAAGGCTATTGTCTTGCCCTGACCATTCATTTTTTCTCTTCGGACCAAGAGGCACGGGAAAGACAACCTGGCTCAATCAGGTTCTTGGTGATTCCCTGCGCCTTGACCTGCTTGATTCATCGCTTCATCTGGAACTTATGAAGGATCCTCATCGTCTTGAGGCTTTAACCGGTCATCTGAAAGCAGGACAATGGGTTGTGCTGGACGAAATC
>PWFB01000111.1 GCA_003553695.1 Desulfonatronospira sp.
TCGGTCATATCCCGCAGGTGCTCGCCCAGGGGCAGAACCTGGTCCATATTGTCCCTGGTCAGGGTCAGCATGACCTGGGAGGAGATGCCCAGTTCCCGGAGAAGGGGCAGAAATTCCATGACCCGGTCAAAGTATCCGGGCTGGCGGACGAAATCGTTGTGTTGGCGAAGGCCTTCCAGACTCACCTGATACATGGACGGCGTCTGAATCGCCAGGAGTTGTTCCAGGCGCTGCCTGGATGCTGGATTGCCCAGGATATTTACCGGAAAGCCCCGTCTGACTGCTTCCAGGTAAAGCTGGTCAAAATGTGGATAAAGCAGGGGGTTGCCCCCGGTAAAGGTGACTTTGGCCCGGACATTGTTGCGGATGCAGAATTTCTCCAGTTCATCCAGTACATAATATGCGCTTTCCAGGGACAGGGGGCTGCGGGAGGAGCGGTCGTAGCAGTGCTTGCAGTTCAGATCGCAGGCCTGGGTAATGTGCCATTGCAGGGTAAATACCCTGGGATGCATAAAGCGTTCAAAAGACTTATCATGGGGCTGAAATATTTCCGGGTCCCTGCCAAGCCGGGTGCGCGGTGCCAGGATCAGGCCTCTGGCTGCTGACTGGTCCACTGCCCGGTGCAGTTCTGCCAGATTGACTTTATACTCCAGGGCGGTGCTGCCCATGGGCTGATCTTCATTGACTATCTTCAGTGCTGTCAGAGTCCGCTGGTCTGCAGGTTGAGCTCTGGAGCGGCCGCTGTCCGGATCGAACCAGACAAGCATGAGTTCCGGCTGTGAGGCAGGGTGGATCTTTTGATCACCGGCCCCGTCCAGGACCTTGTCCAGTCCTTTCCAGTGCAGTTCCAGCATTTTCAGGGAAGGATTGATCATTTTTTTGTGAACACTGGAAGGCACCTGGTCCTGCAGCTGAAGGCAGCTGTAGAGGGCAATTTCCAGGTCAGCCAGCTCATTCAGGTATTCTGGAAGTTCCAGTTCATGAGACAGGGATGAAATCACTGTCGGAAATTTTTCCGGGTCCGGATTCATGTCCATTCTGGAAACCAGAGCGGACCAGGTCTGCCGGGAGACAAGACTTTTACATGCCGGGAATATATTTTCCAGATCTTTTTCAGTTGGTTGCATGACAGCTCGGGCTGAGGATGTAAAAAATTTATTGGCTGGGTATAAATCAATTTTGTGGCGAACAGTTGCAGTTTCTCCAGGCAAAGTTCAATCCCAGCGCCGGCAACCTGCCGGCGCTGGGGGTTAGATAAAGGACGCGACCTGCGTCCAGGACAGCCTTATCAGCTGCCGTTCCCTTCTCAGGCCCCGTTTCCATCGGGTTCCTCATCAATGTCATCATCAATGTCATCGTCGTTGTCGTCACCGTTGTTGGTGTCCGTTGCGGCTCCATTGGTGGAGCATCCGCTCTGTCCCATGCCAAAGGCCGGGCCCGGAGCGGCAAACCCGCCGCCTGTGAGCAGGGCGGCCAGGCAAAGGCTGGTCAGGTATGTTTTTGCATCTCTTGCGTCCATTTTGTCCTCCAGAACGTTTTAAAAATGGTTGAGCTTACACTTCCTCGGGTTTTTTGGCTTTCATGGGTCGCTTTGGAAGGCTTCCCTGAAAACCGGTAATCATATGCACATAACTACCTCCCTGGTTACTGGATTTTGTTCAGTCTGACTGTCTGATTGATGTATTCAGGCAGTCATGTATTTGGTCAAACATAAAAGAAGTGATGAGGGTGATAATTTTAGTGTATATTTTACTACGCCCCGGTGGTTGTCAAGAATAATTTTCATTAGCACTTATATATGCAGACCCAGGGCTGCAAATTGTGCCATTGTAAATTTTTTACAAAAAGGTAAATTTATTATGGGCATTGCCAGTGCCTGATGGCTGATAAAATGGATATGTATTCAAAACAGCCAGGATGAGTATGTGCTAGAACTATAAAAAGTTTCAGCAGCATAATTATTCGCATTAGACTGATTTCAAACAGAGCCGGGGAGGTACCTGGTGTTTCAGGGGGTTCAGGCTTTCATTCAGACATGGCCATGGCTCAAAGTGTGTGCCAGGTATTAAGCTGATGCCTCGAAAGCATGCTTGGGGTCGAAATAGATTTTGGCCGGAGTCTCTATTACAATCTTGACAAATTATTTTTAAAGATGTCTACTTTTCTGTAGGCCTGCCCGCAAGGTGTTTCTTGCCCAAAACATGTCTGAGGCCCGGCCCACGTGGATCGGCATGCGTTAATGGCTCTTTGCCGGTGCGCATGGCTGACTGTAAGCGGCCTGTTCAGGCCGGGAAACAGTTGCCGCAACTATCGCTTTTACCTTCAACCCGAGAGTAAATCAACATGTGCCGCTTGTTTTCACTTACCAGCACCTCCTGTATTTCGCCCATGAAGGCCATTGAGGCCCTGGACATGATGAAGGAGGGCCACGACGGTTCAGGAGTGGGTCTTTTTCTCAGTTCCCTGGAAGGCCCTTTCAGCAGGTATAAAGGACTGCCCATTCTGTCCGGGATTTTTACCCGCGACGGCTTTAAACGCATGGAGGAATACATGGCTGAACTGGGGTTTACCCCCCGGTTTCAGCTTACCCTGGACACCACAGGCAATCCTCCCCCGGGTACTCCCAGACGCGAGATCTACCTCATACAGGTCTTTGATCCTCCTGAAGATTTTAAAAGCCTGGAGCAGGTTTTACAGGAACGTAAATTAACCGGGATCCGTCTGCATCTCAGGCATATGGGGCAGGAAAAGGAAGACATGGTGGTCTTCAGCTTCTGGCCGGATGTCATTACCATCAAGGAGGTGGGAGATCCTCTGGAGACCGGGCAGTACCTGGGCCTGGACCGGGAAGAGCTCTGTGCCCGCCAGATCCTGGCCCAGGGCAGGCAGAACACCAACTACGGCATCAACCTGTATGCCTGTCACCCGTTTTTCATCCAGGGCGTCTCCAGCATGACCAACGGAGAGAACACCGCCTTTGTGCCCATTAAAGAATACCTGAGCACCCAGGGCGTTGTAGGCTACGAGGGCTATCAGTCTGATTCGGAGGTCTTCACCCATATCCTGCATTTCACTCTGAAGGAAATGGGCCTGGGTATCGAAGCCTACAAGCACATCATTACGCCCCTTCAGGACAGCGACCTGGAAGCTCATCCGGACAGGGAATTTCTGCAGAGGTTAAAGCAGGCCTGCAGACGGCTGATTATCGACGGCCCCAACTGTGTCATCGGATGCCTGCCGGATAAAACCATGTTTATGGTCCAGGACCGCAAGAAGCTTCGCCCGGGCATAGTGGGCGGCAGGCCCGGGCTTTATGCCTTTTCATCAGAGGCCTGCGGCCTGGATGCAGTAATACCCGACCGGGACAAGTCTTTGGATTTTCAACCCATGCACCTGGATACAGCCATAGTCTCCCCTGAATGCAAGGAGGTCAGGATATGCCGACAGACGCAGCCATTACCCCTTCAACATTAAGCCAGCGCGATCTCCCCTGGCAGATACACTGGGACGTAAAAACCTGCACCCTTTGCGGGCGCTGTACAGCGGTATGTCCGGTCAATGCCATTGAACTGGGGACTTTCCGCAAAAGAAATATAGTGGTTCCCTTTGTGGGAGGCCGGGAAAAGCCCACCTCCAACTTTGGAGTCTACCACGGCATCCGGCAGAGGACCGATCCCGGCTATGCCTGTATTGGATGCTCCATGTGCAATCTGGTCTGTCCCAACAATTCCATTGCAGCCATAAAATCTGAGTCCATGGATATGCTCAGGTTCCACCGGGACAGGGGCGGGCAACCCAGAACAAGGGGCGGACGGCGCAATCGCGGAGACAGCGTCCTGGACCAGATGAAGTTCATGCGCATATCCATGCTCACCGATCCGGCCCTGGATGCCGGTCGTCATGAATTCGAACTGCGCACCCTCCTGGGCCGGGTTCTGCCTCCGGCCAAAGCCCTTGCAAGCTGGAAGGCAAACGGCTGGACGCCTCCGGTACGCGAGATCCATCCTTTGATGATAGGCAGCATGAGCTTCGGGGCCCTGTCTCCCAATATGTGGGAAGGTCTGCAGATGGGTGTGGCCTACCTCAATGAAGAACTGGGCATGCCCGTGCGCATCTGTACCGGGGAGGGGGGGTGTCCGCCCAGGCTTCTGCGCTCCAGGTTTCTCAAGTACGTAATCTTGCAGATCGCCAGCGGATATTTCGGGTGGGACGAGATAATCCATGCCCTGCCGGAAATGAAGGAGGACCCCTGCGCCGTAGAGATCAAGTACGGCCAGGGGGCCAAGCCCGGAGACGGCGGCCTTTTGCAGTGGCACAAGGTCAACAAGCTCATAGCCGCCATCCGTGGTGTGCCCCCGGGAGTGAGCCTGCCCAGTCCCCCGACGCACCAGACCAAGTATTCCATCGAAGAGGCCGTGGCCAAGATGATCCAGTCCATGAGCATGGCCTGGGGGTTCAGGGTGCCGGTTTATCCCAAGATTTCGGCATCCAGCACTTCCCTGGCGGTGCTGAATAATCTCACCCGCAATCCTTATGCCTCAGGCCTGGCCATTGACGGAGAAGACGGAGGCACTGGAGCGGCCTACAATGTCTCCATGGATCATATGGGCCATCCCATAGCCTCCAACCTGCGGGACTGTTACCTGAACCTGGTCAAGCTGGGCCAGCAGAACGAACTGCCCCTGATAGCCGGTGGAGGTGCCGGGAAAAACGGCAATCTGGCCGCCAATGCCGCGGCACTGATCATGCTGGGAGCAAGCGTGGTGCAGATAGGCAAGTATATCATGCAGGCCGGGGCAGGCTGCCTGGGCACCGAGGGGGATCGCTGCAATATCTGTAATATCGGGCGCTGCCCCAAGGGCATCACTTCTCAGGATCCAAGGCTCTACCGCCGCCTGGACCCGGAAAAGGTGGCTGAGCGGGTGGTAGATGTTTACGTGGGATTTGATACCGAGATCAGGAAAATACTGGCACCCCTGGGCCGTTCCACTTCCCTGCCCATAGGCATGTCCGACGCTCTGGGCATTGCGGACAAGGCAGTGGCTGACAGGCTGGCCATCAAGTATGCGGTGTAATATTCAGGAGAAAAAGATGCAGGAAGCGGAAACAATAAGGCTCAAGGGCAGGGATGATTCCGGCAGGGTGTCTTCGCGGGTGCTGGAGGAGAGGATCCAGGAGGCAGTAACTCAGGGGGCATCAAGCATAGAAATTGAAGCCTTTGGCCAGCATGGTCTCGGAGGCAGGATATTCAAACCCGGCGGTGAAGATACCAGAGTGGTGATTACCGGGGCATCCGGGCAGCGGGCAGGTTCCATGGGGTTTCCCGGCACAACAATCCAGATAATGGGGCCGGCTTCGGATGATATCGGGTGGCTCAATGCCGGGGCGGAAATCGTGGTGCACGGCCACGCCACCAACGGGGCCTGTAATGCCATGGCCCAGGGGCGGGTGTTTGTTGCCGGCAATATAGGTTCCAGGGGCATGACCATGACCAAGTTCAACCCCAGATTTGAGCCCCCGGAGCTCTGGGTGCTGGGTTCCGCCGGGGACTATTTTGCCGAGTTCATGGCCGGGGGAGTGGCTGTCATCTGCGGGCATGAGCCCCAGGACCCGGCCAGTGTCATGGGATACCGTCCCTGTGTTGGGATGGTCGGTGGAAAAATATTCTTTAGAGGCCCCATTGAGGGCTACAGCCAGGCCGATGCCAGGCTGGAGTCCATTTCTGATGAAATGTGGGAGTGGCTTTCCACGAACCTGCGTATTTTCCTGCAAAAAATCAACAGTGAAAACCTGTATGACAAGCTTTGTGTGCGTCAGGACTGGCAGTGTCTGGTGGCCCGGACCCCTATGGAAAAAGTCGGGGCCAGGCGGCGTTCCATGGCAGAATTCCGTGATGAGGTCTGGGATGAAGAGCTGGGCAGGGGAGGACTGATTGGAGACCTGACAGACCTGGATCGCAGCCAGATCCCTATTATTACCACCGGAGACCTTCGCCGCTACGTACCTGTATGGGAGCACAGAAAGTACATGGCCCCCTGTCAGTGGTCCTGTCCCACAGGCATGCCCGTGCAGGAGCGCTGGAGGCTGATCCGGGAGGGCAAGGTGGACGAGGCCGTAGATGTAGCCCTGGCCTTTACCCCTTTTCCGGCGTCAATCTGCGGATATCTGTGCCCCAACCTGTGCATGCAGGGCTGTGCCAGAACGGCAAGCAATCTGCAGCCTGTGGATATCACCTGCCTGGGCCGCGAGGGAACCAGGTCCAGGGTGCCGGATCTGCCTGATCTGAGCGGTTCCAGGGTGGCCGTAATCGGCGGAGGGGCTGCAGGCATATCCGTAGCCTGGCAGCTGCGTCTCATGGGCCACGATGCAGTGATATTCGATCTGGAAAAGGTCCTTGGGGGCAAAATGTCCACCGCCATCCCGGCAAACCGCATTCCAGCAGCAATCCTGGATACTGAGCTGGAGAGGGTGCGCAAAGTCCTGCCGCATGTGCACCTGCAGCAGAAGCTCTCCAGAAGTGAATTTGAGCAGCTTAAATCCGATTTTGATTACCTGGTTGTGGCGGTGGGGGCAAGAACACCCAGGACCATCCCCATTCCAGGTTCCGACAGGATTATCCCGGCTTTGACCTTTTTAAAAAACGCCAGGCAGGGGACCCAGACAGTGGGGGAAAGGCTGGTGATCATCGGAGCCGGCAATGTCGGTTGTGACGTGGCCACCGAGGCCCACAGGCTGGGAGCCCGGGAAATCACCCTGATAGATATCCAGGAGCCGGCTTCCTTTGGCAAGGAGCGCCGGGAGGCCGAACACGCAGGAGCCAGGTTCAGGTATCCCTGCTTCACCAAAGAGGTGACTACTGAAGGAGTGGTCCTGACCTCAGGGGAAGTAATACCGGCAGATACAGTGGTCATTTCCATAGGTGATGTGCCGGATCTGGAGTTTCTGCCTGAATCCATAAGTACCCGGAACGGATTTGTACAAGTGGATCAGGAAAACCGGACTTCTGATCCGCAGGTCTTTGCCATCGGCGATATTGTAAAGCCCGGTCTTTTAACCGATGCCATCGGGGCCGGGCGCAGGGCCGCTCAGGCCATTGATGCCCTGCTCAAGGGAAAACGCCCGGACCAGGGCAAATCATGGCTGGAAAGATTCGATATGGAGTACAGCGAGAGTTCGGAGCGCATCGATTATTCCCGCATGACCCAGGAATACTATGATCCAAGGCTGACAGAGTTCCAGGGCCTGGACGGCTGTGCTGCCCAATGCTCGTCATGTGGATCGTGCATGGATTGCGGGCTTTGCGATGCTGTCTGCCCCACCGGGGCTATTGAGCGGACAGACCTTCCCCAGGGAAAATTTCAGCGGGCAGCAGATCCGGAAAAATGCATCGGATGCGGTTTCTGCGGCAAATGCTGCCCCTGCGGTGTCTGGGACCTGGTGGAGAATTTTCCCATGGGGTGAGAGGCAGTTGGGTTGAGAATGATGGCTTGATGGATTAGAGGAACAGGAGGAAGGGTTATTTAGTTTTCATCCGGAAACGGTTCTTTTTCCCTTTGGCGGCGTCAATCTGCACAATTATTCGTCAACGTATTAAGATACGCCTCCTCATAATTGCTTGATTTCCTTGCCAAAAGAAA
>PWFB01000021.1 GCA_003553695.1 Desulfonatronospira sp.
CCAGCTTGAGCTGGGCCTCGTAGGAGCGCCCGCCGTTGTTGCACACCAGGACCACTGTTTCCGCCCGGGGCACCTGGTCCACGTTGGCCTCCAGGGTTTCGGTCTGGACGTTTTTCCATTTTTCCGGGTGTTTTTCCACCAGGGGGGCGGCATTGTCCTCGCCCCGGCAATCCATGAAAACCACGTCCCTTTGACCCCTTTCCTGCCACAGTCTGGCGAATTCCCCCGGGCCAATGCCCATGTTGTGGCCCTGCAGAATATTCTCGGCCACGTTGCCCAGGTTGTTCAAGGCGTCCATGGCGGAGCCGAAAGGCGGCGAGTAGGATACCTCCAGATTGCTCAGGTCCTTTGTGGTGGGCTTACCGGGCAGAAGGGCGGCAACACAGTCTATGCGGCCCTTGAGACTGTCACCGCCTGTACTCAGCCCCTGCAGGCCCAGGATACGCCCGCTGCTCCTATCCACCACCATTTCCAGGTAGAGGAGGTCCTTTTCCGGGTAGAAGTGGGACTTGTCGAACTGGGTCACAAAAGCGCTGAATGCATCAGAACCCTGCCTGGATGCGGTTTCGATGCTGAGCCCCGTACCGGATACAGCGTGATCGAACAGCTTGACCACGAAAGAGCCCACTGCTCCGGGAAACTCGTCACTGCCTCCAGCCAGGTTGGTTCCGATGACCCGGCCCTGGCGGTTGGCCATGGAACCCATGGGGTAATAACCCGGCTTGCCTGTGATAAGGTTTTCAATCTGAACGCAGTCTCCGCCGGCAAATATATCGGCATCCGAGGTACGCATCTGTTTATCCACGACAATGGCCCCCTGAGGCGAGACTTCCAGACCTGACTCCCGGGCCAGGTTTGAATTGGGGACAACCCCTGCAGCCATAACCACCATGTCCGCTTCCAGGTCCCTCTGGTCCGTTCTGACGCCCCTGACCCTGTCCCCGCCGAAGATTTCCCTGACCTGCTCCCCTGTGTACAGGGAGATATCATTTTCTTCCAGGACGTTGGCGACCATGCGGGCCATATCAGGGCTGACAAATCCGGGCAGCAGCTGGGGGGCTATCTCCACCACACTGGTCTCAATACCCCACAGGTCTGTCAGGGCCTCGGCCATTTCCAGGCCGATAAGCCCGGCCCCCACCACAACAGCCTTTTCCACGCCGCTCTGGCTGATCTGATCCTTTAGCCTTATGGCCTCTTCCAGCCCGGAAATGGCATACACTCCGGGCAGATCCACCCCGGACAGGGGCAGCTTCCTGGGGCTGCTGCCCGTGGACAGAACCAGCTTGTCATAATCCAGGTAGTACTTTTCATCGTTTTCCAGGTCATGCACATGCACTTTTTTGGCCATGCGGTCGATGCTCAGTGCCCTGGTCCGGGTGCGAACCTGTACATCCTTGGCATCGCGGAAAAAATCAACGTCGCGGACCATGTGAAAGGTAGTTGACTGCAGTTCCCTGGCGTCGCTTATATCCCCGGAAACGTAATAGGGTATGCCGCAGCCGCCATAGGAAATAATTTCGTTTTCATCGATCATGATCACCTGAGAGTCAGGCTCCAGGCGCTTGAATCTGCAGGCCGCCTTGGGTCCAAGGGCTACCGCACCGATAATTACTACCTTTTGACTCATTTCTGCTCCTTAAGCTTTGACGGTTTCCATGCATACTGTGATCTTTAAAATCATGTCACAGCAATTATAACATGCATTTCTGAAAAACTGGAAGTTCTGTATGTATATAATTTGCGCTGAAAAATAAAGGCTTATTCCAGGTATAACCAATAAGCCCTGCCAGTTTTTCCTTGCACCTTTAACCCTACACCTTTAACCTTACACCATGCACGAATATCTTATTCACCCCGAATTCACCCTGGTCCTTGTCTGGAGTAAAGGCCGCATAGCAAGCACACACCTGCTGTCTGCGCATTCAGGGACCGCAAACTGCATTGATACATCACCAAAGCCTTCCAGGGCTCTTGAAAGCCTTTGCAGATACTACCAGAACAGTGCAGGATCCATTGACCCGGATCTTCCCCTGGACTGGCAAAATATTCCGCCCTTCAGGGCCAGGGTCCTGAAGACCCTGTTCTGGATTGTACCCTGGGGCAGTACCGTGACTTATTCCCGGCTGGCAGCCATGGCCGGCAGCCCCGGAGGGGCCCGGGCAGTGGGCACGGCCATGGCCCATAACCCCTGGCCGGTTATCATTCCCTGTCACCGGGTAATCAGAGCTGATAAGACCCTGGGGGGGTTTTCCTCCGGCATGGCAATCAAGAAGAAACTGCTGAGACTGGAGGGAGACTGTTTGTAAAAATCGGTATCGGTATCGAAAGAGTTTTATAACACCTGCATACCTGTCCTCTGGTTTCCATTCCGACTCAGGCTCAGACTCCAAACCCGGCTTCGAATACCAGCATTTGAGCAAATACATCTTATGCTGAACAATTACAAAACACAAAGCTGAAACACGGCTCTCTTCCATGTTGCCAAAACCACAGCCAGTGATTAACATTAAAACTGTCTGAAAATAATTATGTTCACACAGGGGGAAAACCCCCTGCAAACAGATAACGAGGTATTTTGATGACAAGAAGAGCAACTATCGGAAAAGCCGCTGCAAAAGGCGAAAAGCTGCCCTTGATGACCCTGAGGGAAGTGGTCATGTTTCCCAAGGCCATTATGCCCCTTCTTGTGGGACGCGACTCATCCATCAAGGCCATTGAACACGCTTTAAACAACTTCAACAAAAAAATATTCCTGGTGACCCAGAATGACCCAAAAACGGAAATACCCGGTGCAGACGATATTTATGCCTGCGGGTGCGTAAGCAGGATCCTGCAGATGTTTCGTCTGCCCGACGGTACGGTCAAGGTTCTCTTTGAGGGCCTGCACCGGGCTGCGGTAGACCCGGAAAAGGTCGACTTTGAGGTGGAAGTGCCTGAAGTTGAGACCCATTTATTGCCGGAAGAAGAAACCGATCATTCTGAAACCGAGGCCCTGGTCCGGGCCACCAAGGAGTCCCTGGAGGAATACTCCAAGGCCAACACCAAAATCGCCAAGGAATCCGTGCAGTCCATCCAGAACATGGATGACCCCGGGGCCATAGCTGACGCTATTATGCCCCATCTAAAGGTGGATTTTAACGAGAAGCAGGAGGTCCTGGAGGAATTCGATCCTTTCAAACGCCTGCAGATGGCCTATGCCCACCTGCAGGGCGAGATCGAGGTATTTTCCCTGGAAAAAAAGATCAAGTCCAGGGTAAAGAACCAGATGGAAAAGAACCAGAGGGAGTATTATCTCTCCGAGCAGCTCAAGGCCATCCACAAGGAAATGGGGCGCGACCACGACCCCAAGGCAGAACTGGATGTTTTGCAGGAAAAGGTGGACCGGAAAAATATGCCCCAGCAGGCCAGGGACAAGGCCTCGGAGGAAATCAAGAAACTGCGCAGCATGCCCCCCAATGCCGGGGAGTACAGCGTGCTCATGAATTACGTGGACTGGGTCCTGTCCCTGCCCTGGAACGAACTGCGGGATACCGACACCGACATCACCAAGGCGGAAAAGATCCTGGATGAAGACCATTACGGGCTGGAAAAACCCAAGCAGAGGATTCTGGAATACCTGGCCGTGCAGAGCCTGGTGGAAAAGATGCGCGGGCCTATCCTGTGCCTGGTGGGACCTCCGGGCGTGGGCAAGACATCCCTGGCCAAGTCCGTGGCCCGGGCCACCCAGCGCGAATTCATCAGGCTTTCCCTGGGAGGGGTGCGTGACGAGGCCGAGATCCGGGGACACAGGCGCACCTATGTCGGAGCCATGCCCGGCAAGATCCTGCAGAGTCTGAAACGGCTGGAAACCAACAATCCGGTTTTCTGCCTGGACGAGGTGGACAAAATGAGCATGGATTTCAGGGGCGATCCTTCGGCAGCACTGCTGGAAGTTCTGGACCCGGAACAGAATTCCGCCTTCAGCGACCACTACCTGGACCTGGATTACGATCTGTCCAACATCTTCTTTATCACTACGGCCAACTATCTGCAGGCCATTCCGGCCCCCCTGCAGGACCGTATGGAGATAATCAAGCTGCCCGGTTACCTTGAAACGGAAAAAAACAGAATAGCCAGGGAGTTTATCTGGCCCAAGCAGCTCAGGTATCACGGTCTGGAAGACAGCAAGGTCTCCATTTCCGAAGGAGCTATAAATGAAATAATCCGGCAGTACACCCGGGAGGCCGGGGTGCGCAACCTGGAGCGCGAAATAGCCTCCATCTGCCGAAAGGTGGCCAAGAAAAGAGTCGAAGAAAAGAACAGACAGGACAAAAAGGTCCGGATCACAACCAAGAGCGTGCCCTCCTATCTGGGCGTATCCAGGATCCGCCACGGTGAGCGCGAGGACAAGCCCCTGGTGGGGGTAACCACCGGAGTGGCCTGGACCGAAGTGGGGGGAGAAATCCTCCTGGTGGAAGTGGCCCTTATGCCCGGCACAGGCAAGGTGGAGATCACCGGAAAGCTGGGAGACGTCATGAAGGAAAGCGCCAAGGCGGCACTCAGCTATGTGCGCTCCCGCTCGGACGTTTTCGGCCTCAAGCCGGACTTTTACAAGGAAATCGACGTACACGTACACGTCCCCGAAGGAGCCACCCCCAAGGACGGTCCCTCAGCCGGCATCACCCTGACCACCAGCCTGGTATCATCCCTGCTTAACCTGCCGGTGCGCAACGATCTGGCCATGACCGGGGAAATCACCCTTCGCGGCAGGGTCCTGCCCATAGGCGGTCTCAGGGAAAAGCTCCTGGCTGCCAGGCGCGGCGATATCAGCAAGGTCATCATCCCCGAGGCCAACCAGAAAGATCTGCAGGAGGTCCCGGACAATGTGCTCAAGGGTCTGGAGGTAATGCCGGTACAGCACATGGATGACGTCCTGGCCGAGGCCCTCATGGGCACCACACGGGAAGACCTGTTCTGCGGGGATGCAAACATCACCCCCATTTCCTCCAGGCTCATGAAGGAAGAATACCAGGAACAGGCCCAATAAAAAGCAATACAAACCTAAAAAAGCCCGGGGAGAGTTTCCCGGGCTTTTTTTAGGCCTACATATTGATATTTTCAATAGCAATACAGGATTTCTATTGATATTTTAAATTGGACTGCCGGGTTCTTTCCGGGTTAAAAAAAAATATGGAGATATCAAACCTGAACACAAAAAAACGCCTCACGGAAACTGTCAAAGGCGCCGGCTGAGCTTCCAAGCTGCCTCCAGGGGACCTGGACAAAGCTTTGAAGGGACTGGAATTTCCCAGGGATGCCAACCTCATAGTGGGCCTGGACCGGGCCGACGATGCCGGAGTATATAAGGTCTCTGACGACCTGGCTCTAATCCAGACCGTGGATTTTTTTACCCCCATAGTGGATGATCCTTACTGGTTCGGGCAGATAGCCGCAGCCAATGCCCTGAGCGATGTCTATGCCATGGGCGGAGAGCCCAGAACCGCCATGAACCTGGTGGCATTTCCCCTGGGTAGAATGGACCTGGAAATTCTGCGTCAGATCCTCATGGGAGGCCTGGACAAGATGCGCGAGGCAGGTACAATCCTGGTGGGGGGGCACAGCGTGGAGGACGCAGAGCTTAAATACGGTCTTTCAGTAACCGGGTTTGTGCACCCGGACAAGGTCCTGATAAAGCAAAACCTCCAGGCCGGAGACCGGATAATCCTGACCAAGCCCCTGGGTACCGGCATAGTCAACACCGCCATCAAGGGCGGGGCAGCCTCGCAGGAGCACATACAAAAGGTCACCAGGCTCATGGCCGAACTGAACAGAACCGCAGCCGAGGTCATGCGCCAATACGATGTTCATGCCTGCACCGATATAACCGGCTTCGGCCTTCTTGGGCACATGGCCGAAATGCTCTGCGGCTCAAAAGTGAGCATCAGAATTGATTTCAACAGTCTACCGGTACTGCCCGAAGCCCTGGAATTCGCCTCCATGGGCATGGTGCCCGGAGGAGCGCATAAAAACCGGCAGTTCAGGGAAAAAATCGTGAATTACTCAGAAGGGATCACCCCGGCCAAACGCGACATCCTGTTCGATCCCCAGACTTCCGGTGGCCTGCTCATCTGCTGCCCCCCTGACCAGGCCCGGGACCTGCTCAGGAATCTGCACTCCAGGGGTCTCCATGAAGCCGCCATTATGGGAGAGATAGATTCATCTCCTGCGGAGAAGATCCTCGTAGAGTAAGGACCCGGACCTCTAGAATTTTTCCCCGTTCTCCTCCAGGTCGCGCACCAGGAGCTCACGCATCCGTCTGCTCACCGGGCCGGGGCGGACGTCGTGGATGGGTTTGCCGTTATAGCGGACAATGCTCATGGCATCCAGGGTGGTCCCCAGCAGGATGACCTCCCGGGCCTCGTAGATCTCTTCCTCGCTTATGGGCCGGAATACAAAGGTCATCTCGTCCTTGATGAGTTCCAGGGCGCGCATGAGGGTGGTGCCGGGCAGGGCGTTTTTCAGCTCCGGCACCAGTATGCGTCCATCCTGGTCCACCACCACCACGTTTTCTATGCAGCCCTCGGCCAGAAATCCGTGCTGGTCAAAGCAGAGCACGAAATCGCAGCCCTTGTCCACGGACTCCTTTTTCATAAGCACATTGGGCAGGTAATTAACCGACTTGATCCTGGCCATAAAGGAAGGCTTGGCCGGATGCCCGGATTTGCAGGCCCGGACTCCCTTTTCCCACATGCTTTCCGGCAGGTGATTGAATTTCCTGGACACGATGTACAGGCTGGGCCGGGGGCATTCCCGGTAGTCAATGGAAAACCCACCGGGGCCGCGGCCCACAAAAATGCTCAGGTATCCCTCATCCCGGCCTCCCACCCGGGCCGTCTCCAGGACCAGCTCCTTAATCTCTGACCAGGGCAGGAGCGGAGGCATGAAAATGGCTTTGCAGTTTTTTTCCATGCGCTCCAGGTGGGCCTCAAGCTGGTATACCTTTCGGCCCAGATACTTGACCGTCTCGAACACCCCGTCCCCGCGGTGGATCATGTGGTCGTCCAGGGGAATGAGCATCATCCTGGGATCCTTGCAGAACATCTCCAGGCGGTGATCATAGAAGGCGAAAACATTCTCCTCCCCCGGACGGGGCAGGAAGATTAACTTGTCCAGGTATTCCCGGGTGCCTGCAACGTGGGCCACTTGGTTTACTCCTGTGTGAAATTAACAAATTATAGGACGAAAAGACCTGCCACGCGCCCTGCCACGCGTCTTAGCGTGGTTAGCGTGGTTAGCGCAGCCAGCTTGATCCTCTGAACTCTGTCTTCTGGCCTCTATCTTCTGACCTCTGACCGCTGACTTCTGATCTCTGACTTCTGACCTCTGACTTCTGACCTCTGACTTCTGATCTCTGACTTCTGACCTCTGTTACGGTACTCTCACCAGATCCTTGACCAGCAGAAACTCTGCAATCTGCACCGCATTCAGGGCCGCTCCCTTGCGGATATTATCCGCCACCACCCACATGTCCAGGGCATTTTCGGTGCTCTGATCCTCGCGGATACGGCCCACAAAGGTCTCGTCCTTGCCTGCGGCAAAAAGAGGCATGGGATATATCTTCTCCTGGGGATTGTCCATGACCCTGATTCCCGGTGCCTGGGCAAGGATGGCCCGGGCATCCTCCCGGCTTATCCTGGACTCTGTCTGGACATTCAAGGATTCGCTGTGTCCGAAAAACACCGGCACCCGCACAGTGGTGGCTGTCACTTTTACGCTTTCATCGCCCATGATCTTCACCGTCTCGTTGACCATTTTCATCTCTTCCCTGGTGTAGCCGTTGTCCAGGAAGGCATCCAGGTGCGGGATGCAGTTGAAGGCTATCTGATAGGGGTATACGCTGGGGGTGACTTCTTCCAGGCTCATGAGCTGCTTGATCTGGGTCTCCAGCTCCCTGACCGCCTTCTGGCCGGACCCCGACACAGCCTGGTAGGTGGAGACCACCACTCTCTTTATCCTGCTTACGTCATGCAAAGGCTTTAGAACCACCACCATCTGGATGGTGGAGCAGTTGGGATTGGCAATGATTCCCTGATGCTTTTCCAGGTCCTCCGGGTTGACCTCGGGCACCACCAGGGGCACTTTAGGGTCCATGCGCCAGAAGCTGGAATTGTCCACCACCACGCAGCCGCTCTTTGCCGCTATGGGGGCGTATTTCTCCGATGTAGCTCCGCCGGCGGAAAATATGGCCAGGTCCACTCCCTTGAAGGAATCTTCTGTCAACTCCTGAACCGTAAGCTCGCTGTCCCTGTACTCTATCCTGCTCCCGGCGGACCTGGAAGAGGCCAGGGGAATGATCTCCCTGGCCGGAAAGTTCCTCTCAGCCAGGATCCTTAGCATCTCTCTGCCAACTGCGCCGGTGGCCCCTGCTACGGCCACAACCGGATCTTTAGTCATTTTGTCCTCCTAGAATTGGATTGTACTTTAGTGTTGTCGTACCTGTCTGAGGTTTCCGCAGTCTGGGCACGTCAGGATATGCCCTGCCTCATCACGCCACCACATCCGCAATCTGGAAGATGGGCAGATACATGCTGATGACCAGCCCACCCACCACCACGCCCAGAAAGACGATCATAATGGGTTCCAGAAGCGAGGTCAAAGTATCCACAGCCACATCCACTTCGTCGTCGTAGAAACCGGCTATCTTTTCCAGCATGCTGTCCAGGGCCCCGGTGGTCTCTCCAATGGAGATCATCTGGGTGACCATGGGCGGAAATATTCCGGTCTCGGACAAGGGCTCGGCCAGGCTCTGACCCTCGGTGATGCTCTGCTTGGCCTGCTGCACAGCATGCTCCACGCTCTTGTTCCCGGCGGTGCGTGAAACGATATCCAGGGCGCTCAGGATAGGCACCCCCGATGAAATCATGGTACTCATGGTCCGGCTGAACCTGGCAACAGCCACCTTGCGCAAAAGCGACCCGAAAACCGGGGCATGCAGTATCCATTCGTCAATCAGGGCTTTACCCCTTTCCGTACGGTAAAAAAGCCGAATGCCAAGAACAGTTGCAACCAGTCCCCCCAGGATCCACAATACGTTCTGGGATACAAACCGGCTCAGGCCTATGACGAACTGGGTGGGTGCAGGCAGGGCACCGCCGAAGTCGGCGAACATGTCCTCGAAAGTGGGTATGACGAATATGAGGATGATGGCTATCACCGCCACGGCCACGGTAATAATGACCCCAGGGTAAATAAGCGCGCTCTTGACCCTGGCCTTGAGCCTGGCCGCCTTTTCAATATAGCGGGCCAGGCGGTCCAGGACCAGGTCCAGGACTCCCCCTGCCTCGCCGGCATTCACCATGTTGGTGTACAGGTCATCGAACACATCTGGATGCTTCTTCAGGCTGTCGTAAAGGGATGATCCACCTTCAATGTCGTTTTTGACCTCGTAGAGCTTGCGCCGCAGAATCTTGTTTTCGGTCTGATCGCACAAGACCTGCAGGGCCTGCAGGATGGGCACGCCGGCGTTTATCAGGGTGGCGAACTGGCGGCTGAACACCACCATATCCCTGGAAGTCACACGTCCCTCCAGAAAGGTGCCCTCCAGAATATCCCTGGGCTTGGGCTTGACCAGGATGTCTTTCAGTCCCTTGCGCTTGAGGATTGTCCGGGCCATATCCAGGCTGGGGGCATCCAGATCGCCCTTGAGCTTTTTTCCGGACTTGCTGGCGGCCTTGTAGAGAAATATCGGCATACTTATCCGCTCTAGTTTGTTTTCATCCGGGAAGTCTTTCTTTACGGATGTTGAAGCTGTTGGTATACGGATGAAAACTAGTTTGCGGTTACCCTGAGTACTTCCTGGGCCGAGGTCATGCCCTGGGACAACTTTATCAGCCCGCTCTTGCGCATGGTGATCATGCCCTCCCCCACAGCGGCCCTGCGCAGATCCAGGTCGCTTTTTCCGGCCAGGACCATTTCCTGGATCTGATGCGTCACCGGCATGACCTCGTATACTCCGGTGCGACCCTTGTATCCTGTGTTGTTGCACTCTTCACAGCCCGCGGCCCGGAATAACCCTGCCTGGCCAGCCTCCTGCGCGCTCATGCCCATGGCCTTCAAGACCTCGGTTTCCGTCTCCGGGACCCTGCAGGAAGGGCAAAGCCTGCGCACTAGGCGCTGGGACATGATGGCGTTTATGGAAGAGGCCACCAGAAAGGAATCCACCCCCATGTTCAAAAGCCTGGTCAGGGTGCTGGGGGCGTCGTTGGTATGCAGGGTGGCCAGAACCAGATGTCCGGTCAGGGCCGATTTTACTGCAATTTCCGCCGTTTCCAGGTCCCGGATCTCCCCCACCAGGATGACGTCCGGGTCCTGGCGCAGAAAGGAGCGAAGCACCGAGGCGAAAGTAAGCCCCACCGATTCCTGCACCTGGACCTGGTTTACCCCGTGCAGGCTGAATTCCACCGGGTCCTCGGCCGTCGAAATGTTCACCCCTTCCTGGTTCAGCTCCATGATGGCGGAATAAAGGGTGGTAGTCTTGCCCGATCCGGTGGGTCCGGTTACCAGGACCATGCCGTAGGGCCTCTTGATGGCTTCTTCAAAAACATTCAGAGAATGGTCTTCCAGGCCCAGGTCATGCATATCCACCTGGAGCATGGACTTGTCCAGGATTCGCATGACCACTTTTTCCCCGAAGAGGGTGGGCAGGATGGATACCCTGAACTCAATTGGAGTGCCCTCAGCAGAGCGTACTTTAATGCGGCCGTCCTGAGGCAGGCGTTTTTCAGCAATATTTAAGTGGGACATGATCTTGAGCCTGGAGATAAGGGCGTTTTTCATGCGGATGGGCGGCCGCATGACCTCGGTGAGCATGCCGTCCAGGCGCATCCTGACCCGAAAATCCTTTTCATAGGGCTCTATGTGGATATCCGAGGCTTTCTTGCGGATGGCCTCCTGCATAATCAGGTTTACCATCTTTACCACAGGAGCCTGGGATGCAGCCTCCATGGTGGAAGTCTCATCCCTTTCCGGAGACTCCCCGGCATCAGGCCCCTCCTCTGCTTCCATCTGGGCCAGGATGTCGTCCATCCTGCCGGAATCTTTATCAGCATGTCTGTCCAGAACCCGCTGGATAGAGGAAAGAGTGGCCAGGTGAGGCAGGGTTTGCATCCCTGTCGTAAACTGGATATCGTCCAGGGAAGTTATGTTGTCCGGCTCGAAACAGGCCAGGTAAAGCCTGTCCTGGTAAACAAAAAAAGGCACAGCCTGGTATCTGGCCCAGGCCGACCCTTCCAGTTGTTCCAGGACTTCCCTGGGAACCTGCATACGGGATGGATCCACCACCGGCATACCCAGGTGGCCGGCCATAAAATCACGGTACTGTTCTTCGGTAATAACTCCAGCCGCAAGGGAGGCCCGGGCGAAATCAATTCTTTTTTCGCCCTGAACAGCCCGGGCCTTCAGGACATGCTCCGATTTCAGGCCTGCCCACCTGATAAGTTCGTCAACCATGAATGCTGGCTGCATGATTCCTCTGATTGAGTTGCTTGCAAAAGCCCTTGCTGATACAAGACTCCTTGATAACTCAACATTGCGGCAAAGGCAATGCATGCCAGCAGCAATCGTCCGGGCATTTTTCTTAAGCCTCAAAGGTCCTTTTGCCCCACGGCCGGGGTTGACTAAAACAAAGCCAGAGGTTATGCTTCTCTTTTAATTTTTTGCAAGGAGATGGGACAAATGAAACGGACATACCAACCAAGCAGAGTCAAACGCAAAAGAACCCACGGGTTTCGGGTGCGCATGCGCACCAAGAACGGCAGGGCCGTCATCAACAGAAGAAGGGCCAAGGGCAGAAAGAGATTGGCAGTCTAAATTTTCCCAGTCACCTGAGGCTGGCCAGAAGACCCCAGTTCCAGGCCTGCTACCTGCATGGCAGACGATATCAGACAAAACACTTTATTTTCTTTGTCCGGCCAAACAGACGGGATTACTGGCGGCTGGGCATAACAGCCAGCAGAAAAATCGGTCCGGCAGTACTTCGCAACAGGATAAAGCGCCTGGTCAGGGAAGCATTCAGGCTGAATCAGCATCTGGCACCTCCAGGCTTTGATTATGTCGTGGTCAGCAAAAAACGTACAGACCTGCCAGGATTGAATCTGGACATGGTCCAGAAACAGCTGCAGCAGCTGTTCAAGCAGATACGTTTCCTGACAGAAAAAGACCTGGAACAAGCCCCAAGAGCTTAAATCTTTCAAATCTACTGATGCGTAATTTATTAATCAAGCTGATCATGATTTATCAGCGGGTGCTTTCTCCGCTGTTTCCCCCTGCATGCCGCTTTTTACCCTCATGCTCCGAATACGCCAGGGAGTCCATTGCCATGCATGGTCCCGGTAAGGGGACAATTCTGACCTTTTTCCGCCTGCTCAGGTGCAACCCCTTCTTTGCAGCGGGACTTGATCCCGTGCCTGAAAAATTCTCTCTGAAATCCATCCTGGGAGCAACAAAAGAAAATGGA
Organism: Desulfonatronospira sp.; assembly: GCA_003553695.1. Taxonomy (GTDB): domain Bacteria; phylum Desulfobacterota; class Desulfovibrionia; order Desulfovibrionales; family Desulfonatronovibrionaceae; genus Desulfonatronospira. Next base: position 12,497 of record PWFB01000021.1, read on the forward strand.
CATACATAGAGTACTCATTGCTGTTGTTTTATCCCTGGCGGTTCTGGTGGTCTGGAACCTTCTTTTCCCTCCAGCCACTCCGGATCGTGAAGAAGTCCGGGAAGAAGAAAGGCTGGAAGAACCAGCGCCCCAAGAAAGGGAGCCGGCACCCGAAGAAAGAGAGGAACCCTGGGACCCGCAGGAAGCGCAGATACCTGACTTCGAGGCTGTCGAAGGCGAGCAGATCAAGGTGGACACTCCCCTGTACCAGGCCACTTTCAACAGTGCCGGAGGCATCCTGGAGCACTTCGTGCTCAAGGAATACAAGCAGGACATAGACCCGGACGCTCCAAAGGTTGACCTGGTCACGCCCCGCTCCCTGGCCCGCGGACCCATGGGCATAACCTGGAACCAGGCCCCCACCTGGACCGAGGGGGAATGGACCTTGAACGGCGACGACCTTACCCTGGAACCGGGTGATGAAAAGACCCTGACCTTTACCGGGCGTATGGGCGGGATCAAGTTCATCCGGGAAATGACCTTTGTAGGCGACCACTACAAAATCCAGGAAAGCCTACAGGTTGTAAACCCCACCCAGGCGCAGGCCTCCGGGGAAATCGCCAATATCCTGGCCAGCCCGCCCTTTTCCGACAGCCGCTTGAACCCCACCCGGGTGGCCTACTATGACCAGGACGGCCTGAGCCACGAGCGGGAGCGCAACTTAAGCGACGGGATCAGCAGGAACACCGGGATTCAGTGGGCCGGAATCGTGGACCACTACTTCATGCTCACCCTGGTTCCGGCCTCGCCCGACGTGCGGTTGCAGGCCCATCACGGAGACGATCTTTTTCAGATTTCCCTTAGTAAATCCATGTACCTGGAGCCAGAGTCAGCCCGGACCATGGACCAGATTTATTATCTGGGACCCAAGGACCGGAATTACCTGGAGGGAGCACCCAATAATCTGGAGAAGTCCATATACTACGGCTGGTTCAACATCCTGGCCCAGCCTCTGATGTATGTCCTGCATTTCTTTTACCAGTACACCGCCAACTACGGTGTGGCCATCCTGCTTCTGACCCTGGTCATCAAGATCATCTTCTGGCCCTTGTCGCATAAGAGCTACAAGTCCATGAACCAGATGAAAAAACTGCAGCCCATGATGACCAAGATCCGGGAAAAGTACAAGGATGACCGCAAGGCCATGAACGAGGAAATCATGCGCCTGTACAAGACCTACAAGGTCAACCCTCTGGGCGGCTGCCTGCCCATACTGGTGCAGATTCCGGTGTTTATCGCCCTGTACCAGGGACTGCTTGGATCCGTGGAACTGCGCCATGCACCCTTTATCAGCCACATCCCCTTTACGGATATTGTCTGGCTGGCGGATCTCTCGGCCAGGGATCCTTTCTACATCACACCGCTTCTCATGGGGGCCACCATGTTTCTGCAGCAGCGCATGGCCCCGGCCCCGGGCGATCCCATGCAGGCCAGGATAATGCAGTTTCTGCCCCTGGTTTTCATCTTCATCTTTATCACTTTCCCCTCCGGACTGGTCATTTACTGGCTGGCCAACAACGTACTGTCCATCGGTCAGCAGTGGTACATGCTGCGCTCGGCTGATGTGCCTCTGCAAAAGGCGGAACAGAAGGCTGCGGAAAAGGCCGGGAAAGGTTCCAGGGACCATGAAGATGACCAGGAAAAATCCGGAGAAAAAAACCAGGAAAAATCCGGCGAGCAGCAGAAATCCGCACAGCAGAAGGCTGCGGGCAAAAAGAAGAAGAAAAGGAAATAGTCCTGAAAAAAACCAGTAATAAGGTAAACGCAGCAAATCTAAACCATTTTAAATAACCTGCTCTTTGAAAACCGATCCAGTCTCACCGTCCGGCTGCCGACAGACCAGGCAGCCGGACTGGTGCAGATAAAAATTACTGATTTTATGCTCACCCTGGTGTAACTTTTTTCCATCTACCATGCGCCATTTGGGGCCGGCATTTTGTTGCTGTCGAAATACACGCCGGACATGATACTGCGGAATATCTTTTTACACGGGCCTGAGCGGACTGGAGATCGGACCATGACATGGTTATTTACGCGTAAGGAGACCATATGGACAATTATATTGAATTCTCCGGCAGGAATGTTGACGAAGCCATACAAAGCGCATGTAAATATTTTCATATCAATCGAGATCAGCTGGAGGTAGAGATAGTCAGCGGCGGCTCCTCAGGCATTTTCGGCCTGGTGGGAGTCAAAAAAGCCACCATAAAGGCCAAGAGAAGGAACAGGGAGCAGGAAGAAGAGCAGAAAGCAGAGGCTCCTGTGGCATCGCACCAGGAGGAGCCCGCCCTCCCAGCTGATGAGGAACTGGAAACTGATTTCCAGACCGAGCCGGTGTTTGAGGATGACCCCGAGGTGGATATTGAGGAAGATATGCAGGACCAGGAATCAGGAACCCTGGAACCTCCCCCCGCCCAGTTCCTTCATGAGCTTATACAGCGCCTCACCACTCCTCTGGCCCCGGAAGTACAGATCAAAATCCGGGAGGACACTAAACCCATTACCGTTATAGTTCAGGATACAGATAATTCAGGTATCCTGCTGGGCCGGGATGGACAGACCCTCAGCTCCCTGCAGTACATAGCCAACCGCATCATAGCCAAAAAGTATCCGGGCACAGCCAGAATACAGCTGGACACGGAAAATTTCCTGGAAAAACAGACTGAAAAGCTGGAAAAAAGCGCCCTCCAGCTGGCCCAGAGAGCAATCAAGGCCGGCAAGACCATGAGTACCAGGCCCCTTAGTTCCTATCACCGCCGCATTGTGCACCTGGCCCTGCAGGGTGAAAACAAGATCCGCACAAAAAGTAAAGGTGACGGCCCCATGAAGAGGGTGCTCATTATGCCCAAGATCTCCGGGCGAAGGAAAAATAAATCCCAGCAAGAGCAGCAGCAGAACTGACATGCCCGCTGCAGGGGACGCATCCCGCGCTTGCGGATCCACCATAGCAGCCATAGCCACGCCCATGGGCCAGGGAGGGGTGGGCATAGTCCGCTTAAGCGGCCCGGCAAGCCTGGACATCGCGGAAAAACTCTTTGTACCCGGTCCCAGATTCAAGGGTTTCAAGGCCTATAAACTGCATTATGGATGGATCAAAAATACACAGCAGCAGATCCTGGACGAGGTGCTGCTGGCTTACATGCCCGCCCCTTATTCCTATACCCGGGAGGACGTGGTGGAAATAAACTGCCACGGCGGACCGGCGGTCCTGGAAGGTGTACTGGAGGCCCTTTACCACCAGGGCGCGGAACCTGCAGCCCCGGGTGAGTTCACCAAACGGGCCTTTTTAAATAACCGCATGGACCTGACCCAGGCTGAAGCAGCCCTGGAAATGATAAATGCCCCTACCCAGGAGGGAGCGCTGCTGGCCGGGGACAAGCTCCAGGGACACCTGAAAGAACGCGTGAATTTTCTGCGGGAAAGCCTGGAGGAACTGAAGAAAGAACTCTGCCTGGCGGTGGATTTCCCTGAAGAAGACCTGGAATGCCTGCCCCTGGATGACCTGGCGAATAGGGCAACAGCCGCTGTCCAGGAGATTGATGAATTAATCAGGGCCTTTGAGCAAAACAGGGTTTTCAGGGAAGGAGCCCTGGTGGTCCTGGCCGGACGGGTCAATGCGGGCAAGTCCAGCCTCATGAACGCCCTTCTGGGCAGACAGCGGGCCATAGTCACCTCCATTCCCGGCACCACCAGGGATTACCTGGAAGAAACCCTCAATCTGGAGGGCCTTCCGGTGCGCCTTGTGGACACCGCCGGGCGCAGGCCCACCCGGGACAAAATCGAGATGATGGGCCTGGAAACCGGTCGACAGCTCATAAGCCGGGCCGATCTGTGTATTCTGGTCCTGGACGCCTCCTTGCAGCCGGCTGCAGATGACCTGGACATCCTGGAGGAGGTAAGCCCGGCAAAACTTGTTCTGGCTGTGAACAAGCAGGACCTGGTTCGCGGTACTCCCGGCTGGGTGCAGGACTTAAAAGACAAGGGCCTGCAGCTGGTGCATACCTCTGCCACCCTGGGCCAGGGCCTGGAAGAGCTTACCACTGCCGTCAGGTTCAGGATTCTGGAAGAAAAAAGACCCGAACCCACCTCTTCTGTGGCCCCCAACCTGCGGCAGAAAACAGCCCTGGAAAAATCCCGCCGGGAGCTTTTGCTTCTGGCTGAGGAAGCCCGCCAGGAAGTGCCCCACGATGTGCTGGGAGTCAGGCTGGATTACGCCTGCACCTTCCTGGACGAGATCACCGGGCGTATTGTCACTGAGGACATATTAAATTCCATCTTCGAGAATTTCTGCATTGGGAAATGATGAGCATGTCCGGATCTGTGTGGATAAATGTCTGCGAGTCCTCGGCAGACGCCTACGGGGCCCTGCTCATGCAGGAGCTGCAGCGAGTGTCCCCGGGCCTGCGCATAATGGGCATGGGAGGCCGGGCCATGCGCCGGCAGGGTCTGGAGACGGTCTACCGGGCCGAAGACCTGTCCCTGGTGGGACTTACCGAGGTAATCACCGCCCTGCCCAGAATCGCCGGGTATCTGCGCGAGATCAAAAGACTCCTTCGCCGGGAACGCCCCGGAGTCCTGGTGCTCATGGACGCTCCGGATTTCAATTTCAGACTGGCCCGGGAAGCTCACAGTTTAGGCATCCCGGTCATTTACTACATTGCCCCCCAGGTGTGGGCCTGGCGCAAATCCAGGATAAAGTTTCTCCAGAGGTTCGTTCACCGGGTGGCCTGTATCTTTCCCTTTGAGCAGGATTTTTTCCTGCGCCGGGGCGTAGTGGCCCGCTACGTGGGACATCCCTTGCTGGACCTGATCCCCCTGCCGGAAATGGAACATATTGCGCCCCAGCAAAACAGGGTAGCCCTGCTGCCGGGCAGCCGCAAAAAAGAAATCGCCTCCCTGCTGCCTGTTTTTACCGACGTAGCTTACAAGCTGAGCCTGAAGCGCCCGGATCTGTCCCTGGGAATTGTCCAGGCACCGGGAGTTGACAGCGATTTTCTTAAGCACCACACCAGGGACCTGCCCTGCCTGGAATTCGTCTCCCCGGATGAACGCCACAGCTATCTCAAATCATGCAGCATGGCCCTGGCCGTATCCGGGACCATTACCCTGGAATGCGCCATCCTTGATGTTCCGGCCATTGTAGCTTATAAGGTCTCCTGGCCCAGTTACCTGGCCGGGAGAATGCTCATAGACGTGCCCTACATCAGCATGCCCAATCTCATTCTGGGCAAGGGGATATTTCCGGAATTCATACAGAACCGGGCCAAACCGGAAGAACTGCTTCAGGCGGCGGGCGACTGGCTGGATCACCCCCGCAGGCTGACTGAAGTCCGGCAGGAGCTTACCCGGGTAAAGGACCTGCTGGGCAAAAAAACAGCCACGCGCAATACCGCGGAGATGATAATGCAGGCCATGTACGCTGGCTGATTTATACAACCGGCATTGAGATTTAATCTTGCACTTTCAACTGTACAGGCAACCGTCAACACAACATGGATAAACTGGACCTTGGAATTATTGGAGTGGGCCATCTGGGCAGCATTCACGCCAGGCTGGCCGCTCAATCGGAAAGGATAAACCTGGTGGGGGTCTTCGACCTGGACCGGGAGCGCGCGGAAAAAGTGGCCCGGGATTGCAGTACGCAAAGCTTTCAGGATATGCGCGACCTCCTGGAAAAAGTCCAGGGAGCGAGCATAGTGGTCCCCACCAGTGAGCACTACAGTGTAGCCATGCAGGCCCTGGATTACGGCTGCCACCTCTTTCTGGAAAAACCCATAGCCTCCGGCGTGGATCAGGCGCGGGACATTGTGCAGAAGGCCCGGAAGAAAGACAGGAAAATCCAGGTGGGCCATATCGAGCGCTTCAACCCGGCCATACTGGCCATAAAGGACCTCCCCCTCAGACCTATGTTCATCGAGGCCCACCGCCTGTGCACATTCAACCCCAGAGGATGTGATGTAAGTGTGGTTCTGGACCTCATGATACACGATCTGGACCTGATCCTGTACCTGGTCAATAGTCCGGTGACCCATGTGGACGCCTGCGGGGTGGCGGTGGTCTCCCGGGAGGAGGACATCGCCAATGTCCGGCTCAAATTCGCCAGCGGCTGCGTGGCCAATATCACCAGCAGCCGCATAGCCTTAAGTCCCATGCGCCGGATGCGCCTCTTCCAGCAGAACCAGTACATTGCCCTGGATTTCCAGGAAAAAAAGGCTGACATCTTTAAACTTACCGACCGGGATACCCCCCGGGACCCCGGCTGCACGCCTTCTGTGGTCACCCGCATAGGAGTCGGGGACAACGCCAGGGACGTAATATACGAAAAGCCTTCACCACCGGAAGTGAACTCCCTCAAGATGGAACTGGAGGAGTTCGCCAGAGCTGTACTGCAGGACCTGGAGCCTGAGGTGCCGGGTGAGCAGGGGGTTATGGCCCTGGAAACTGCCGCAACCATCCTGGAGCAGATTTCCAGGCCGTAAGCAGGAAAGATCAGAGGTCAGATGTCAGTAAAAACAAAGAGTTATGTCACGCGAACCACGCCAGGCACGTGGCAGGGCGCGTGATTGATTCCCGAATTATTCATTGCCCGACTTTTTGCAGGTGCATCCAGGACACGGAGGATGGATTGAGTATACCCTTTATTGACCTAAAATCACAGTATTCCAGGATAGAGTCCAGGGTAAAGGATGGTCTGGACCGGGTGCTGGCCCACGGGGCCTACGTCATGGGGCCGGAAATAGCAGAACTGGAAAAGGAACTGGCAGCCTTTTGCGGCGCAAAGCATGCCCTGGCCTGTTCCTCGGGGACTGACGCCCTGCTTCTGGCCCTCATGGCCAAAAATACTGGCCCGGGTGATGCTGTCCTGACCACTCCCTTTACTTTCTGCGCCACCGCCGAGGTTATCGCCCTTCTGGGCGCTACTCCGGTATTCGTGGATATTGATCCGGACACCTTCAATATTGATCCGGACAGCTTAAAGCTTGCAATTCAGGCCCTCAGGTCTGGTGATCCTGACGTATATCCCCTGCCCAGCCAGGCAAAAGCCGCTGAATATCCAGGCAAAGGTCCCCATGCCCGTCTCATTCCCAAAGGCCTCATCAGCGTGGATCTCTTTGGTCTGCCCTGTGATTATGACGCCATAAATCCCATCCTGGAGGAAGAAGGCCTGTGGCTTCTTGTAGACGCAGCCCAGTCCTTTGGATCTTTATACAAGGGCATATCTCCATGTACTCTGGGAGATACTGCCTGTACCTCCTTTTTTCCGGCCAAACCCCTGGGCTGCTACGGCGACGGCGGGATGTGCTTTACCAATGATACCCGGCTGCACCAGGTGCTTGAGTCCCTCAGGGTGCACGGACAGGGCAAGAACAGATACGACAACGTCCGCCTGGGCCTCAATGCCCGCATGGACACCATGCAGGCCGCGGTCCTTCTGGCCAAGATGAGCATATTTCCCGGGGAAATCGAGCTTAGAAACAGTGTGGCCCGCACCTACAACAACCTTTTGCAGGAAGCCCGGGACATTACTGTACCCTCTTTTTTGCAGGACCGGCAAAGCGCCTGGGCCCAGTACAGTCTCCTGGCAAGGGACCATGAGCACCGCCAGGCGGTATTCGACAGCCTGAAAAAAAACGACGTTCCCTGGTCTGTATATTATCCTCTGCCCCTGCATCTGCAGGATGTTTTCAGCTATCTGGGTTACAGTTCCGGTGCTTTTCCTGTAAGCGAGGAAATGTCTGAAAGGATTTTCAGCCTGCCCATGCACCCCTACCTGGACCGTAAAGACCAGGGAAAAGTGGCCCGGGCGGTGATTGAAGGCAGCAGGAGGTAGTCAAATGGTCATGCAGGACAGAATTTTCACCCTGGGTCTTTCAGTGGAAGCAGTTTCCCTGTACCTGATACTTCACGACCTGGAATTTCACGACATGCCCCTGAAACGTGAAAACATAGAGCCCCGCTGGAATGCTCCCCCGCAAACCCTGGAGCATGCCCTTGACGAGCTGGCCATGCACCAGGTGGTGCAGGACAAGAGCGACCCACTTATTCTGAATCCCCAGGAGGCATGGACACCGTCCAGGTCGGCTTAGCCTGCTTCTGTTATCATGTTCACCTTTTACGAACTCTGGTCCGGCCTGGGATATCCCCTCCTGAAGATCTGCGTCTTCATTGCCCTGGGCGTTTTTGTGGGCAACCTCATAGAGTCCATGAACTGGACCAGGTTCATGGCCCGCCTGGCCGCCCCCCTGACCCGCATGGCCAGGCTTCGCGACGTGTCCGGGGCAAGCTTCTCCATGGCCTTTTTCTCCGGCATAACCGCCAATACCATGCTGGCCGAGGCCTACTCCCAGAATAAGCTTACCTACCGGGAGCTGGTTTTGTCCAACCTGTTCAATTCACTGCCCACTTACTTCCTGCACCTGCCCACCACTTTCTTCATCATGGTCCCGCTTATCAAGGCCGCTGCCCTGCCTTACCTTGTGCTGACCATCATTGCGGCCCTTCTGCGTACCCTGGTGGTAGTTGTTCTGGGCCGCTTAATCCTGAGTCCAAAGCCTGAACAGTGTGTGGAGTGTCAGCTTCCCGGCGAGGAGAAGCTCAACTGGAGAGAGGTGCTGGCCAGGGTCTGGAAACGCTTCAAATTCAGATTCAAAAAGATTATCATCTTCACCGTGCCCATCTATACCCTTTTTTTCATCCTGCAGCAGGCTGGATTTTTCGACTGGGTGGAAGAAAACATGGCTGAGTATGTGCATTTCATGGCCTGGCTCTCACCCCAGGCCTTAAGTATCGTGGCCCTGCAGCTGGCTGCGGAGCTCTCGGCCGGGCTGGCCGCGGCCGGGGCCATGCTGGACAGCGGAGCCCTGGGAGTACGGGAAGTGGTCCTGGCGCTTTTAACGGGCAATATCCTGTCCTCGCCCATGCGCGCCGTTCGCCATCAGCTTCCTTATTACGCAGGCATATTCAATCCCAAACTGGCTGTAAAACTTATCTTCTACAACCAGAGCCTGAGGGTGGGCAGCCTGATCCTGGTGGGAACTCTTTACTATCTGGTCACCTGAATCCGGAACATATAGATATGTCCTGTTATTGTCCCGGATTGCACGTGATTGCTTCTTAATGTTAGACTGCAAAAAAAGGAGGGCGGTATGCACCTGGTTGTTCCGGGAGTTAAGCACATATTCCTGCTGGGCATGCTTCTGACTTTATCCTGCACCCAACAGCCGGAAATGGCAGGTGTATACACGGAAAAGAGGGATGCAGCATCAGGCATGCCTTCCATCATCAAACTATCCTCTGACCACCAAGGGTCATGGGAGACTGAAATCGACACGCTTACCTTCAAATGGCACATCGCCAACGGCGAGATTCATTTCCAGACCCGGGCCAAGGACACCCTTTCCGGCGAACTTACTGACACTGGTTTCACAATCAGGCTTCCACACAACGAAACCCTGGAATTTGAAAAAACCTCTCCCTGACTGCTCACTCAAAGATTATCCAGGCGTCGCCAGCTCAAGTCCTGCAAGGCCGAACTCCCGCACTCTCAAGACAGTCCAGCCTGCCCCCGTTATTTATCTGCTTACATGTGACAATAAGTAATCAACTGATTTTCATTAAAACTCTTCCAGGTGCTGCGTGAATTATCTAACAATTACTCTTGACACGTTAAAAAAAACATAATAGCAGACAGGTATACAGGCAGGAAATGCTTGTAATATCGGCTGTTGGGAGCTTTTACGAATTGCACAAACCCACTTGGGGAAAAGCCCATGCAAAACAGCATCTCTCCATTTTTCGGCCTGGGATTTGATCTTGGCCGGACCATTCTCAAGGCCCGGTTTATTTCTTATTGCAGGCTGCCAGTCTTCGAGGAACAACCTTTTTACTCCCAGTATGTATTTCCGTCAGGATTTGAACTCCTTGTTTTTCTAAACCGGGAGACTGGGGGCAGTTAATCTCAACCATTAAGCAGGAGGGATTATGAAACTAGGTCGAAGGGAATTTATTAAACTGTCGGCGACTGCGACCGCTGTGACCGCCTTTGCCGGTCTCGGCATGAATCTGCAGCCGACCACGGCCAAAGCCCAGTTGCTGAAAATCCACTGGGCCAAGGAAACCACCAGCATCTGCTGCTACTGCTCAGTGGGCTGCGGCGTGCTGGTGCACACCGACAAGTCCTCTACAGGCCGTTGCATCAACATTGAAGGCGACCCGGATCATCCCATCAACGAAGGCGCCCTGTGCGCCAAGGGAGCTGCTCTGTACCAGGTGGCGGAAAACGAAAACCGCATCACCAAGGTCCTGTACCGCGCCCCTTACACTGACAAGTATGTGGAAGCCCCCTGGGGCTGGGCTCTGCAGCGCATTGCCGAAAAGGTCAAGGAAGCCCGCGACGAGACTTTTGTGCAGCAAAACGCAAACGGGCAGGTGGTCAACCGCACCGACGGCATAGCCCACGTCGGCTCCGCCGAAATCGAGAACGAAGAAAACTGGTACCTGCAGGCGATGCAGCGCGCCATGGGCCTGGTGTACATCGAGCACCAGGCGCGTATCTGACACAGCGCCACTGTTGCGGCTCTGGCAGAGTCGTTCGGACGCGGCGCTATGACCAATCACTACAATGACCTCATGAACAGTGATTGCATTCTCATGATGGGGGCCAACCCGGCTGAATGCCATCCCATTTCCTTCAAATGGGTCATGAAGGCCAAGGGAAAGGGCGGCAAAATTCTCAGTGTGGATCCCCGCTATACCAGAAGCTCCTCCAAGGCAGACCTTTACGTGCCCATGCGCTCGGGCACGGACATCGCCATCCTTGGCGGCATGATCAAGTACATCATGGACAACAACCTGTACTTTGAGGAATACGTCAAGAACTACACCAATGCCTCATTCCTGGTGAATCCTGATTACGACTTTGATCCCGAAAAAGGGCTTTTCAGCGGCTTTCAAAAGGAAAGCGAGGCCGATTTCGCAGTATTTGGCTACTATGATAGAGACACCTGGACCTTCCAGATGGATGACGACGGCATTCCCAAAAAGGATCCCACCCTGCAGGACCCCAACTGTGTATACCAGCTCATGAAGAAGCACTTTGAGCGCTACACCCTGGACCGGGTTTCCGAGACTTCAGGATCTCCCAAGGACAAGCTGGAAGAGTTCTACAAGATGTATTCAGAGACCGGTGCTCCGGACAAGGCCGGGACCATCATGTACGCCATGGGCTGGACCCAGCACACAGTGGGCGCGCAGATCATCCGGACCATGGCCATGATCCAGCTCCTGCTGGGCAACGTTGGCATGGCCGGCGGTGGAGTAAACGCCCTGCGCGGCACTTCCAACGTACAGGGATCCACGGACCAGGCCCTGCTGTTCCACATAATCCCGGCGTATATGCCCACCCCCAGGGCCAATCTGCCTACCCTGGACGATTACAATGCCACCACCCCGACCACCAACGATCCCAAGAGCGCCAACTGGTGGCAGAACCGGCCCAAGTACATAGCCAGTCTTTTAAAGGCCATGTATCCTGACGCCGACCCCAAGGACAGCTACAACTGGATGCCCAAGCTGGATGAAGGCCAGAACGCTTCATGGCTGGTGCTTTTCGACCACATGCACCAGGGCAAGTTCAAGGGCTTTTTTGCCTGGGGCATGAATCCTGCAGCCAGCGGAGCCAACGCCAGCAAGACCAGGGAAGCCCTGAGCAAGCTGGACTGGATGGTGTCGGTCAATGTGTTTGATAATGAGACTGCTTCCTTCTGGAAGGGACCGGACGTGGATCCCGGCAGGGTAAAGACAGAGGTTTTTGTTCTGCCTCCGGCTGTGTTCTGTGAAAAAGAAGGCTCGGTATCCAACTCCGGCCGCTGGATCCAGTGGCGCTACCAGGGTCCCAAGCCTCCTGGACAATGCGTCCGTGACGGGGACATCATGCTGGAGCTCTTCTCCAGAGTACGTGCCCTGTATGAAAAAGACGGCGGCGTGTTTCCCGAGCCCATCCTGAACCTGAATCAGAAGGACATTGCCAAAGAGGGCAAGCAGTTTCCCGAGAGGTTTGACGTGCAGAAAGTGGCCAAGCTCATGAGCGGCTACGATGTCAACACCGGAAAGCAGGTGGCCAACTTTACCCAGCTCAAGGACGATGGATCCACCGCCTGCGGCAACTGGCTGCACAGCGGAGCCTGGACTGAAGACGGCAATATGATGGCCCGCCGCGACAAGGACCAGACCGATATGCAGGCCAATATCGGCCTGTTCCCCAACTGGTCCTTCGCCTGGCCGGTAAACAGAAGAGTCCTGTACAACCGGGCCTCTGTGGACCAGGACGGACAGCCCTATGCACCGGACAAGGCGGTCATCAAATGGGACGGCGACAAATGGGTGGGCGACGTACCCGACGGCGGCTGGCCCCCCAGTGAAAGGCATCCCTTCATCATGCGTCCGGAAGGCTTTGGGCAGTTCTTTGGTCCTGGCATGGCCGACGGACCATTCCCGGAACACTACGAGTCCATGGAATGCCCCTTTGAAGAGCAGCCCTTCTCTAAACAGCTGCACAGCCCTACTGCACTCTTTTTCGAGGAAGAGCTGGAAAAGCATGCTGTGTGCGATCCCCGCCATCCCTTTGTGGGCACCAGCTACAGGGTATGCGAGCACTGGCAGACCGGGATCATGACACGCTGGGTGCCGTGGCTTCTGGAAACCATGCCCCAGAACATTGCGGAGATCGATCCGGAGCTTGGCAGACTCAGGGAGATCAAGAGCGGAGACAGGGTCATCGTGGAGAACCTGCGCGGTCAGATCGAGTGCATAGCCATTGTCACGCCACGCCTGCAGCCCCTGAAGACTATGGGCCAGACCCTGCACCAGGTGGGCACCACCTGGCACTTCGGCTGGGTGCATCCCAAAGACGGCGGCGATTCAGCAAACCTGCTGACCCCGTCCGTAGGTGATCCCAACACGTTTATCCCGGAGACCAAGACCTTTATGGTCAACATCCGCAAAAAATAAGGAGGTCTGATTTATGGGTAAGGGATTTTTTATAGATTTGACCAAATGTACGGCCTGCCGGGGATGCCAGGTGGCCTGCAAACAATGGCACAAGCTGCCTGCTGAGGACACTTACAACTGGGGATCATACCAGAACCCCGAGGATCTGTCCTTTATCACCTACAAACTGGTGCGCATGGAAGAGTACGAGGAAAACGGCAAGGTCAAGGACTGGCTGTTCTTCCCGGATCAGTGCCGCCACTGCATCTCTCCCCCCTGCAAGATGGTGGGGGATATGGATGACGAACAGGCCATCCTGCAGGAATATGAGACCGGCACGGTCATGTTCACCGGCAGGACCAAAAACCTGTTCCCCGATGAGATCCGCCAGTCCTGTCCTTATGACATCCCCAGGGAGGACGAGGATTCAGGAGTCATCTCCAAGTGCGACATGTGCTTTGACCGGGTCATAAACGGCATGCTTCCGGCCTGTGTGCTCGCCTGCCCCACCGGCAGCATGCACTTCGGCGACCTGGAGGACATTAAGGCCATGGCCGAGGAGAGGCTGGCCGAGGTAAAACAGATATATCCCGACGCCGTTCTGGGCGATCCCAATGCGGTGCGCGTGATTTATCTCTTCCACCGCAGGCCGTCGGATTACTACCACTCTGCTGTGGCCAGCCTGCACGGGCCCAGGCGCTTCACCCGCAAAGAGGCTTTTGCCAGGCTCTTTAGAAACAACAGGCCCAGAGTATAAAACATAACTAAAGGGGCCGGAACTGTTTCCGGCCCCAGCCCCCCATACAGGAAGGCCCTCCCGGCGCCTTCCTGTATGGGGGGAAATTTTTTCCTGATTTTTCATCCCTTCCTCGACCCGCCTTTTTTCCCCGGACTAAATCATTGGTAAGTCCTCAGGTCATGCTATCTCCCTTTTTTGCGTACCATTTACAAAAGACCGCTATACTTGCATGGGGTTTATGCTTCTGCTATAATTGCAAGACTATATGATAGATAAAAGCAATATCATTCCGGCCATACTTGAGCGTCTGGAAAATCTTCCCCATGGTCACTACCTGGATATGCGCACCTACAAGCGCAACCGCTACCTGCTCCTGGTGAAAAAAGGCGATGATGATTTCCTGATAATCGAAAACGGCTTTTTCCGGGAACGTTTTGAGAATGTTCCCTTTAAAAAACTTAAAAAACTGCTGAAGACTCTTCTCAAGAAAGAATTTCCCCGCAGCACAAAGGTCAGGGTTTACAACATGGGCGTGTTTGAGGAGCAGGCAGCCAGAAATATTGCAAGGAAGGTTCTTTAGCCCGCTGGAAAGGCCTTCAGGAAATAGATGCGGAGACTGAGGACTTTTGTCCAGAAAACCGACATCCAGGGGGGTGAGTGAGCAGTTTTTATGATCATAAAGACTTCTGGTTACCGGGAAACAACATCGACAGCACCGGCCTCGACCCCCACAAAAACCTCGTCGCCCACCAGGATCCCGCTTCTGGCAATCTCTTTTCTGCTCATCAGGGAACGGATGGGAAAGCCGATATCCAGCAGGACTCTGATCCGTTCCCCTTCGGCGGTCATCTGCAACACCCTGCCCGGCACCACCTGCTCTGAATCAATTCCCTGATCCTTATTGTAAATGCCGATTTTTTCAGGATTAACCTGAACCCTGCACGGCCCGTCAATGTTCGAATCCACCTGCAGTTCCAGCGTATCCCTGACAACGCATACTTTCTTGCCGTCTTTTAGAGCAACGTATCCGGGCACAAGATTCTCTCCGCCAGGTCCTGTCAGTTTGCCCTCAAACAAAAACACCCTGTGCTCCGCCAGCCTGGAGGCTTCCAGACGCTTATGGGTGGAAAAAATAACCGTTATCCCTCTTTCTTTGCGGATACTCTCGATGATCTTTTCTATCACCGCCTGATTTTCCACATCCACGCTGGCAGTAGGCTCATCAAAGAGCATCACCCGGGGTGAGCAGGCCATGGCCCGGGCTATGGCCACTCTCTGGGTCTCCCCTCCCGACAGCAGATGCGCCGGTCTATGGGCAAAATCCTGCATGCCCACACGCTCCAGGCTTTCCATGGCTGTCTGCCTGCGCTTTGCGGAATTGATCCCCCGCACCTTGAGCCCGTATTCCACATTTTTGACCACAGTAGTACTGAACATGATAGGGTGCTGATCCACCAGGACCAGCTCTCTGCGGATGGGGGTCAGATAGTTGGCCTTCCAGTTGATCTCATGGCCCTTGTAAAAGACCCTGCCCTTTGCCGGAGCATTGAGCAGGGCCAGGATATGCAGAAGGGTGGTTTTGCCGGAACCGTTGGGACCAAGCAGGGCATAGCTCTGCCCCGCCTCCAGCACAAGCCCGGGCAGGTCCAGGACAGTACGCCCCTCGAATATCTGCTGGACATCCCTTAGAACATACAGGCTCATCTGGCACTCCCGTAGCGTCCCTGCACCAGCTGCATAAAGATATTCATAAACAGGCTGATTGC
>PWFB01000103.1 GCA_003553695.1 Desulfonatronospira sp.
AAAGAAAACCATCAGTTTCAACATCCGGAAATAAAGAATTTCCGGATGGAAACTAACTAGTTACCATGTTCCGGATATCAGCGGTGCCATTAGATTGACCAGTTTTATCAGATGGTGAATAATTACCATAAGGATAGCATTTGTTAACATACGCTGATCTCAGGATAAATAAACGAAAATTTTGTCTCATTGCAGGGCTGAAGTCAAGATTTTATATGCTCCTGCACTATTCAGAACATGCCAGAAAGCCCGGAAAAAAAACACCCCTCCTGTATTCTTTGCGGCAGATGCCTGGAAGTCTGCCCCCTGTTCAGGGTCACTGCCCACGAGGAACTGAGCCCCAGGGGCAAGGCCTTCCTGGTGCAGAGCTTTTCTTCCATGAATATTAGCTCAAAAGAGGCATCAAAACTGGCCGGGCTCTGCATTGGATGCGGCAGGTGCACCCGGGTCTGCCCCCAGGGCATTGATCTTCCCCGGCTCATCTCCAGTCTCAAGAACAGGCACCTGGAATGGAAAAACTGGCTTTTGGCCAGGATGCTGACCAACGGGTCTTTTTTTCTCCCCCTGACAGGCCTTGGAGGGCGTCTGCTCGGGCAAGCCGGTGGGACTCAGATTTTCAGCCCACCCCGCCGACCCATTACCCCGCTTTTCAGGACCAGAGTCTCCAGAAGGCACTCGGGCCAAGGGGTGGTTTTTCCCGGCTGTCTCGGTCGTTTCCTGCGCCGGGACCTGGAGAAAAAGGCCGTCCATATCCTTGGCAGCACAGGCCTGGAAGTTCTGCCCACTCCGGCCTGGAAATGCTGCGGTTTGCCCCTGGCCCAGGCGGGATTTATCCAGGAACAGCAGTCCTGCATGCGGGCCAACCTCAAAATATGGCATGAACTGGGCAGACCCCGGGTGTATACGATCTGCGCCACCTGCCGGAAAGGACTGACTGAAGCTCAAGGTCCTGAAGATCTGCTTGAGGACGTAGAAAGGCTTGCCCAGAATATTTTTCCCCTGTCCAGGATCCTGCTGGATCTAGGCGTTGAAACCCTGCCCCATGCAGGACCGCAGGAACTTGTCTGGCACGAACCGTGCCACGGCACAAAAGGGACAGCCCAGGCACTGCAGAACCTGCTCAAGACAAAAGGACTTGGGCTGAAAGTGCCCGACGGACAATGCTGTGGACTGGGCGGTGCATTCCGCCTGCAGGCGCCCAGGTTGAGCCTTCACTTGGCCCAGGACCTGTGGAAAAATCTGTCCCCGCAGCCCTCAAGCCTGTGCCTCACCGAATGTGCCGGCTGCATGATACAGCTGGCCTCCACCCGTCCCAGGGACACGCAGACAGCCCACTGGCTGGAGCTTTTCCAGGACTGATTCACTAAAGCATTTGACTTAATCCCGGGCACTTTATATTCAGGCCCTGATAATACACGTTTTCTGCAGTAACGGACCCCCTTGGGTTTTCCTGATCCATATCCAGACTAAGCGGTTTGGAGATCTCTTAATAACTCAACGCCGAAGGAAGCCGGTCTTGTCCTCAAACAAATGCCTGCTGATGGATGCGGGCAATTCCAGCATAAAGCTGGCCCTGGCCGGAAAAAACGGCCTTGGGACATCATTTGAACTGCCCACTGACATGCGGGAGACATCGGACTCCCTGGGCCTGAAAATCCTTGCCTTTTTTGAGCAGGAACAGATAAAACCCCATGATGTTCATGCCTGGCTTATAGCATCCGTAGTGCCACGCCTGAACCCGGTAATCAAACGCTCAGGAAAAAATATCTGCAGCGCAAAGGTATATCAGGTCCCCCGGGACCTGCATCCGGCCATAACCAACCGCTACGACAACCCCGGCGAACTGGGCGCGGACCGCCTGGTGAGCGCTTTTGCCGCCCGCATGATATATCCGCATGAAGGTATAATCGTGGTGGATTTCGGAACCGCCACGACTTTTGACTGCGTCATCAAAAAAGACTATTATGGTGGACTTATCTGTCCCGGTCTATACTCTGCGGCACAGTCCCTGAATACACTTACGGCCAGGCTGCCCTGGTTCTCCATGGAGGAAGCGGGAGATACACTGGAAATATGTCGCGGTACCGCCCGGGGACTGGCTCAGGGGACGGTTTTCGGTTTTGCCGCCATGACCGACGGGCTAATTTCAGGGCTCAAAAAGCTCATGCCCCAAGACACCTTGGTAGTGGCCACCGGCGGAGGTGCAGATGTCCTGATCCCGCTTTGCGGATACGTGGACGAATTACAGCCGGCCCTGTTGCATCAGGGTCTGCTGTTTACAGCAATAGACAATAAAATTTTATAACCAAAGGAGTAAGGACATGAGTGTAATTTCGGATATCCTGGCCAGACAGATACTTGATTCAAGGGGCAACCCCACCATAGAGGTTGAGGTGGTTCTGGAATCCGGCATCATCGGACGGGCGGCAGTTCCTTCGGGTGCTTCCACCGGGTCCCGCGAGGCCCTGGAACTGAGGGACGGTGAAAAGGCCTATGGAGGCAAGGGGGTGTCCCTGGCTGTAAAGCACGTCACCGAGGACATTGCCGGAGACCTCATCGGCATGGATGCCCTGCGCCAGGTGGAGATCGACGAATTCATGATCGACCTGGACGGCACCGACAACAAGTCCAAGCTGGGGGCCAACGCCATTCTGGGGGTCTCCATGGCAGTTGCCCGGGCCGCGGCCACCTATACCGGACTGCCCCTTTACCAGTATATCGGCGGGATCAACTCCAAGGTCCTTCCGGTGCCCCAGATGAACATTATCAACGGCGGCGCTCACGCAGCCAACAACCTGGACATTCAGGAATTCATGGTCATGCCCCTGGGTGCCAGCACCTTCTCCGATGCCCTGCGCATGGGCACCGAGACCTTTCATACCCTGAAAAAACTTCTCTCCAAGGATGGCCTGTCCACCACAGTGGGGGATGAGGGAGGTTTCGCCCCCAACTTCAAAAGCAATGCCCAGGCCTTTGAATACATAATCAAGGCCATTGAAGAATCAGGGTACCAGCCTGGATCGGAAATAGCCCTGGCCATAGACGCTGCAGCCTCGGAATTCTACCGTGACGGCAAGTATCATCTTACCGGGGAGAACAAAATCCTGAACTCGGATGAGATTATTGACTATTACCAGGAACTGGCCAAGAAGTTCCCCCTCATCAGCATCGAAGACGGACTGGCTGAAAGCGACTGGGAAGGCTGGCGCAAGTTCACCTCCATGGCCGAGGACACTCTGCAGATAGTGGGAGACGACATTTTTGTCACCAACCCATCCATTCTGGCCGAAGGCATCACCACCGGGGTGGGCAACTCCATTCTCATCAAGCTCAACCAGATTGGGACATTGACCGAAACCATGGACACCATAGAAATGGCCAAGTCATCCGCTTATTCCACGGTTATTTCCCATCGCTCCGGGGAGACCGAGGATTCTTTCATCGCCGACCTGGCGGTAGCAGTGAACGCCGGGCAGATCAAGACCGGTTCCGCCAGCAGAAGCGACCGTCTGGCCAAATACAACCAGCTCCTGCGCATCGAGGAGGAACTGGAAGAGCAGGCCATCTACTTCGGCCCGGCCATCGCCCTGCAGTGGTTCGGAAAGGAATAGGACAGGCATGGGGCATGGGGCATGCTCCATGCCCCATGCCTCTAACTCACAACCACTCCGGCATACCCCACTACCTGGGAATAATCGCCCATGGCATCTCCTGAAGTGGCATAATCAATGAATTCCGTTTTTTTTCCCCCGAGTTCCATGGCACAGGCCAGCCCCAGGGTCGCGGGCATGACCCCGCACATGGAGATCCTGTTCTGCGTTACCACCTGGTGCAGCCCTTGGGGGTCCAGATCCAGTATCTTTTCAATAGCCATATGATCCAGCCTTCTGGCATGTTCCTGGGGCACAAAGTGACTCATGTCCGTACTTACCACCAAAGAAACATCCAGGGTCAGATCCTTGACGGTCCGGGCCAGATCCCGGCCGGCCTGCATCAGCACCTGTGGGTCCGGCTCTGCCACGGCTATGGGAATTATTTTGCACCCAGGAACAGCCCTGGCAAGGAAGGGCAGAACCACTTCCAGGGAATGCTCTCCCAGATGGGCCTGATAATCAAAAGAGTATCCTGGAAGCCTGCCCACTACTGAGGCGGTCTGCTCATCCACCGGCACCTGATTTCCTGGAATGAGCCAGCTTCCATCGCCCCACACCGCGATTCTTCTGCCCCTTCCGGTATGATTGGGACCAAGCAGAACAATTCTGTCCGCCAGGTTGGAGCGGGCAATGACCTTGCCTGCCACCGCCCCGGAAAAGGGATACCCGGCATGGGGCACCATGGCCAGCAGGGTTCTGACATCGGCCTGTTCTCCCTGCAAGTAGCCACTCACCTTTTCGTCCAGGGCTGTTGCCGAACCCGGATAAAACTGTCCTGCAACAAAAGGTTCCCTGTCCATCTATACCTCCCTCAATTTTTTATACAGATTCCGTAATGGTTCATGGCCTCCAAGGACTGACCGTGAAAAAAGCCATCATCAATCAGGACTGTGGCTGGCAGAGTCGGGCACCAGATTCTTTTTTTTCAGCTTTTCTATGAGAGTAGTCCTCTTAATACCCAGCACCTCGGCTGCCTGGTTCTTAACCCAACCTGAATTTTCCAGTGCCTCCAGAAGCAGCCTGTCTTCGATTTTCTCCAGAAACTCCTTTAGCTTCATACCGTGTTTGTGCATATCCTTAAGGCCGGGCCACTCAGACACATCACTGCAAACCGGCCTGGATTCAGATTCTATTCCTTGAGCCAAAAGAATGTTTTCCGGAAGATCGCCGGGAGTTATTTCATCATGCCTGCACACGATGCTCATGCGCTCCATGTAATTTTCCAGCTCCCGCACATTGCCGGGCCAGGGATAATTGAGCAGCATCTCCCCTGCCTCGGAAGAAATTCTCAGAGTCTTGCTCCCGCCTCTGTATTTTTTCAGAAAATGTTCAGCCAGCAGCAGAACGTCATCGCCCCGCATGCGCAGGGGTGGCAGTTCTATAGGAATTACATTGAGCCGGTAGAAAAGATCTTCCCGGAAACACCCGGATTTCATCTCTTCCTCCAGGTTCCTGCTGGCTCCTGCCACTAAGCGCACGTCAGCCCTGATGCTCTTGGAACCGCCCACCCTTTCAAATTCCTTTTCCTGCAAAAAACGCAACAGCTTCATCTGCAGGCTCATTTCCAGCTCGCCTATTTCGTCCAGGAAAAGAGTTCCTCCCTCTGCCATTTCAAGACGCCCGGCCCTGGAGCGCACTGCATGGGTAAATGCCCCTTTCTCGTGTCCGAAAAGCTCTGACTCCAGAAGCTCCCCGGGGATAGCCGCGCAATTTACCGCAATCAATGGTTTGTCCCGGCGTTGACTGTTCATGTGCAGGGCGCTCACCAGCAATTTCTTGCCTGTACCAGACTCCCCGGCAATGAAAACCGTGGTCTCAGTGGGTGCAACCTTGGCCAGGATATTGAGTACATCCCTCAAAACCTTGCTTCTGCCAATAATATCTGAAGTATCAAAGCTCATGAAAATCCTCACCACTCGGTTTTTTATCCATGGTGTCAAAACAATGACAGAAAGTCAATGCATACCGGCCAGTAAATTAAACTGTATTTTCGCAGGCATCCTGCCTATAATGAACAAGCCCGGACGGAACATGCCCGGACGTCACAGGTGGTCCGGCCGGATTAACTATGCCTCTGTGATGATCAATTATTGATTTATGCACAACGGGTCCCGTTGATAAAACGGCTCCGGTTCAGCCAGGAACCGAGACCGAAAACGAGAGCAGCCTTATGCAGAGAAATGAGCAAAACACCCTTTTTCTTGACAGAAACTGTGTGCGGGCGTTTTTTCAGTCAAGGGAAAAACGCTTTACCATCCGGGGCCTTATGGACGGCAATCCCATTGCCGCTCATACCAACAACTCTGGTTCCATGCTGGGCCTTTTGAGACCTGGCCGGGAAATTTTACTTTCCCCTGCAGCAAATCCGACCCGAAAACTCCCCTATACCCTGGAAATGGTGTACACCGGTCAATTCTGGGTGGGTGTCAATACGTACACCCCCAACCGTATGCTCAGACTGGCCTGGCAGAACAGCCTGATCCCTGAACTGAAGGGTTTTGAGCATTTCCGCTCCGAAGCCAGAATCGGGAACAGCCGTCTGGACGCACTCCTGCACGGATCCGGTGGGAGAATGTGGATCGAAGCCAAGAATGTGACCCTCATGGAGGAGGACAAGGCATATTTTCCGGATGCGGTGAGCAAGAGAGCATCAAAGCACATGCAGGAACTAATGATCATGGCTGATGCAGGCTACCGGACAGTCTGCCTTTACTTGGTGCAAAGGCCCGATTGCCATTGTTTCGGTCCGGCGGACTTCATCGACCAGGAATTTGCGGATATGCTGAGAAAGGCAGTCCGGAAGGGCCTTATGGTTCTGGCCTACGACACCGTAACCGACCCAACAGGCATCACCCTTTACAGACCTTTGCCCCTAAAATTTTGATGCGGATTGACTTTCAGGATTTGTTTTAAGGCAGATTCCAGGTTTGAAACCGGGCAGAAAAGAAACAAAAAGGCTTCGATTCCTGTGAACCAAAGCCTTGATAATCAAATTATATGGTGCCGAGGGGGAGACTCGAACTCCCACGGGGTAACCCCCACTAGACCCTGAACCTAGCGTGTCTACCAATTCCACCACCTCGGCGCTAATAATAATAAATTAATTTATTCCCCTTGTTTTGACAACCCCTTTTTTCATGAAAATTTTGAATAGACATAGAAAGACGAGGCGAAAAAGCCTTAATCTGCCTTTGCATGTCCCAAAGCATTGAAACACTCTTGACTGTGGGCTAAAAAGCTTTCAACATGCATGCATCCCAAAATCAAGCTATCAGGAGTTGTCACCTTTGCAGATCAGATATCAGGCCATGAACATTGCTTCTGACCTGAGACAATGTTTCCGCCCCCTTTTCATCTACCCCCTTTTCTTCAGTATTCTGGCCGTGATGCTGCTGGCCCCTGCCTCGGCCTGGATCACCACCAGGGTGCTGACCACCACCGGCCAGCCCATGATCAGCCATCATGAGCTGCTCGGTTTCCTTTTGTCCCCGGCCGGGCTGGCCTGGGTACTGGCAGTGGGCACCACGGCCGTTCTAATAATCTTCATCCACCATGCCGGGATGATATATATCGCCTCCCGCTCCTGCCGGGGCCGCCACCGCCTGGCCACATCAGCCCTTTTGCGTGTGGGGCGCAACCTGCCTTCCCTGCTTGGCCTGGCCCTGATCCAGGTGGCTGCGCATCTGCTGGTGGCTGCACCCTTTATCCTGATTATGGGCCTGGCCTGGTGGTTTCTACTGGGAGATTACGACCCTTACTTTCTCATTTCTCAGAAGCCTGCCGTATTCTGGGTGTACTGCCTGATCTGCCTCCCTGTGCTAGTGGGAATGCTGGCAGGCAACGGCCTTCTCTACCTGCGCTGGTTCATGGCCCTGCCCATAATCCTGCTGGAAAAAACCAGCCCTGTCAAAGCCCTCAAACAAAGCTCCCGGCTTGCCAAAGGCTTTATCAGACGCATAGCTGCCCTGGTTCTGGGCCTGGCACTGCTGATATTCATCCTGCCGGGAGCTATAGCCGTGTGCTTTGATGTCCTGGGCGGGCTTGTTCTGGGGCTGCTCCCGGAAAACTTTTCCATACTGGTGCCTGCAGTACTGCTTTTTATCAGTTCTTACCTGATAATTGCCGTACTTATAAGTTTTGCCGGCACAGCTGCCAACAGCCTGCTCATCTTCAACATCTACAGGGACAGAACAGGCTTCGAGCCCCCGGAGAAGAAAGAATTCGTTCCCGGCCGCAGCAGGCTTATGGCCTGGTCCGCAGAATTTTTGCTGCTGACCTTCGCCCTGGGCCAGGCCGGCTTCGTTGTCCATTCATTTTTCGACTTCCAGGACCAGGTGCACATAAGCGCTCACCGTGGAAGTTCCATGCAGGCTCCGGAAAATACCATTCCGGCCATAGAAC
The DNA here is from genome assembly GCA_003553695.1 of Desulfonatronospira sp. Lineage (GTDB taxonomy): Bacteria > Desulfobacterota > Desulfovibrionia > Desulfovibrionales > Desulfonatronovibrionaceae > Desulfonatronospira. The sequence continues at coordinate 8,055 of PWFB01000103.1, forward strand.
AGGCCATCAAGGACGGGGCCGATTATGTGGAAATTGACGTGCGCCGCACAGCCGACGGCGTTCCAGTGCTTCTGCACGACCGCGACCTGCGTCGGGTGGCAGGCACATCCGTCCCGGTATGGGAACTGGATCTAAAAGAAGTGCAGCGCCTGGACGCCGGCTCCTGGTTTCATCCCCGGTTTGCCGGAGTGGGCATTCCCACCCTGGAAGAGGTAATAGAGGTTGTCCGCGACAGGGCGAAGCTTTACCTGGAAATAAAACCCAGCGTGCATACCCCTGACCTGACCCGCCTGGTTGTAGAGCTTTTGCAGGAAAAGGACTTTGTGGACCAGGTGCTTCTGGGAGCCATGAACCAGGAGATCCTCAGGGAAGCAAAACAGCTGGAGCCTGATCTGCGCACTTCCCTTTTTGTGCATACAGCCATCGGCGAACCTGACCGCAGCCTCCTGGACGCCCTGGGACTTCGAGCGGCCATAACCACGGTGCGCGACATCCAGCAGGCCCACAGACACGGCCATGAACTGCATGTATGGACGGTGAACGACAGGCGGGAAATGTCCAGATTCATAGACATGGGCGTGGATAATATCATTACCGATCGCCCCGAGGTCCTGTCTGAACTCCTCAGGGAAAGAGCCGAACTCTCCAACGCTGAACTGCTTCTGGTGAAGCTGCGCCACTGGCTCAGGGACTAAGATTGGTTTTTCTGCATCAGGACCACATTGGGGGCGGGTATCTTCCATTCCCACCCGAATATCCCGGCCAGGACCTCGAAGGTCCGGGGCCGGTAAAAAACCACGTGCGTGGGATCACGGCGGTAATACCACTGCCCGAAGTCCTGCGAATCATCCAGAAAACAGGTCATGATCCCCAGCACCCCGCCGGGGCGAAGCATCTGGTCCAGGAGGGAAAATTCCCGGTAAGGTCGATGAAAATGTTCCGCGGTTTCGCTGCAGGCAATAAAATCATACTGCTGCTTCAGGGCTTCTTTGCGGGGATGGAAAAAAGGATCGTAGAGCTCCACGCGGTGCCCGGCTTCCTTGAGCATCATGGACAGGGCAGGACCAGGGCCGCAGCCGTAGTCCAAGCCGAAGCTCCGGTCGGGAACCTTCTGCAGCAGGGGCTCTGCCAGCCTGCTCAGAAACCTTCTGTAACCTGGATCGGCCGGATAATTTTTGTGCTCGAGGTAACGCTGCATTTCTTCGTTCGCACCAGGGAGGCCGGATTCGTCAATGAAAACCGCGTCGCACCGGCGACAGTTCCAGTAAAAAAGCTCGTTCTGCTGATAATATAAACCTGGATCTTGTTCAAGGCAGATCCGGCAATGCATATCCATTTGACTTTGCTCCGCGTTTCTGTGACCAGTACCTGACATTGTTACCACAAAAATATACACCTATGCTTGACCCACTAAAACATGACATGCACAGTCGGCACGACCCAGGATTTATACCCTTCAGGCGCGAACTCATGCGCAAATCCCTGCATGTACTGGCCTTGGTCATCCCGGCCACCATGCTGTTTCTGGGCAAACTGCCCTCTATCTTTATATTTGGAAGTCTAGCCCTTCTGGCAGTTGTTCTCGATGTGCTGAGGGCCGGCAAGGCCCCTTTGAATCACTGGATCGCTGATTTTTTCGGCTCTCTTATGCGCCCCGGGGAAAAGGAACCCCCCCAGGGCCGGGTAGTTGTCAACGGAGCAACCTGGTCCTTGCTCTCTGCCTTTATCCTGATCCTGGTCTTTCCGGTGCAGGTGGCTGCTTTCGCCTTTACCATTTTCATGCTGGGAGACGCCGCCGCTGCCCTGGTCGGTCGCCGCCTGGGCCGCATACGTCTGGGCAGAAGCCCCAAAACTTTGGAAGGCTCCCTGGCCTTTCTGGCCACCGCCCTGCTTATATCCCTGCTTTTTCCCGGAATAAACTTCTGGCATGGTGCGGCCTCGTCCCTGTCCGCCTGCATTGCCGAAGCCCTGCCCCGACCCCTGGACGACAACCTGCGGGTTCCCCTGGTTGCAGCCGCGATCATGCTGGCTGTACAACAGCTTTAACCCTTCCTGCATCTGTGTCTCTGTGTTGACTATCCATAAAAACCTGTACTAATAAATCACAATAGACCGTTATTTACCACAAGTCCAACCGGGCCAGGCCTGCATATACACCACCCTTCAGTGGCTGTCTTAAACGTTTTACGCAGTACACTCCGGCCCAAAAGTAACAACCTGCTATGCAGCTTGCTTCTGGAGGACCTCCATGCAGATATTTTTCCTGGCCCTGGCCTGTTTTCTTATTTTGAACATACTGGCCGGACTCTGGAGGGTCGTTCAGGGCCCCACCCCGGCTGACCGTATGGTATCGGCTCAGCTCTTCGGTACCACAGGGGTGGCCATTCTGCTGGTTCTGGCCCAGGCCCTCGAAGCACCTTACATCCGCAATGCAGCCCTGCTTTTTGCCCTGCTCATGATTATGGCCGTTTTGTCCTTTGTGCGCAAAAGCACTCCCAAGCAAGGTCAGGCAGGAAATATAAAATGATATTCGACATTTTAAGCATTCTCCTGTGCCTGGCCGGGGCCTTTTTTTTCCTGGGGGGGACCGTGGGACTCCTGCGCTTTCCGGACAATTACAGTCGGCTGCATGCCCTGACCAAGGCCGACAACCTGGGTCTCGGCTTTATAGTTCTGGGCCTGGTTTTGGCAAGCCCTACCATGCCTGAAATCATCAAACTGGGACTCATCTGGCTGCTGGCCCTGGTGGGCAGCTCCAGCGCATGTTACTTCATCGGCAACTACATTTATCATACACCTTCCCAGGAGGAGGAATAATTGGCCCTGTTTCTGGATATCCTGGTGGCCTTCTCCCTGGTGGCCATCGCCTGGAGGATAATGCGCGCTCCGGGACACTTCCAGGCAGTGGTGCTCTTTATCACCTTCGGGCTTTTGTTGTCCCTGGCCTGGGCCAGACTGAACTCTCCGGACATTGCCCTGGCCGAGGCCGCCGTGGGGGCTGGCCTGGCCGGGGTGCTTCTGCTGGACACCTTAAGAGCCGTGGCCCAGCCGGGCAAAGTCAAGACCGGGGCGCATTTTTCCTGGCTGCTCTTACCCTGCCTGCTCCTTGCGGGTCTTCTTACCCTGTCCATCATACATATTCAGCCGGACTCCCAGGGGCTTGCCCGGGCAGTGGAAGCCGGCATGCAGACCACCAGCCTGGAGTACCCGGTCACTGCTGTACTTCTGGATTTCAGGGGCTACGATACCTGGCTGGAACTGGGTGTATTGCTGGCAGCGGTGCTGGGGCTTCTGTGCGTGCGCCGGAAAAAAAGCATCCGGGCTCCCCTGCTGCCTGCCCCGGCCGAGCCGGTGGGGCGCTGGCTCATAAGCATCCTTTTGCCTCTTATCCTTCTGGTTGGAGGTTTTCTCCTCTGGCTGGGGGCTTTCGCCCCGGGAGGGGCGTTTCAGGCCGGAGTGGTCTGGGCCGCAGGCGGAGTACTCCTCTGGCAGGCCGGACACCCATCACTGGGAGCTTTGCCGGTAAGCCTGTGGCGGACAGGGGCGGTGCTGGGCTTTGCCCTTTTCTGGCTTCTGGCGGCAACGGCCCTGATTCGAAATGAACCAATGCTCACCCACCCCCAGGCCAAGGCCTGGATCCTGGCCGTGGAATATGCCGCAGCCCTGTCCATTGCGGTGTGTCTTACCAGTCTGGCTATTGGTGGACAGAAGTCAGAGGACAGAAATCAGAAGTCAGAAGTCAGAGATCAGAGATCAGGGGACAGATGTCAAATAACAAATAACCGATAACTGATAACTGATAACATAGTACAAGCGGATAAAGTCATGCATGGTTTTTACATATACGCAATAACGGCAATCCTTCTTTTCTGCCTGGGGCTCTGGGGGCTTGCTTTTCACAGGAACCTTTTGCGCAAGATCGTGGCTCTAAATGTCATGGCCGGTGGAGTATTTCTTTTCTTCATAAGCATTGCCAATCCGGACCAGTCCGGCGAAGTTGACCCTGTGCCCCAGGCCATGGTTCTTACCGGTATCGTGGTGGCCATAAGCCTCACCGCCTTTGCCCTCTGCCTGGCCCGGCGCATCCACGAAAAGACAGGACAGAACGAGCTGGACACCTCCTGCAGCATAGAGGATGGGGACGGGTAATGGAAAGCCTGCTGGTCCTGGTGCCCCTGGCTGCAGCCATGGGCTCTTTCCTGGCTCCGGGCCGGGGTATTGCCTCCTGGGGATTTCTAACTTCCCTTGCGATTCCCGCCCTGGCCGCAGGCACAGCCATGGACGTCTACCAGCACGGGGCCAGGCGCATTTCCCTGGGGGGCTGGGCGGAACCCCTGGGCATCCACCTGCATATGGACGGACTGAGCGTAATCTTTCTGATCATGACCGCCCTGGTGGGAGCGTTGATCAGCATTTACAGCGCCTTTTTCTTCAAAAGGGACACTGCCCGCCATTTCTGGCCCCTTTGGCTTCTCATGTGGGCCGCCCTCAACAGCCTGTTCATGGTCTCAGACATATTCAACGCCTATGTAGTTCTGGAGCTGGTCACCATCTGCGCCGCGGCCCTGGCCGTGCTCTCGGGAAAGACAGAATCTTTGCAGGCTGGGCTTCGCTACCTAATGGTGGCCATGGCCGGCTCCCTGGCTTTTCTCCTGGGAGTGGGCTTTTTGTACGCCGAGACCGGCATGCTGGACATGTTCATGCTGTCCTGGGAGCTGCAGGGCGGACCTGTTGCAGCAGCAGCCTTCGGGCTCATGACCACGGGGCTTGTTATGAAATCAGCCCTGCTGCCCTTTCATTTCTGGCTGCCTCCGGCCCATGGCGAGGCTCCGGCCCCCGTCAGCGCCCTGCTCTCGGCCCTGGTCATCAAGGGCTCCTTTTTTCTGCTGCTGCGCCTGTGGGTCGGGGTTTTCGAGCCGGCCGGGATCACCTCTCATGCCGCCTATGTCCTGGGCTGCCTGGGGGTGCTGGCGGTGCTCTGGGGCTCCTACCAGGCCCTGATTCAGCCCAGGCTCAAGCTCATCATCGCCTATTCCAGCGTGGCCCAGGTTGGCTATCTTTTTCTCATGTTCCCCCTTCTGTGCACAGTTCCCGAGGCCCCCTGGGCTGAAAAGGCCTGGGCCGGAGGCACTTACCAGGCCATCTCCCACGGCCTGGCCAAGGCAGCCCTGTTTCTGGCCGCGGGCAACCTGATTCTTTCCACCGGCACCGACAGGATCCATTACATGAAAAACATCGCCTCCCGCCTGCCCATGACCACCTTTACCCTGGGCCTGGCCGGCATAAGTCTCATGGGCCTGCCTCCAAGCGGGGGCTTCGTGGCCAAGTGGATGTTCATGCAGGCCATCCTGGAGAGCGGGCAGTGGTGGTGGGCGGTTGCCCCGGTTCTGGGAGGCCTGCTCACCGCCGGGTATGTCTTCAGGATTCTGGGATATGCCTTTCTGCTGGCGGAAAAAGAGCCGCGCATGCTGCCCGTGCCCTTTGTCCTGGAAAAAATCCCTTTGATCCTGGCCCTTTGCTCCATCCTTATAGGATTCCGGGCCGAGGAAATCATTTTTTTGCTGCAGGAGCACATGCTCTGGGCCATTGAAGTGGAGGGTGATTCATGAACCTGAACTTCTGGCTGCCCCTGCTGGTTCTTTGCAGTTCCCTTTTTGCGGGCCTTATCATCTTTATGCTTGATGAAAGCCGCAGCAGGCTGCGTACCGCCCTGAACCTGTTTGCCGCGGCTTTCAAGGTAGTGGCGGTGCACTACATGGCCTACAGGCTTCTGGTGCACGGGGAGATGCATCAGGTGGGCTTCAGCATGGGACTTGGCTTTGAGTTCCTGATCAAGGTGGATTTTCTGTCTCTCATGTTTCTGGCCCTGTCCAGCAACCTTTGGCTGGTGACCACCTTGTACGCTGTGGGCTACCTGGAGGGCTCGCCCAACCGCAGCCGTTTTTTTGGTTTTTTCAGCCTGTGCGTCACCGCCAGTACCGGCATCGCCATGGCCGGCAACCTGATAACCTTCTTTATTTTTTATGAATTTCTGACCCTGACCACCTACCCCCTGGTGGTGCACCGCGAGACCAGACAGGCTCTGGAAGCAGGGCGCAACTACCTCTGGTACACCATCGGCGGCGGCTCTGTCCTTTTCGTAGGTATTGTCTGGCTGCATGTCCTGGCAGGCCCTTTTAATTTCACCGACACCGGGGTGCTTGAGGCCCTGGACCCGGCTCACTACAGTACTCTGGTAATCATATTCGCCCTGCTCATTGCCGGGCTGGGAGTCAAGGCAGCCCTGGTGCCTCTGCACGGCTGGCTTCCGGTAGCCATGGTCGCCCCGGCCCCTGTTTCGGCCCTTTTGCACGCCGTGGCCGTGGTCAAGGCCGGGGCCTTCGGCATAGTCCGGGTGGTGTTTGACGTGTACGACAGGGAGTTTGCAGCAGGCCTGGGGCTTCTGGAGCCGCTGGCCATTGTGGCTGCAGTGACCATTATCTTCGGGTCGGTGCGGGCACTGATGCAGACGGATCTCAAGAAGCGACTGGCCTATTCAACTGTGAGCCAGGTATCCTACATTACACTGGGCGCGGCCATCCTGGCTCCCTTTTCCACTGTGGCGGCCATCGTGCACCTGGTGCATCAGGGCATCATGAAGATCACTCTTTTCTTCTGCGCCGGCAACATTGCCGAGACCCTTGGCCTGCACAGCGTCAGGGATATGGGCGGGGTTGGCCGGCGTATGCCGGTTACCGCCATCTGCTTCACTGTTGCGGCCTTCGGCATGATCGGGGTGCCGCCTGTGGCCGGGTTCGTGAGTAAATGGTATCTGGGCCTCGGGGGAATGGACGCCGGCCTGGAGTGGGTTGTGGGAATAATGGTCCTGAGCAGTATGCTCAATGCAGCCTATTTCCTGCCGGTTGTAAAAACCATCTGGTTCAAGCATGCGCAAAAAAAGTGGCGGACAAAGCACTCAGGCCGCTTTGAAGCCCCCCTGACTCTGCTGCTGCCCGCCCTGGCCACTGCCTCCATGTCGCTCTTGGCCGGACTCTGGGCCGGGTGGACCTGGAGTCCCCTGGGTATCGCAGAACAGATAGCCGCTGGAATGGGGGCTCTGCCATGATTTGGGTTCTGGCCGTTTTTTTCCCCCTGCTTCTGGCGGGGCTGTGCCTCATTACAAAAATTAAGGACAGGTACTGGGTCCGGCTTGCAGCCCTGGGACCCCTTCCGGCCCTGGGTCTGGCTGTCTTTGGATACGACGTCCCCCCCCTGGAGATGCCCGGCTTTTTACTGGGCATGCACCTGGGTTTCGGTGAATACGGCAGGTATTTCCTGCTGCTCATGGCCATGGTCTGGACCGGGGCAGGCCTTTTTGCCGCCTGCAGCATGCACAATGATCCGGACCGACGCTCCTATACCATTTTGTTTCTGCTGGCCATGTGCGGAACACTGGGCCTGGCCGTGGCCAAGGACGTGGTCACCTTTTACGCCTTTTTCTCCCTTATGACCTTTACCGCCTACAGCCTGGTCATCCACAACGACACCCCCTTTGCCTGGAAGGCCGGCCATGTATACCTGGTCATGGCCGTTCTGGGGGAGGGGATGCTCATCGCCGGGCTGATGATATCTGTGCACGTGGCCGACAGCGTCATGTTTATGGATATCTCCCGGGCCGTTGCCGGGCTTTCCCCGGCTCATCCCATGTTTTTTCTGCTGTTTGCCGGATTCGGCATCAAGGCCGGGATCCTTGGCCTGCATTACTGGCTGCCCCTGGCTCATCCGGCCGCACCCACCCCGGCCAGCGCAGGACTAAGCGGGGCCATGATCAAGGCCGGACTATTGGGGTGGCTTTACTTTTTTCCGGTAAATGCAGCCTCAATGCCCTCCTGGGGAGCATTTTTCATGTGCCTGGGACTTCTGGGGGCTTTTTTCGGAGTCCTGGCCGGACTTCTGGAAAAGGACCCCAAAACAGTCCTGGCCTACTCCAGCATCAGCCAGATGGGACTCATGGCTTTTTTCCTGGGACTGGCCCTTTTTGACGCCGGACTGGCAAAAACGGCCCTGCCCGGAATCCTGATGTTTGTCATGCACCACGGACTGGCCAAGGCAGCTCTGTTCATCGGGGTGGGGGCCACCAAGTACGCCAGGGGGCAGGGGGCAGTCACTTTCCTGCTGCTGGCGGCCCTGGCCCTGCCGGCCCTGGCTCTGGCCGGAGCACCTTTTACCTCCGGGATACAGGTCAAATACCTCATGAAGGACCTGGCCGCCATGGGCCCCCTGCACTCTGTTTCCGGGATTCTCCTGCCCCTGTCCTCCCTGGGCACCGCCCTGGTCATGGCCCATTTTCTCTACCGGATCCTTAATGAAATGAAATCTGCAGAAAATGCCTGCCCCCGGGATCAGTCCCTGGTATGGCTGATCATGGTGGCTGCAAGCGCCGGCCTGCCCTTTATAGCCGTACAGGCCTTTGAAGTGCTCCCGGCGGCCTGGCAGGCGGATGCTGGCTTTATCTGGGGAGGACTATGGCCTGTTCTACTGGGTATAGTTATTTATCCGGCTTTAAAATCCAGGGTCCCTTTGCGGGCCGCTTTCCGGTCCTGGCCGGATGCAGTAGAAATCATGGAAAGAACCTGGCGTCTTTATTTTGCCAGATGGCGCAGCAGCCCCTTTTGCCACCCATCCTGCGGACAGATAAATTTTGTATACATGGTGGACAGGTATATTTACGGCTATAAAAGCATGGAAACTCCCTGCAGCATAGAATTCAGGCTCAGGCAGTGGCCTGTGGCCGGGTTTTTGTTTGTAGTCCTGACTCTGCTTTTGGCAGGCCTGGGGATAATGATTTGATGAAATTAAAACGGCATATAAAGACCTGGAGCGGGTCTGGGGATCAGAAAGAAAGGCTTCAGCGACAGGGATTCATTGCCTGGGCACGGTCTTTTGCTTTTCGAGTGGCACTTTTCGGAGTTATCTGGTGGGGCCTGGCTGGAGGCAGTTTTCAGGACTGGCCCCTGGGGGGGGTTTTCGTCCTTGCAGCAGCGGTGAGCAGCATGTTCCTTGTGCCCGGCCAGAGCCTTCGACTGCCGGGCCTGCCGGGGTTCATACCTTTTTTTCTGCACCTGTCACTGCTGGGGGGACTGGATGTCACCTCCAGGGCCTTCAGGCCGTCAATGCCCCTTAAGGCCGGCATAATCACCCACACGGTCCGGCTTGAACATCCCACCGCAAAGGTACTTTTTGTCTGGGTGGTCAGCCTGCTTCCCGGTACCGCCTCGGTGCAGTTTACGCAACAGGTGTTGCACATTCATGTCCTGGATATGCACCAGCCTCACCTGCAAAGGCTGCAGGACCTGGAAGAGAGAATCCAGGCCCTGTTCAGGTCATGATCCTGAACAGGCTTCAACCCAGCCAGGGATCGTCATCGTCCACCCCGGCAGCTCCGGCCCGGCCTTTTGCGCGCTCTTTGGCCAGATCCAGCGCCGACTGGGTGGTATTTATGGCTTTTTGAATTCTGTTGCGCAGTTCCGGGTCTGCGGACTGCTGTTCTTTGAGGGCGGAGTACAGGTTGTCCATGGCCTTTTGTAGATATGTCTTTTCCTGTGGCATTTACTTCCTCACTTTGGTTTACGTGCCTTCAACGCTGCTCAGGACCTGTTCAAAGGCCTGCTTCTGTTCCTGGCTGAAAAGGACGAACCTGACCTTTTTCACCTGACGCAGTCCAGGGGCTGCGTTGCCAACTGTTTTTAATGCCACCTGCGCCGCCTTGTCCAGGGGAAAACCAAAGGCCCCCGAAGAAATTGCCGGAAAGGCAATGGAATCCACATGGTGCTCTTCAGCCAGGGCCAGGGCTCTTTTATAGCACCTGGCCAGAAGTTCGTCCTCTGGCTTGTCCACACCGTATACAGGACCCAGGCAGTGTATGACATACCTGCTGGGCAGGTTGTGTCCGCCGGTGAGCACCGCCTCTCCCGGCCTTATTGGTGCAAGGGGGCGGCATTCTTCTTCCAGGCCTGGGCCGGCCTTCTGGTGCAAAGCCCCGGCCACCCCTCCGCCGGACCTTAGCTGTGAATTGGCCGCATTTACCACTGCGGTGATGTCATCCTGAGAGGCGATATCTCCCTGGATGCATTCCAAAGTCACTCCGTGAATAGACTTTTGCATATGCTTGCACCTCCTTTTTTTCTCAAATATTTTAACAATGTTTCCGGCATTTTCCAAACAAAAACATGTCCATGAAGTTTTATTTGACGTCTTGACCCAATAGCCGGTATAGACCAGAAATATTTAAACGACTTACGAGTCGGCAACAAAAAGACCGTCTCATGAAGGTTAAAGTTAAATAATTAGGCAGATAAACCCGGACAATCCCGCACCCGCTTTTCAGCCTGCTGGATCAGCCACTGGTACAAGCCTCTTGTAAGAGACTTATACCGGTTCAAATTGATTCAGCCATCGAGTCCCCTTTCCAGGACTCAAGATGTAAGAGTTGAGGCTTTCACCTGAGCGTGTGCGGGATTAAGTTGTTTTTAACCCTGAAAAAACCGAGAGAATTTTGGTATGAGTGACAGCATCCCCATTTCACAGGAAGGTTTTGCAAGGCTTAAGAAAGAACTTGAAAAACTTCAGGCCGAACGTCCTGAGGTGATACAGGCCATTAAGGAAGCCCGCGAGGAAGGCGACCTCAAGGAAAACGCCGGCTACGACGCGGCCAGAGAACGCCAGGGTCTTCTGGAGGCCAAAATAGCCCAGATAACCTCACGTATGCCCATGTTCAATATCATTGACCTGGACACCATGGACGGCCACAAGGTTTGCTACGGGGCCACAGTTGAAATTGAAAACCTGGATACCGGCGAAGTAAAAAAGTACACCCTGCTTGGTCCGGATGAAACCGATTTTATTCCCGATGCTCTGTCCGTTTTTTCCCCTCTGGCCCGGGCTCTTATGGGCAGGGAAGTCGGAGATGAAACGGTGGTACATGCACCCAAAGGTAAAATTGAGTACGAGATCCTGGACATCAGGTTTTACGGCTCCTCTATCTTCAAAAACCGCTAGAACAGGGCGATGGAGCCTGCACCCACACTTCAACATTCTGTCTTGTCCGGCATTAAACACCCCCGTGTCCTGATCAGGCAGGCCGAGACAGGCAAACTGCTTTCATTTGAGGGCCTTGAATGCGTAATCCAGGCTCATACTGAAAAACAAGTCCTGCCTGCTCTGCAGCAGGTGACGGAGCAGGTTGAAAGGCAGGGGCTTTTCTCTGCGGGGTTTGTATCCTACGAGGCATCTCCGGCCTTTGACCCTTATTTAAAAGTTCGTCGTGATGATTCAGGCTTCCCTCTTGTATGGTTCGGGCTTTTTTCCGGGATGCGTGAAACCAGGCTCCCTGGTGCAGACTCTCCGGTTGCCCTGCAGGACCTGGACTGGTCGCCTTCCATAGCAGCGCAGGAATACTCCAGTGCCCTGGACCGCATCCGGGAGCACATCCGCACTGGAGATACTTATCAGGTCAACTTTACCTACAGGCTGAGAGCGCGCTGCACCCTGGAGCCCATGGATATCTTCAGCACTATTTTCCGCTCTCAGGACCCTCCATACGCAGCATTTATCGATACTGGAGATTTTGCTCTCTGCAGCTTTTCCCCGGAGATGTTTTTCACCCTGCAGGGTCAAACCTTGAGATCCAGGCCCATGAAGGGTACAGCCGCCAGGGGCCTGGACACAATCCAGGACCGGCAGGCGGCCAGGGACTTGAAAAGCTCGGATAAAGACCGGGCCGAGAACGTTATGATAGTAGATATGGTCCGAAACGACATGGGCCGTATCGCCCATCCGGGGAGCGTGCATGTGCCGCAGCTTTTTGCCGTGGAAAAGTATTTCGATGTGTGGCAGATGACCTCGCTGGTTGAGTGCGCTACATCCGCTCCTGTGGAGGAGATTTTCAAGGCTCTTTTTCCCCCGGCTTCCATTACCGGGGCGCCCAAGATCAAGACCACGGAAATCATCGCCCGGCTTGAAACAGTGCCCAGGCGTATCTACACCGGGACCATGGGGTATATGGCTCCAGGCAGGCAGGCCCAGTTCAATGTAGCCATCCGCACCCTGCTTCTGGACCAGACAAGCAGCTTGGCAGAATACGGCATCGGCGGGGGTATAGTCTGGGACTCCAGAACTGACATGGAGATGAACGAGTCCCGGATCAAGGCCAGGGTCTTGTCCACTCCCGGGCCCTGTTTTGATCTTCTGGAAAGCCTCTTGTGGGAACCCCGAAAAGGCTTTCCCCATTTAAACAGGCACCTGAAGCGCCTGCAGGAATCCGCCGAATACTTTGATTTTCACCTTAACCTGCAGCGGGTCCATTCAGAATTGCAGGACCTGGCTTCCCCCCTGACCCAGAAGCCGCACAAGGTTCGCCTGCTGGTCTCCAGAAGCGGCGCGGTGAAAGTACAGGCAGTAATGCTTGATCCCGGCAAGCCGGGTTTTGCGGACCTGCCTCTGGCTGCTTCCCCCGTGGACCCGGGCAACAGGTTTTTATATCACAAGACCACCAACAGGGAAGTTTACAATCAGGCCCTGGCTGCCAGGCCCGGCTGCCAGGACGTGCTTCTCTTCAACCACCGCAGCCAGGTCACTGAATCAACCATAGCCAACGTAGCAGTAGAAAAAAGGGGGGAACTCCTGACCCCGCCTGTATCCTGCGGCCTGCTTCCAGGGGTGTACCGTTCCCTCCTTCTGGAGCAGGGGACCATCCGTGAAGAGGTACTTGCCATCCAGGATGTTCTGGACAGTTCCAGGGTCTTTCTCATGAACAGTGTTCGCGGCATGCATCAGGTCAGAGTGCATCAATCCAACATAGACAATCTGGGCTGAAAAAAATGTTACAAGCCCAAAAAAAGCTACCCCCGGGCAACTTGCCCAAGGGTAGCTTTTAAAATTAATGTTTTTTTAGTATAACCGAATTTCTCTGGGTTTGGAGATGGTGCCGAAGGGGGGATTCGAACCCCCACGGGCGGTGCCCACTACCCCCTCAAGATAGCGTGTCTACCTGTTCCACCACTTCGGCGCGTATCGCTTAAAAAAGCTGGGGGGATCAATGACTGGAAACAGGGCCTGGCGCCTTGTTTCCTTCTTCACTGTCCGGTCTCATGCTCTGCAGAGGAAATTCCCGGGAACCTTCCTCATGCTGCTGCACAATTTCACTGGGTGCAGTTTCATGCTGCTTGGCGGTCATATATGTAAAAGTAAGGGATGTGCTGAAGAATATGATGGCCACCACTACTGTCAGCTTGGCCAGGATTCCGCCTGCGCCGCCGCTTCCAAAGAGACTGCCGCCGCCTCCACCGAAAATGACTCCCATGCCCTGCTGCCCGGATTGCAGGAGGACCAGGACTACCAGGACCACGCAGGATATAAGGTGCAGAGTTACAATCAATGTCTGCAAGGAACTACCTCCACATACTTACGCAAGAATTATCTGCGAAAATTTATCAGCGTTTAAACTTGCACCACCTACCAGAACCCCTTCTACATTGTCAAGGGATATTATTGAAGCGGTGTTTTCCGGTTTGACGCTGCCGCCGTATAAGATACGGATTGTCTCTCCCTGCTTAAGGATATTTTTAAGCTTTTCCCGGACCAGGTCGTGAGCTTCCTGGATTTCCGGAGGGACGGCGGTTTCACCGGTGCCTATGGCCCAGACCGGCTCATAAGCTACTGCCAGGTTCTCGGCAGTAGTGCCGGCCGAAACACTCTTGAGTCCCTGTTCCAGCTGCCGGTGAAGTACTGCCTGCACCTGTCCCTGTTTGCGCTCTTCCAGGGTTTCCCCGACACACAGGATGACTTTAAGCCCCTTCTGGAGTCCAAAGGCTACCTTCATGGCCAGAAAATCATCCTTCTCGCCAAGGACATGCCTGCGCTCCGAGTGCCCCACCAGGGCATAGCTGCACCCTGCATCCAGAAGCTGATCCGGGCTTATTTCTCCGGTAAAGGCTCCCTGCTCTCCGGGATAAAAATTCTGCCCTCCCAGATAAAAGCCCTCCTGCTGCATGAGCATCTCGCTTACCCCCCGAAGGGCGGTGAATGGCGGACAGATCAATACTTCCCGGTCTGCCGGCAGATCATTTCTGACGGCCACCACCAGCTCCCTGGCGGTCTGCCGGGCTTCCTCCCAGGTTTTGAACATCTTCCAGTTGGCGGCCATGAGTTTTTTGGGCATACCTTACTCCTTTATTTGCTGCCCTCTTCCAGGGCCTTGAATCCGGGCAGTGTCTTACCCTCGAGAAACTCCATAAAAGAACCCCCTCCAGTAGAAATGAAGCTGAACCTGTCCTCCAGTTTCAGTTCATGAATCAGGGAGTCGGTATCCCCGCCCCCGACCATGGTGGTGGCCTTAAGCCCGGAGACCAGCTCCGCGATATTTCTGGACCCCTGAGAAAAGGGACGGTTCTCAAATGCGCCCATGGGTCCGTTCCAGATAACAGTGCTGGCCCTGTGCAGGACTTCGGAGAAAAGGGTGCAGGTGGCAGGCCCTATATCCAGGGCCATCAGATACTCAGGTATTCCCTGGAAAGGACAGACACCCTCTGCTGATTCAGCATCAGGGCCCTCGCCAAGCATGAAATCCACGGGGAGATAAAACTGCACATTGTTCTCTCTGGCTTTTTGCATGATTTCCCGGGCCTTGTCCAGGAGATCGTCTTCCACCCTGGAGGTACCCACTGAAAAACCCTGGGCCTTGATAAAGGTGTTGGCCATGGCCCCGCCTATGAGCATAGCGTCCACCCTGTGCATAAGGTTCTCCAGGACCCCCAGCTTGGAGGATACCTTGGCTCCCCCGGCAATAAGAACGAAAGGCCTGGCCGGATCACCTACCTTTGAGAGGTATTCCCATTCCTTCTTCAAGAGCAGACCCCCTGAACAGGAAGGTGCGTGCCTGGTCACCCCCACCACGGAAGCATGGGCCCTGTGACTCACCCCGAACGCGTCATTGACGTAAATATCCCCCATCCCGGCCAGTTCGCGGCTGAACTCATCGTCGTTCTTCTCTTCCCCTGGATGAAAGCGCAGGTTCTCCAGCATGAGTATCTGCCCCGGTTCAAGGGAACTGACCATGTCCAGGGTCTCTTTCCCGATGCAGTCCGGAGCAAGAACAACTTCTTTGCCCAGGATGGCCCCCAGTCTCTCGGCAGCAGGTGCGAGGGACAGCTCAGGCTTGACTGCGCCTTTGGGCTTGCCCAGATGAGAGCAGAGTACCAGCCTGGCATTTTGCTTCAAGGCGTACTCAAGGGTGGGAATGGAAGCCTTGATCCTGGTCTCGTCCTGCACCCGGCCGTCTTTTAGAGGAACATTGTAATCCACTCGGATGAGGACTGTCTTTCCGGATACATCCAGACCGTCAATAAATTGCATTTTCAGCTCCTTGGATTGGTTTATAACTCTCAGCATTCTTTGGGGTTGTTTACGAAAATATCCCATTATGCCATGGAATTCAACATAAAGAAAGCAGGATTAACAGCAATGACTACGTTGATTCATAAAAAAGGACTCAAAACCTCCTTGATCCAGATGCTGATTTTTTACATATATAAAGGCGTCTGCAGAAGGGTCCTTCTGCAGACGCCTTTATTCAGACCTGATCCTGCCGGGACAAAAAAGCCCCATTACACTCTTCTTCCCTTGACCACATAAACAGGGTCGCTGACCCGGGTCTGCGCGATGTGCGGGTCGTCATCCGGACGCCACCAGTTGCGGATGCTTATGCTTTCCAGGTCCTTGAAACTGCCGGTCTGCAGCAAAAGATCCAGGACGAATCCGCACCGTTCGAATTCGTGAAGTTCCTGCCACAGGCGGACAACCTTGGGGGGGAACCAGCGATTGGAAAAGCCTACCATGAATATGCCCCCGGGCCTGAGCACTCTGGCAACTTCCCGGGCAATGGCCCAGGGACTGGTCAGGTACTCAACTGACAGACTGCACAGGACAGCATCATGTGATTCATCGTTGAAGGGAAGTTCCTGATACAGGTTCAGGTCCTGAATCACATGAGAGTCCAGAACCGGGTTGGCCTGCATCTCCTCCGGGTTCATGCCCAGGCCGGTTACCTGCAGCTGCATGTCCTGCGGCAGGTGAGAAGTGACGCTGCTCATAAGATCCAGGACCTTCATATCCGGCTGGAGTTCCCGGGCATACTCTCCGGCCAGGAACTCCCTGGCCCGGGCATCTATATGGTCGATAAAGCGCGGTGAGGAATAAAACCGGGCGTCATCCGTGGAGTCGTTTCTCTCAAATCCATGGTCATGGGCGAATTCCGTGGGCGCATCTCCAGCTCTGGCCTGCATTCCCGGGCCACTGCCCAGGATTTCTTCCATCCAATGGTTCATCCTGCCCCCGGTCTCGCATTCCTTGGCGGCCAGGTCTTCCACTCTGGCCTTTATTTCTACATTGCAGTCGCTTAAGGGGTGTGCGCAATCGACCCACAACTCTCTTTCGTCCAGGGAAGTTATGCGGCAGGGGCGTATATCAGTACTGAAAAAACCTGCCCCGGCAAGCATGCCCCTGGGATAGAACCGGCCCCTTGCAGGCTCTACCTTTCGGCCCAGAAACTCTCGGGGCATAAAGTTCTGCGTCCTGGTGGACAAAACATCCTGCCTGGATCGCGGGGGTACAGCCTGTCCCGGCTGATAAGAAATAATACTTTCGCCCCCGGCTGGCTGACCCATAAGGACTTCTTTCATCCCTGCCGGAAAAATATCCCTCCACATATTGGCCTTTCTGGCCATGAAGTGCTCCCGGTGCAGGGCCTCCGGGCTACTCCACCTGATTTCAAAACTGATTGCCGCCAGACAGTCCATGTCCAGTCTTTTCATTATCTCCTTCTTTGCTCACCCTGAATTGGGTTCAGATGTTCAACATGCCATTGCCAGTAAACCATATCTGTAAAGATAATTAATACAATATGCACCACCGTCAATATCATCAAGGTCAGCACCCAGAAGGACTTAATGCAATGACCCGCAAAAATCCCGGATGACAGCTTTGAAGAACAGCTGTAATATACTGCTTTTTGGCACTCTGAACCGGATTATCTCCATTGGCCTTTAAAAACCAAAAAGGACAACATGCTGACTGAGGCATCAAGCCAGAATTACCTCGAAGCGCTGGATAAAAAAAATCGTCCTTTGGGGGTTTTTCCCGAAAGCCAGGTGCACTATCACGGTCTGCACCACCGTTCCCTGGCAGTTGCAGTCTATGACCGGCAAGGCCGGATATACCTTCAAAAAAGAACTGCTTCCGAGCCACCTTACTGTGGCAGGTGGGATTTACCGGCTTCAGGGCATGTAATGGCAGGAGAGGCTGTACAGGAAGCAGCCAGCAGAGAACTCAGGGAGAGAACCGGACTCAAGCTGGCCGGGTTCAGGCTGGTAGCCCTTGTAGATGGTCTACAGGAAACAAACTATGAATTTATGTATGTGTTCAACGCTGGAAGGATTCGCAGCATACCTGTTTCCAGCCCTGAAAAACTCCGGGAAGGTCTGTTCATGGATACCAGGGAGCTGTCCCTGCTTGTTCAGGAGCACCCCGAAACCATAACCCCCAAGCTAATCTACCTGTGGAAACTGGAGCTGCTTTTCAGCTAGCTTCCTGAACGCTGCGACAGCATGCCGTATTAATTGATAAAAACGTAGGAATACTTCTTTTCCTGTTTCAGGGCCTTTCCGGTCCCCCTCAGGACAGTGGTCAAGGGTTCTTCATCCAGCTGGACTCTTACCTGGACCTTCTTGCTGATGAGCTGGTCCAGCCCTTTGAGCAGGGCTCCGCCTCCAGCCAGAAGAATTCCATTGTCTGCAATATCGGAAATAAGTTCCGGCGGGGTCTTTTCCATGGCCTTTTGTACTGCGTGAACAATAGCACGTACCGGTTCCTGTATTGCTTCGCGCACCTGTGCGTCGGTTATCTCCACTGCTGCCGGGTTGCCGTCCACGATTCTCTTGCCCTGAACCCTGAGAGTCATGGGTTCCGGTGGAGGGTAAGCAGTGCCGATGGTCATCTTGATTCTTTCCGCCATGTTCTCCCCCACCAGGAGTTGAAACTCATCCTGGATATAACGCTGAATTGCCTCATTCATCTCGTCACCGGCCACTCGGACCGACTCGGAATAAGCCACTGCGGACAGCGAAATCACAGCCACCTCAGTAGTTCCGCCCCCTATGTCCACTACCAGGTTGCCCACGGGCTCCTCGATTTTCATGCCAGCCCCCATGGCCGCCGCCATTGGCTCTTCTACCAGCCTGACCTCCCGGGCACCGGATTGCAGGCCGGACTCTATGACCGCCCTTTTTTCAACCTGGGTTATACCTGTAGGTACACAGATGACCATTTTGGGCTTGACCAGATTAAAACCCCGAATGACCTTTCTGATGAAAAAGGAGATCATGGCATTGGTGACTTCAAAATCGGCGATAACGCCGTCCTTCAATGGTCTTATAGCCACTATTCTCTGGGGGGTGCGCCCCAGAAACTCCTTGGCCTCCCGACCTACGGCAAGTACTTTTCCGTCCCTGGAATCCAGGGCCACCACAGAAGGTTCATTCAGGACAATGCCGTCCCTGGGTGTGTACAGCAGAGTGTTGGCTGTACCCAGGTCCATGGCCAGGCTTTTGCCCAAAAGGGAAAACAGCTTGGAAATAAACATTAAGAGGCCTCGCGGGGATAAATTGTTCAGCTTATGCGGCTTTTGAGATACAGATTTTCCAGAAAAAGGGCCAGATAGTCCCCAACCATGTGCACGAAACTTCTCAATTCTTCATCTATGGGCAGGGCCTCGGTATCAGTGAGCACAAGAAGACCCCGGGTCTTTCTGTGAACCACCAGTGGCAGACAGATAACCGACCTGAACTGCTTGGAGGGCACCTCCTTGCCGAAAAGAGGCAGGTCCGTCGGTCCTTCATTCAGCCCGGAAAAAACCGGAGAGCCGTGCTTGAAAGACCACCCCAGCAACCCGGAATCGATATTGAATTTGTGCTCTTTCAGGTTGATCCTAGGCAGTATCTCCTGGTGCAGGCCCTCCAGAAAATAGCCTTCCCCCAGTTCATCCCGGGCCGCCATAAAACAGTGGGAAAAGCCAGTGGATTGACTGAGCAGCTCCAGGAGCTGCTGCAGAAAGGATCGCCACCTGGGCACCCTTTGTCTCAATTCCTGGATAAGGGCCAGGTACCTGTAATATTCCTGGCTTTTAACACTATGGTCAGCCATTCTCAGCCCCTGGCGGATATCCTGAACAAGCTGGGCAAACTGATAGAGAATTTTCTGATCTTTGTCACTAAAAGAATAGGTCTTTTTGCTGTCCACGCAAAGCACTCCCGCTTCCTGGGGCAGGGGACAGCCCATGAATGCCTTGATTTTGGACTCGCTCTCCCTTGAATAGTAACCCAGACAGCCTTCATCCCGGTCAAAGTTATTGATAAGTAAAGGCTTCCCGTTTTTGGCAATCCAGCCCACCAGCCCGATTCCAGTTTTAAGTTCGTACCCTGTACTTATTGAATTCCCCAGGCTGAAGCTTGCAGCTATACGGCAAAGATCCCGGTCCGGATCCCGTAAAAAAAGGACGGTTGAATACCCGTCGAAAACACTGCAGATCAGCCCCAGTATTCTTTTCAGCCATTTATCATTGTTCATCGTGGAAAATCTTGCATTTTGAGCTTAGCATTCAGGCATCAACATGCCTTTTAATCTTTTAATTGACAATAAAATTCTTCATGTACAACCTTTAAGTCTCCTGGAAAACCTTTCCCGGTATTGCTCTTTACTTAGTTTTCATCCGGAAACGGTTC
>PWFB01000115.1 GCA_003553695.1 Desulfonatronospira sp.
CAGTCCCTGGTCCGCCACCGTGGAAAAGGCCCGGGTGGCAAACGCCAGGTTTTCCACCAGGAACTCCAGGACAGCTTCTATGCCTTTGCCAAGAGGAAACCTCGGCAGTTCAAAACTCATACGTCACCTCCTCGTTCGGCAATGGCGGAAAAGAGCAGACCCTTGACTATGATCCCCAGGAGCTTGTTTTTATCGTCCACCACAGCCACAGGGTAGGACATACCCTGCATAATGGGAAAAAGTTCCTGAGCAGGTGTATCCCGGCTGACCATTTTTATATCTCTATGCACTACCTTTTCCAGGTCACTTTCTCCCTGATCAACCATTCTGCGCAGTTCATCGGCAAAAACTATCCCGGCCAGAGTATGGTCTTTATTCACCACAAACAAAGAGGCTATGGCGTTTTTCTTCATCTTGCGCAAGGCGGTATTGGGGCCGTCTGAACCAAGATAAGCCACATCCTCGCACTTTTTCATCACCGACTCCGCGGTGAGAACCTTGGTAATATCCACTTCTGCTACAAACTTGCGTACATACTCTGTAGCCGGCCTGGTCAAAATTTCTTCAGGGGTGCCGATCTGTTCCACAGCACCGTCCTTTAAGATTACCAGCCTGTCCCCAAGCTTAAGGGCCTCATCCAGGTCATGGCTTATAAAGACAATGGTTTTCTGCATGCTCTGCTGCAGCTTAATGAGTTCGTCCTGCATATCCCTGCGGATAAGCGGATCCAGGGCGCTGAAGGCCTCGTCCATGAGCAGGATATCCGGGTCCAGGGCCAGGGCCCGGGCCAGGCCGACCCTCTGCTGCATGCCTCCGGAAAGCTCACTGGGATACTTTTCCCCCCAGCCCTTGAGACCAACCATCTCCAGGGCACTTTCAGCCTTCTGCCTCATTTCGCCTTTGTCTGATCCCTGCACTTCCAGGCCGAACTCCACATTGTTGATTACACTGCGGTGGGGAAAAAGAGCAAAATGCTGAAAAACCATGCCGAACTTGCGCCTGCGAAAATCCCGCAATTCCTTGATGTCCAGCTTGCAGACATCCTGGCCGTCCACATATACTTCACCGGACGTGGGCTCGAAAAGGCGGTTGATGCAGCGCACCAAGGTAGACTTGCCGCTGCCGGACAATCCCATGACCACAACGATTTCCCCTTCGCTAACGGTAAAGGAAACATCAGCCCCCCCCACCACGTTGCCGGTCTTATTCAAAATTTCGGATATGGACTCTCCCTGCTTCAAAAGCTCCAGGGCCTTTTTAGGGTGATCTCCAAAAATCTTAACCACATTTTTGATAACAATTTTTTCCATAAAAAACCTGCGGTTAAAGGTGATCTTATCTCACTGTTCGACATGTAATGCATACATAACTACCACAGCACAATCTGCTGTCAAGCAATTTCTGCCAGCTTTTTCCCAGTATTTCATGAATTAATCCATATCTACAAAGTACTATGCTGCTTACCCTGCTGCGCTAAAGCGGGTTGCCATGAACATTGCATGGAAAAAAATCCGCCTTCAGCGTATAAGCATGCCCCCAACAACGCCCAGCATCAATCATGCTGTATAGTTGCAGCATATATAGTGTTATGTAAAAAAAGATCGCAATCAATATTTTCAGGGCTTGGGGCAACCGTGTTTCTTGACGCAATAATGATTTTAAAATAATGTTTTTGGGATTGGATATGGATTTAAGCTCATTTCAGACTCAACCACAGGTCCAAAATCTTTTGAGCTTGACTCCCGGAAGGACCAGTCACAACCAAAACAAGCAAAATGAAAAAAACAAGTCAGACAGATAAAAATCCAACTGATCATAGCGAAAGCCAGCTCCTGAAAAACCGCAGGCAGAAAATAAAGGATCTACAGGAACAGCAGATAGAACTCTTTTCCAACAGCTTCCGCAAGGATACGGACATAAGCCGGATTCTTCAGGAGGCGGGAAGCCTTGATGCCGCAGAGCTTGAAGCTGATACGCGCTATTACAGGGTAGCAGGCAGGATCATGGCCCTGCGCTCCTTCGGCAAGGTGATTTTCGCTCATATCCAGGACCACAGCGACCGCATCCAGATCTTTGTCCAGAGGGACATCCTGGGAGAGGATGAATTCAAAGTCTTCAAGAAACTCGACGTGGGTGATATCATCGGAGTCCATGGCGGACTGTTCCGCACCAGGACCGGTGAGCTGACCATCAAGGCGGAAAAGATCCACCTCCTGACCAAGACCATACGCCCCCTGCCCGAGAAATACCACGGTCTTAAGGACGTGGAGACCCGCTATCGCCAGAGATACGTGGACCTTATTGTCAACCCCTCTTCCAAGCAGATTTTTGTAGCCAGAAACCGCATAATCAGGCATATTAGAGCTTTTCTTGATGCCAGGGACTTCATGGAAGTGGAAACCCCCATGATGCAGGCCATTCCCGGCGGAGCAACCGCCAGGCCCTTCAGCACCCACCACAACGCCCTGGACATGAAGCTATACCTCCGGGTTGCCCCGGAGCTTTATCTCAAAAGACTGCTGGTGGGCGGATTTGAAAAAGTCTACGAAATAAACCGCAATTTCAGAAATGAGGGCATCTCCACCCAGCACAACCCGGAATTCACCATGCTGGAATTTTACTGGGCATATGTGGATTACTGGAACCTTATGGATTTTACCGAAGAAATGATCAGCGATCTTTGCCGGCGTATGACCGGCAGCAACCGGATTACCTACCAGGGAAACAGCATTGATTTTACACCCCCCTGGACCAGAATGCCCTTTTTTAAGTCCCTGGAAGAAATCGGAGGGCTGTCTCCGGAAGATTACCAGGATCCGGAAAAAGCCAAAGCTCTGGTAAAGCGTCTCGGGGAAAACGTAGTCCCCGGAGAAAAACCGGCCAAGGTGCAGGCCAAGCTTTTCGACCTGCTGGTGGAACCCAGACTGGTGCAGCCTTACTTTATATATCATTACCCCACAGAGATTTCGCCCCTTTCCAGGCGCAACGAGAAGGACCCCTCCATTACGGACCGTTTCGAGCTTTTTGTCGCCGGCCGGGAAATAGCCAATGCGTTTTCTGAACTAAACGATCCCCAGGACCAGAAAAACCGGTTTCAGGAACAGGTCCTGGAAAAGGAGGCAGGGGACGTGGAGGCCCACTTCATGGATGAAGACTACATCCGGGCTCTGGAATACGGCATGCCCCCGGCAGGAGGAGAAGGCATTGGTATTGACCGCCTGGTCATGCTTTTCACGGATTCCGCTTCAATCCGGGAAGTGATTCTCTTCCCGCTTCTACGCCCCGAGGCAGGAAGTTCCTGATGCGTTTCGAGTTTCTAGTTGCTTTGCGTTACCTCCGGGCCAAGAGGCAGCAGGCATTCATCTCGGTCATTTCCCTTTTGTCCGTTCTGGGAGTGGCCCTGGGTGTTGCAGCTCTTATTATTGTTCTGGGGGTAATGAACGGCTTCAGTGAAAACCTGCGGGACAAGATCCTGGGCTTAAACGCTCATATTGTAGTGGGCAGCCACACCGGAACCATCGCCGATTACCAGGATTTGGCCAGGGATCTGGAAGAAATAGCCGGGGTCAGGGGGGCTACCCCCTTCATCTATTCTGAAGTCATGCTCAGCACTCCTTCGGGGGTAAAGGGAGTAGTGCTCAGAGGGATTGACCCCCGGGGCGCCAAACAAGTTCTGGGGCTGGACCGGGAAATGGTCCAGGGTGGAGTCCTGGACCTGGAGCTTGAAAAAGACTTTCCCGGCCTGATTATCGGGCAGGAGCTGGCCGCCATCCTCCGGGCCGGCACGGGGGACACAGTAAACATCATGGCCCCGTCCGGGGAAGGCACTTCAGCCGGTTTCACCCCCAGCATCACCACCTTTGATGTCCGGGGAATCTTCAGAACGGGCATGTATGAGTACGACACCACTTTTGCCTATACCACAATCAATGACGCCCAGGAACTTATGGGGTTTACACGCGACGTGGTCTCCGGCATGGAGCTGCGGGTCTACGACGCTGATCATGCCCGGGAGCTTTCCGGAAAGGTGGCGGAAACTCTGGGGGGTTACCCCTACTACGTGCGCAACTGGAAGGAGATGAACGAAAACCTCTTTGCCGCGCTGGAACTGGAAAAAATCGCCATGGGCATTATCCTGGCCATGATTGTCCTGGTGGGCTCCTTCAGCATTATTACCGCCCTGGTCATGCTGGTCATGGAAAAGACCAGGGACATAGCCATCCTCATGTCCATGGGCACCACCAGACAGATGATCCGCAATATATTCGTCCTGCTGGGACTCATGATAGGGGGGCTGGGCACCGCCCTGGGCTTTGCCGTGGGCCTGGGAGGCTGCTATATCATAGAAAACTACAAGTTTATCCGTCTGCCTGCAGATGTGTATTTCATGGAATACCTGCCGGTGCTGCTGAACACTTCAGACCTGATAATAATCGCTGTGGCCGCCATGGTTTTGTGCTTTCTGGCCACCATATATCCGGCCCGCAAAGCATCGGGACTCAACCCCTCTGAGGCTCTAAGGCATGAATGAACCCCTTTACAAACTGGACAAACTGAGCAAGTCTTTCACTTCCGGCCCGGAAACCGTCACCGTTCTGGACAGGGTGGATCTGTACATAGAAAAAAAAGAAACAGTGGCCGTCCAGGGAGCTTCCGGATGCGGCAAGAGCACCCTGCTGCACATTCTGGGCACCCTGGACGATCCCACAGAGGGAAAGGTCTTTTTCAACGGACAGGATCTATCCGCTTTTTCTCCTGTACAAAAGGCCGGACTGCGAAGAACCGAAATCGGCTTTATTTTCCAGTTTCATCATTTGCTCCCCGAGTTCAGCACCCTGGAAAATGTGGCCATGCCTGCCATAATAAACGGCGCTGGAAAAAAAGATGCCCATGAGGCCGCTTTTGAGGCCCTGGAACAGGTAGGCCTGCAGCACAAGGCCGGGCAGAGCGTTACCACGCTGTCCGGTGGAGAAAGCCAGCGCGCGGCCATAGCCAGAGCAATCCTGCCCCGGCCTGGGGTGCTCCTGGCGGATGAACCCACAGGGAACCTGGACGAGGCCAAAGGACGGGAAGTGGGGGATCTGCTTCTGCATTTAAACCGTGAACTGGGCATGACCCTGGTGGTGGTCACCCACAATCTGGACCTGGCTTCGCGCATGAATATAAACTACGAACTAAAATCAGGTGGCATGTATGTCCTTAATCAATAAAATAATGTTGTGCTGGATACTTGTTTTTCTGCCGCTTTTTCTTCTGTTGCTTCCTGCCGGCAATTCCCAGGCCGGACAAAAGCAGATCCTGGCTCTGCCCTTTGAAATAAACGCCCCTGAAGAGCTTGAGTATTTACAGACCGGACTGCCTTCCATGCTGACCAGTTCCCTGCGGGACAAGGGCCTGGAAGTGGTTGAGCCGGAACTGGGGCAGACTCTGATTACCCAGGAAGAAATAAGCTACCTGGACGTGCAGCAGGCCCGGCGACTGGCCCTTCTGGGCGACAGCCGCTTTGCCCTGTACGGCACCTTCAATGCAGTGGACGAATACATAAGCCTGGATGCAAGACTTGTGGACGGTTATGGTGAAAGGGAAACCGTGCCTTTCTACATAGTCAAGGAAGGGGTGATAAATATCCTGCCGGCAGTGGAGGACCTGGCGGAAAAGGTCTACCAGGAGATGCTCCGGGAAGAACGCATAGCCTCCATCGACATTGAAGGCGTTGATATCCTGGACCCGGATGTGGTCCTGCTGCGCCTCCAGGTCCAGGAAGGGGACATGTATGATCCGGAAAAACTCAACCGGGAACTGCGCAACATCTTTGACCTGGGATATTTCGACGACGTACAGTTCCATGTCCAGGACACGCCCCAGGGCAAGGAAGTCACCATCGTGGTTGAGGAAAAGCCCCTTATTCAAAATATCAACATATCCGGAGCCGATGACATAAGCGAAAGCGACGTCCGGGAAGTGCTCACCACCAGGACAGGATCGGTGGTAAACCCCCAGATCATCAGTGAAGATCTGGGCAGGATCCGGGAACTGTACCGGGGCAAGGGGTACTACAACGCCACTGTTGATTACAGCATAAGTGAGATCGACGAGCGCCAGGCCAACCTGAACATCAATATTGACGAGGGCAACCGCCTGTTCATCCGCGGCATCGAGATCCGGGGGGCGGAGGAAATAAGCGAGCGCACCCTGCGCGGGGAAATGGAGCTTAAAAGACGCGGCATCTTTTCCTGGCTCACCGGCAGGGGGGTGTTAAGGGAAGAGCTTCTGGACCGGGATGTGGCCGCCCTGGAAGCTTTTTACGCGGACAAGGGATATATCGATGCCCGGGTGGGCCAGCCTGATGTGGCTTTCGAAGAGGACGGTATCTACCTGACCTTCCACGTTGAGGAAGGCCACCGCTACAAAATGGGTGAGGTGTCCTTCCGGGGGGATCTCCTGGTCAGCGAGGATGAACTGAAAAAACTCACCATCCTTGACGAGCTGGGACAAGAAGGCGAATATTTCAGCCGCTCCGCCATGCAGAGGGACACTCAGAACCTGGCCGACTTTTACACCGACTACGGATACGCCTTTGCTGAAGCCGATGTGAACATGCAGGTGGACGAGGAGGAAAAAAAGGTCGATGTCATCTACAACCTGAGCAAGGGAGAAAAAATCTACATCGGCCGGGTGCTCATCGAGGGCAACAACAGGACCAGGGACAACGTCATCCGCAGGGAAATGCGCCTTACCGACGGAGATCTTTTCCGGGGCAGCGGGCTGCGACGATCCACGGAAAGACTGCAGCGCCTGGACTACTTTGAGCAGGTGGATATCCAGCCGGTACCCACGGACGACGACAACGTGCTGGACCTGGTCACCAGGGTGGAGGAAAAACCCACCGGCATGCTTTCTGCAGGAGCAGGCTACTCCTCTTATGACCGGGTGTTCTTCACCGGCATGATCCAGCAGCGAAACCTCTTCGGCAAGGGCTACCGCTTGAGCTTCAGCGGCAGTTTCGGAGCCCGGACCACCCGTTTTGACCTGGATTTCTGGAACCCCCGGTTCCGGGACAGCAACCTGGGCATGGGAGCCGACCTGTACTGGGTAGACGAGGAATACTTTACTTACGACCGGGACACCCGGGGGGGGCGGGCCAAATTCGCCTATACCATCGGGGAATACACCAGGCTGCACTGGAATTACCGCCTGGAAAACTACAGAATCACCAATGTGGACGACGATGCCCACCGGGACATCAAGGATCTGGAAGGGGAAAACTGGTCCAGCGGTGCCTATGTGGCCGCCATACGCGACACCCGCAACCGGCGCATCAACCCCTCCCGGGGAACCAGAAACCTGCTCTCCGTTGAATATGCCGGAGGGC
>PWFB01000168.1 GCA_003553695.1 Desulfonatronospira sp.
CCTCTTCTTCAGATGTGGTGAAGGTTATCTCCCCGCCGTGGGCCCGGGTGATGAGCATGGCGCTGTAGGTGCCAAGACCTGTACCGTATTGTTTGCCGAAAGTAACATAGCGGTCAAAGAAATTGTTCCTTATGCTCTCCGGGATGGCTCCCTGGTTATGAATCTCCACCCTGCATGCACCTTTCTGGCTGCTGAGGAAAACCCTGACCCGCTCCCCGGACGGTGATGCATCCAGTGCATTCTGCATCAGGTTGGCAAACAAAGACTCCAGAAGAATTCTTTCCCCCTGTATTTCCAGGTGATCCTCTTTTGTCAGGGGGGTTCCCTCAAGATAATACTCCATCTTTACCGACTTGTTTTCCGCCGAAGGCAGAAGCTCTTCATGCAGTGAGCATAAAAGCCCCACCAGATCTACCCTCTCGGCCTTGAGGGTGTAGGTGCCCTGCTCTATCTTGAGCAGGGACATGGTATTGTTGATCATGCGCAAAAGCTTAACACCGCTCTGGTAGATGGTGACCACAAAATTGCGCTGCCTTTCGCTCAGGTCCTCTTTCAGCAGAAGCCGGGCCAGACCGGCTATGCCGATTAATGGAGACTTCATGTCGTGGCGCACGATGCGCTCCACTTCGCTGCGCATCTTTTCCAGCTTCTTTTCCCGGGTAATGTCTGTCAGCACCCCGTTCCAGACAACAGCCCCGTCTTCCTCACGTACTCTGCATAGAGCCCTGTTCTTGATCCAGACCTTTTCCCCGTCCGGTCCTCTGGGCATGGAAAATATGAACTCCTGGAGTTCATCCGACTCTCCCCCGGACTCCAGGGCCTGCAAAAAGGTGGCTCGAATATCCCCGCCCATGCTCTGGAAAAAAATATCCTGATCCTCCAGCACCTTATAAGGATCCAGGCCGAACATCCAGCGCACACCGTCGCTGATAAAGGTAAACATCCTCCTGTCCCGGTCCTGGATATAGTACTGATAAACAACGCCCGGAATATTGGAGGTGATTTCCCGAAGGCGCCTTTCGCTGGATTTCAGGGCCCGCTCCACCCTGGTGCGGTCGCTGACGTCCTGGATGGTCTCAATGGCTCCCAATACGCGTCCCTGCAAATCCTGGTAAGGGGCTGCCAGAAAATATATATCTCTGGCCTCACCCTGAATATTCAACGTATCCCTGGCCTCGTAGGCATCAGAGATGTATAGGCATGAAGCCAGGTGTTTTTCTCCGTACAAATCACACATCTTGTCCACGTTACCCTCCAGGACCAGATCAGCCAGCACCTGCCTGCCTGGACCGGGGTAGAAGATCCTGGAGTCCACGGCCCTTCCCAGGGTCTTATCCCTTAAGACCCCGGTAAAAGTTTCACAGGCCCTGTTCCAGATAACCACCTTGTGCTCATGATCGATTACAAAGGTGGCGATGGGTACAGCGTCCAGGATGGCCTCAAGCTGTTTTCTGCGGATCCTGAGCCTGGATTCATATTCCTTGTGCCTGGTGATGTCCCTGAGGGGGGTCAGGACGGCTTCCCTGCCGCCCCAGGCAATCTTTTTCATGTACACTTCCACGGAAAACTGCCTGCCCTCGCCTGGAATCCTTGCAGTAGAGGAAAATATAAGTTTTCCGCCGGCATCTATCCTGGAGCAGAGTCTTGAGAGTTTGCACATGGGAGCATGCGAAGCAAAAAAATCCCTGCCGAAATCAAGGCCAAGGGCCCTGTTTCTATCCACGCCGAACATCTCCCTGGCTCTCTCATTAAGCTCCAGGATATTGCCCTTAAAGTCATGCACAAACAGGGCTTCGTTCACTCCATTAAACACCTGAAGCAGATCTTCAAGGCCTGCCAGGCATGAATCCTGGCCTGAGAGGTTATTATCTCCTGTGCTGCTCATGACCCCTAATTCTTGAAATCCTTTTTGCGCACCCAGTTGCGGTTCCGGTCCTGAACATAATGATCGTCATCAGCCAGACGATACATTCTTATGCGGTTCTGCAGGGCCACCTCCAGCACTGACGTATCCGTTTCCGCAGCGATTATCTGATAGAGCACTCTGCGGTCGTAATTTTCCGAGTCCACCAGGTCCTGCACCCTGGATGGAGCGTCCTGATCCACTACTGCGACCATTCCATTCCAGGCCTCGCCCACCAGACCCTGATCCTTGGCCTGTACCAGGCTGGAATGGCGATCCTTCATGCTCTGCACCACTTCATCCTTGCTCCTGTTTTGTGACCAGGCAGCAGAACTTCCCAGTACAAAAGCCAGCATAAAGACCAGACACACTTTCCAGATTCTATTTTTCATGGTGTTCACCTCACTGGTTTGATTTTCAAGCTATTGCAACTGTCTGAGTTCTTCCTCTGAAAAAATATCTTCCATGCCGCCCTGAAAGGACAGGGCATCATCCAGGGCCCTCTGCACCTTGAGGTTGATGTCCACTGTAACGTAAATGGGTGCAATCTCCACCTTGTGGGTGGTGTCTGCTGTCACATGGTGCCTGGTGCAGGAGGCCAGCAAAAGAACCAGTACTGTCAGTAAACACAGAATCTTTTTGTCCATGATTCACTCCGTTTTTTGGGTAACAGTTCAAGAGACTGATAAACGGGTCAGAAATTGAGTTTCAAAAATCCAGCCATTCGTCCAGTGCCCTAATGGCCGCGTCTTCTCCGGTGATCCCCAGATCCAGGGCATGATTCAGGGTATCCTCTATTCCGCTGATATTGAGCACCAGGCTGCCCACACGCTGGGGTGGATCTCCATGCACTCCCTCTCCGCGGATCTCGATACGCGCCCGGACATCATCAGCAAGGGGGATAATATTCAGGGTAAAAAAATCGTATTCAAAATCCCTCAAGGCCTCTTCCAGCCTTTCGCTCAACAGGGAAAGATACTCGTGCCCGGCCAGGCTCTGGCGCACATACATAAGCAGGGAATCCATGAGCTCTTCATCTTTTATGCCCAGCCTGCCGGTTCCTGGAAGGGAATAGATGTAACCCTCCCCAAGGCTTATCCTTTCAGAGTCCATTCCCACGTGCAGGTGCCCGTAAAATAGCCCGCTGCCATGTATTTTGTCCTGAAAGGCCCGCCCGGCATATTCCAGAAGGTCCACGTCTTCGAAATACATGTCCAGCAGGCCCTGCCCTGCTTCCAGGTTCCACCTGGAAGAGTATACCGATACCCTGCCCCGGGGGACCAGCAGCCAGGAACTTTTGTCCAGAAGCAGGGTATCCCCCCGGACCCTGAAACTGGTCAAACCGTCCCGGGCGGTTAATATATCCGTTTCCAGCTCCTGGACATGGACATAACTATCCCGGTCCCGGGCGGTGTGCAAAGGATCAAGGCTGTCCAGGGCCACCACCCCGGATATCCCTTTAACTGCCAGATTCATATCCCGTCCCCGCACATCCACACCGTCCAGTTCCAGCTGCAGACAGGGCTGCACTCCGCCTGAATCCAGGTCTGCATGCATATCCAGACGGGCCAGGCCCTTAACCTCAAAATCCTTGATCAGGGGTAAAAAGTCCTGCAGATATTCCCTGGGAGGCATATTAAACCAGTCGGTACCTGCTTTTGCCCTGCCGCTTATTCCCCGATCCCCCAGGGAAAAATCCATACCCAGGTCAGCCTTTACTCCCGGGAAAACCTCCCAGGTGCCGTCTGCCTGCAGCCGGTAATCAGCAACTGCGGCATTTCCCTCCGGCCCCGGGAGCCTCACCCCGCTATAATAAATATCCTCTATTTTCCACCTGCCCCGGGTCTGTACCGGGCTGTCCCAGCTGACGGGCAGGCCGAGGCTTATGCCCGCAAGTTCAAGGCCAATATCCTCAAGCTTTATTCCGCCGCCGGAAAGATTCGCTGTAAGCCCTCCCCGGAGCCGGCCTTCCGGGAATTTCAGATCAGCCTGCAGGGCCCCTGAGGCGAATGAGGCCCTTGCGTCCCGGGATTTGAGAACAAGCCCGCCCGGTAAAGAAGCATCCAGCTTCACCCGGGGAGGCTCTTCAGCTTTCAGCTCCAGCCCGGCCCAGTTTTTTCCCCCGTCCATAATCAGGCCCGGTACTTCCAGGCGGTCATCTTCCAGGGCCATGCTCATGGAACTGAAACCAAGCCTGCTCCCCCGGCCCAGACCGGCCGTGGTCAAGCCCGGCGTTACAGAGATCTGCGGGGAAAGGTCCAGGAAAATGCCTTTTATATCCGCCTGCTGCCCGGGTAAGTGAACATCCAGGGGGCCTGCAGCTGCTTTTGCAAGGTCCAGTGAGGCCTGCCAGTCCAGGCCGTCTGCATCCCGCAGGGCTCCGGCCTTCAGGGTGCCGGAAGCCTGCACCGGAAAAGCCTTTTGCACCAGGGCGTCTGCAGACAGAAAAACCCGGGCCAGCTCAGGGGTGACATGCCCTCCCAGGGAGATGTCCCACTGACCGGACCAGGGCATATCTTCCCGCCACAATGAAAAAAGGTCGTCATGGCTGCCGCTTAAGTCCAGCTTCATCTGGCCCGGCTTTTCCAGATCGGCCTTGAGGGAAAAGCCGCCCTGGTCCTGCAGCAGCATATTTATGCCGGAAAAATTAAAGTCACCGTACTGCAAGCCTTCCAGGTGAACTTCGGCCTGCAGCCTTTCCCGGGAAAAACCCTGTGCAAATGCACCGCTTAAATACAGGCCTGCCTTGTCCACCTGGATATCTCTGTCCCCAAGACTCAGGTGCTGCCGACCAAGCTCTGCCAGGAAGTCAACCTCTGCCTTGCCGGGGTCATCCATGCCGCCTGCCCATTTCAAAGACAGCAGGGCTTTTAGAGGCAGTCCCCTGTCCGGGAAATTCTCAGGAGGGTCATCCCCGGGCCAGGAGCTTTGGGCCGCAATGTCCGCCCAGCCGGATACCAGGTCCGCCCCACCTTTAATATGCAGAACTGAGCCAAGGAGCCTTGTATCGAATTCTGCCCTGATGTCTTGCACATCCCCGGCATGAATAGTCCCCCTCAGGGGCACCCGCCAGCCCATACCGGCATACTGTATAAGAAATGAGGACGACTGCAGCTCAAGCACTTCAAAGGGCAGGGCCGGGATGGCCAGCTGGTCATCCCGGTCCCGGCCTTTAAATGGCAAGCCAGTGTCCAGTCCTTCCGGGGAGTAGTTGATCCGCCAGTTCAGACCTGTGACCACAATTCTTGCGGCCTTGCCCTGCATAAGGTTTGACCAGTCAAGTCGCACGCCTACACGGTCCACTTCCACCCCCAGGTTTTTCCCCCGGATATCACTCAGGTGAACTCCCCTGAGTCCGATAGAGTCAACCCGGATTTCCGGCTCTTCAATGCCCAGGTCCTGCATGTAGCCGGCAATAAACCTTTCCAGAGCCCAGGGCGAGGCTGCAGAGATCCCTAAAGCCAGGGCAGGCAGAAATGCCAGCAGTACCAGCAGCACTGCGAAGGCTTTGCCATGTATGGACCGGGAACGATTTTTTCTGTTTGGGGCAGGCCTGCTCCAGTTCATATTGTCCTGCTACTGCATAAACTCTCAGCGGTAGCGGCGGGTAGTTACCGCATTTTTTTAATTTTAATGCACCATTTCAGCTGATTTGTCCAGCCATTATTTGAGTCACTACCTATAAAGTCATGGCCCAGCAGCATTTCATTTCTGCATCTTGCTTTTATGACTTCCATGAGTTAGGGTGTTTCTTATGAAAAAAGATATTGACTACTCCCTTTATCTGGTGACGGACAGCGGTCTATGCCGGGGACGCGATCTTACCCGTGTTGTTCTGGATGCCGTAGGTGGCGGGGTAAGCATGGTGCAGATCCGCGAAAAAAACAGCTCAGCCGGAGACTTCCTAAGTACGGCCCGGACATTGAAAAAAAATCTTTCTGATGCCGGCGTACCGTTGATAATCAACGACCGGGTGGACGTGGCCATTGCGGCCCGGGCGGACGGAGTGCACATAGGCCAGGAAGATCTGCCTTATCATGTGGTCCGGCAAATGCTCGGCCCGGACAAAATCATAGGAATATCCATCAACACCTATGACCAGCTCCGGGAGGCAGCGCTTACTGACGTGGATTACCTGAGCCTGAGCCCGGTATTTACTACGCAGACAAAGGCCGACATCAAGGAGCCTTTCGGGCTGGAAGGCCTGAAAAAGGCCAGATCCATGACTGACAAGCCCCTTATAACCATAGGCGGAGTCAACAGGGACAACCTGGCGGAAATAATGGCCACCGGAGTGGACGGCGTGGCCCTGGTATCTGCTGTCTGCTCAGCGGATTCTCCTGCTGATGCCGCCAGTGAGCTTATCCGGATGATCAGGGATAACAGGGTCCGGGGTTAAGGATTATTTGATTCTGACTCCGGCCCAGCTCCCTGCAAAAAATAATTGATATATTCTGGAACCCATAACCAAGGAGGTACATATGCCTGAGTATGTTGTTCTGAGCAAGCTTACTGATGAAGGGCGAAAGACGCTGAAGAAGAAACCCGAACGTATCATGGAGGTAAACAAGGAGCTCGAGGATATGGGGGTAAAGGTCAAGCAGCAGTACGCCCTGCTGGGCAACTACGACTTCCTGAACATCGTGGAAGCACCGGACAACGAGGCCATGATGAAGATGTCCGTGGAGCTTGGATCCAGGGGATCAGTTGAGCTTCTGACCCTGCCCGCCCTGGACATAGACGCCTTTGTCAGACAGGCCACCTGATAACTTATTTGAAGCACCCCCCATCAAACAACCCGGCGCTTCAGTTTAAGCGATGTCTGAACTGAAGGGCCGGGGAACCTCTATAAGGACAAGCCCCTTAATCAGAGTATCCCGCTCAACTTAGCGGGAGGCATCTTGCCGGATATAAAACTGCTTCACGGCAAAACAGTCCCGGCTTCATTCTTGAGTAATGCAGCTCAAAGGGTTGAAGGTTCTGAAAGTGGAAGAACAAAATAGAAGTTGTTTCCCAGTGGTGTTGGTTCATAGCCCACTTCTCCACCGTGCATTTCCACGATCTCCTTTATAAAAAACAGGCCGTGCCCTGTTCCCTGCTCTTTGCCTACGTTTCCGGCCCGAAAGCCCTCCCGGAAAAGACTGGCTTGCTCTTCAGGACTCAAATGCGGGCCGGTACTGAAGACATTGAGCTTGATGCCCGGCTTTTCCGATCCGAAATAGTCGGGCTTGTATTCCCAGCCGTAGGAGATGAACTTGGTCCTGTTGCCGGAAAAATCTGTTACTTGCCTGGTGTATTTCACAGCGTTGGAAAAAAGATTGGCATAGACCTGGCTTATGAGCCCCTTGTCCACCACCACCTCGATCTCCTGGTCCGGCACTCCGGCCAGGGCGATATCAATACCCTTTTCCCTGAACTGGGGCGTAAAGCGCTCCACCTGGGGATCTA
>PWFB01000075.1 GCA_003553695.1 Desulfonatronospira sp.
ACCCTGGCCCGGGAAATCATTCAGAACACCAGAATCTCCAGCCTCCTGGAAGACAGCGGAAAAAGACCAGCAATTGACATGCAGGCTCTTCGACTGATCCTGGTTCAACTCTCGCAGCTGGTAATTGATTTGCCGGAAATTCAGGAGGTGAATTTAAGAACCATACTGGCAGATGCCGGCGGTGCAGTGGTACTTGATGCCCGGATCAGTATCGCTTCTACCGCATCAGCCGGGGAAGAAAGGCTCTCCATCAGACCCTATCCAAAATACCTGGAAGAACATGCTGAGCTTCCCTCCGGGCTCCGGCTCCTGCTCAGGCCCATTCGTCCCGAAGATGAGCC
Organism: Desulfonatronospira sp.; assembly: GCA_003553695.1. GTDB lineage: Bacteria > Desulfobacterota > Desulfovibrionia > Desulfovibrionales > Desulfonatronovibrionaceae > Desulfonatronospira. Next base: position 342 of record PWFB01000075.1, read on the forward strand.
CAGCCACCAGAGATTTGTTGAAAAGCTGTCAGCAGAGGATCTGAGGATGCGTTTTATGGGGTTTGTTCATGAGTTTTCCCATTCCCAGCTGGCCCAGTTGACCCAGATAGACTATGACCGGGAAATGGCCTTTATTGGCTGCGCCCTGGAGGATGGAGCCCGGAAGGAGACGCTGGGCGTGGTGCGCTGCTTCTTCGATCCCGACAACATCAGTGCTGAATTCGCCATTGTGGTCCGCAGCGACTTAAAGTCCAGAGGCCTTGGAACCCTGCTCATGGACAAGATGATCAGGTACTGCAGGCAAAGGGGGCTGAAGGAGCTGACTGCCTTTGCCCTGCGCGAAAACACCGGAATGCACGCTTTGGCCAAAAAATTCGGCTTCAGGATGGAATCCGACCCCGAGGACCCGGAAATAACCATACTGAAGCTGGAAATGCCCCCCGCCAAGAATGAATGAACCGGCAATGCAGCGCTTTCGGTCCTTGTTGATCTGTTTGCGCAGTCAATGTTAAAGCTTCCTGATCTCACAAGCTAGGCGGCTCAGCATGATTCCTTTTACCCCTGCAGCAAGATTTCCTGCATTCACTTCTTCCGGGTCGCACCTGACTATACCAAAAACAGCCGTTTTGAGGGCTTAAACAGCTATTTTCGGCCTCGAAATGAGGGCTGTAAGTATCGGTTTCCTAACCGGGCTGATGCACATGGCGGCTCAGTTTCCCCAGCAGCCTGGATACCGGTACCGACCCAGGCACAACCCTTAGAGGGCATTGTGGATATACAGAGGAATGGTTTGTTTGTTTGATTGAGTGCAGACTTGACTGACAGTAGCGCCCCGTGCAAATAAAACTATACATTATCCCGAATTATCACAGAACAGGCCGACCCGATGAAAATTACCGAGAACCTGTCCATAAAAGAATCGGAAATAGATATCCAGGCAATCCGGGCCAGCGGCCCCGGCGGCCAGAAAGTCAACAAAACGGCTTCAGCGGTTCAGCTGTTTTTTGATATCAAGTCCTCTTCATTGCCGGAAATTTACAAGGAAAGGCTTCTGAACCTGAATGACCAGCGCATTACCCGGGATGGAGTGATTGTCATCAGGGCCGAAAGGAGCAGATCACAGGCAAAAAACAAAAAAGAGGCCTTAAGCAGATTGCAGCAGCTTATCCAGAAAGCCACTGTCGAGCCTGAGACTCGAAAACCGACCCGTCCCTCCAGGTCCTCCAGGCAGAGACGCCTGGCGGAAAAAGCCAGAAAAAGCCGGATCAAGGAGATGAGAAAGCCTGTTCATCAGGAATAAAGATGCCTGTTGCGAACGCAGGCCCGGCAGCGCCGTTTAAGCCCTCTTCTCGCAGGTTGATCCAACTCCATGACAGGAGTCTGAACACAGAAGTAACTGAGCGCTGCGGCCGCAGCAACCCCCCTGGACAACGAAATCAGTGTGGACCTCATTGAGATGGAGTCAGGACGTCAGCGCAATGCCTCCAGCAGACACCTGATCTGTTCCTGCAGGCCCTGTCAGTAAAGAGGACTTATTGCAGACGCATCAGACTTGACTTGAGATATAAAAACCTTCAGATTTATGAGACCAAAACCTTGGCCAGCTATTCAAAAAACAAGGAGAAGTTTATGGACGTCCTTGAAGCCGTTATGACCCGGAGAAGTATTCGCAAATATAAAGACAAGCCGGTCACTGATGAGCAGATAAAAACCATCCTTGAAGCCGCAATGATGGCCCCCAGTGCAGGCAATGCTCAACCCTGGCACTTTATCATCTGCCGGGACAAAGAGATCCAGGCCAAAGTCAAAGAAATAAACCCATATGCTGCTATGGCAGATAAAGCCCCGCTGGGTATTCTTGTCTGCGCAGATTTAAACCTGGAAAAATTCCCCGGGTACTGGGTCCAGGACTGTTCAGCAGCAACTCAGAATATTCTGCTGGCCGCCCATGGGCTTGGACTTGGTTCAGTATGGACAGGCATTCATCCCATCAAAGAAAGAGAGGACGGTTTTCAAAGACTGTTCAATCTTCCCCAGCAGGTGCTACCCCTGGCCTATGTCGTCATGGGCCACCCTGACCAGGAACACAAAACCCCCGCAAGGTTTAGACCTGATAGAATACACTACGATAGATGGTAGTATGATGTGACTGCAAAAAGTCATTTCTGTCACGCGAACCACGCCAAGGGCGTGGCAGGGCGAGTGACAGACGTCAGAGATCGGATGTCAGATATCCCCAGTGAAATCCCTTCGGGAACTCCAAGGAGTTATTTCACGGGGCAGGCAGTAAAAACAAAGAGTTGTCTAAGGTTATAACACGAATTGGTTTTCATCCGGAAATAAAGAATTTCCGGATGAAAACGAGTTAAAGTCCGTGTTTCAACATTTTACAGTTCAATCTTCACAGGACGTTAAAATATGCCGAAGCTGAGCAGACTTGTTTTCTGCCTCCTGACCTGCCTGACTTTCTGGCTGCTGCCTGCCCTGCCGGCCTGGACCGGAGAAATGCCGCAAGATGTGCTGGCCGGGTTCAAAAAGGCGCATCCGGACCTGACTCCCAAGACTCCGCCGGCCATTGAACAGAAAAGACCGCAAGTACTGGAGAGATTCCAGGACAGCGCATCAGAAGTAGCTTTGACCTTCGATGCCTGCAGTACCTGGCAGAAGACGGGCTATGACCCCGAGGTCATAGAAATACTCAAAAAGACAGAAACTCCAGCCACCCTTTTTCTGGGGGGATTATGGATGCTCAGGTATTCGCAGGAGACAGAGGCGCTGCATGATAATGATCTGTTTGAACTGGGCAACCACTCTTACTCCCACCCGGATCTTACCCGGCACGATCCCTCTGTAATCCGGCAGGAGCTTGGCTATACCCAGCTGATAGCCAGAAAGCTTACCGGAGAGATGCCGAAACTGTTTCGCCCTCCCTATGTCAAAAAAAACAGTGACGTGGTGGATACTGCCGGTGAACTGGGCATGCTGACGGTGCAATATGATATCGCCAGTGGAGACGCTGATGTAGAGGCTTCGCCGGAGAAAATCGCTGATTATGTACTCGATTCCGTCAGACCGGGAAGCATTGTAATTCTGCACATGAACAATCCTGAACTGCCGACAGCCGAGGCCTTGCCCCGAATTATAACGGGCCTGGAGCTGCGGGGACTTAAACCGGTTACTGTAAGCCAACTGAAAAACACCTGCCGCAACTGCCCCTGAGCTTAAAAGAACCGTGCCTGACAAAGCATCAGTTTAGCCTTTGTTCAATCAACCGGGGCTTTTTATTTCGCCGGGTCGTGCCAGAGGTGTCCCGATAGATAATTGCCTTTTGTTCCGGGGCGGGTAAGAATTATCTCTATGGATGGGAAATGATCTCGTCTTTCCAAAGCGGGCTACGCCCGCAACCCAAGAAATAAAGAAACCTTAACCGCCCCCTCACGGACTTGCTAAAGGCGCGAAGGGCACAACGGAAGGCAGGAAGGTTTTTTTCATTTGCCGGGTGTACCCCGGTTAAACAGGCTTCGCGTTTAACGGGCCAGGGATACACTGGGCAAGCAGGGTCTGAGGAGTAAGCCACTAACAGGCAAGGATTCTTTCTGGAAAACCGAACTTTGGCCACAAGTCAAGAAAAAGCCTGGCCATTGGCCCATAGCCTTTGCCTGCACCTAATCCAGAAAACATTCTGTAAAGGACATGGCCATAATGCATACTCTGGCGGTTGCTGCATCCTTCGGGCTTGAAAATATTATTATAAACCTTATATAGAAGTTGTGACTGCAAAAAGTCATTTTTGTCACTCGAACCACGCCAAGGGCGTGGCAGGGCGAGTGACAGCCGTCAGAGATCAGAGGTCCCCAGTGAAATCCCTTCGGGAACTCCAAGGAGTTATTTCACGTGGCAGGCAGTAAAAACAAAGAGTTATATAGATTGTTAATTCCTGAATTATTCATTTCCCGACTTTTTGCAGATGCATCATAGAAGATAACGGCAGTTTCTTATCTTTTTTAAAAACCGGATTTAGAGCTGGTAAAGTCAGGCAGAAAAACTCTCTGCCTGAACTTGGAATTTTTTCAGGCAATTAAGGTTAATCTAAACAAAGGAGAGAAAGCCATGTCAGCATTAGTCAGAATCATTTTTGCAGCCTTTTTTTTCAACGCCTTGATCTTTTTTTCATCTTCAGTTGCAGCTTCGTCCCATGAGAATATGCATGAGCATGAGAATATGCATGAGGTTCATAGTGAATTCGACTTTCTTGTGGAAATGATCCCTCACCACCAGGAGGCAGTGGACAGCTCCAGGGAAATCAAGTCTATAACCGAACGTTCGGAATTGCAAGAATTTGCCCGGGAAATCATAGAGGTTCAGAAAAAGGAAATCCAGGAACTGGAAGAGTGGATACAACTCTGGTATCCGGATCGAGATGCACATGCTCGCTATGAGCCAATGATGCGTGACATTGCTGGTCTTTCCGTGGAAGAAGCGGAGCGAATTTTTCTTGAAGACATGATTGCTCACCATGAAATGGCCGTCATGATGGCCCGGGATCTTCTTGAAAATGATCTGGCAGAACACGCTGAAGTAGAGGACATGGCCCGGTCAATAATTGAACAACAGGACAAGGAAATTGAGATAATGCAGGGGTGGCTCAAAGAATGGTTTTAGCGTGCTTTCTGGAGGTACTCTATTATCCGTATTCTGTCATCTGCGCCTGCAAAAAGTCCTTTTTGCAGGCGCGTCCTGTAAAAATATTTTTCGCAGGCTTTATTCAGCCAATGGTGAACAAGGAGGCTTTTCATGCAGAAAGTAAGCCGGATCATGTTGCCGGTGGCTTTTTCTGAAAACGACAATTTGGCAGCTGATTATGCACGTCAGCTTGCTCTCTGCTTTGATGCTGAAGTGGTTTTGATCCATGTCAGCTCTCTTGACTTTCTGATGGGGCACCAAGTGCCCCTTCGTTTTATTCAGAAGGATTCCAAGGATTATGAACAGGAGATTACAGATAAATGGATGAAAGCCTTCGCCGACAAGGCTCTCTTAGAAGTAAAGGTTCAGCACAAGGTGGTGCTGACAGGCAATACAGCCAGCGAAATCCTAAAATACGGCAGAGAGAACGACATCCAGATGATTGTCCTGGCTTCTCATTGTCGCAGGGGGCTGGAGGAAATGTTTGTCGGCTCCGTAGCCCGGCAGGTGGTCAAGAAGTCACATTGTCCGGTTCTTCTGGTCCACCCCCCATGTCCATCCAGCCAGCAGTAAGGCTGTGTCTGCAACCAAAGATTATTGAGGCTTCCCCCGGTGCCTGCAAAAGATCTTTCTGCAGGCACATTCAGAGGGGGAATTCATGGCATACTTGTAAGATGTGACTGCAAAAAGTCATTTTTGCAGTCACAGATGTCAGAAGTCAGAGATCAGAAGTCAGTAAAAACAAAGAGTTCTGTAGATTGTTGGTTCCTGAATTATTCATTTTCCGACTTTTTGCAGTCGCATCTTGTAAGTGTTTTCAGGATATTTTCTTCATCTCGTTTCCGCAACAGATGAAACTGCAGCTGTTGGGCTCGTTGTAGCAGGCACAGTCCTGGGTGGAATCGCTGCATTCACATTCTCTGAGCACCTGCAGTTCAAGCTTGCAGTGCCCGCATCCATAGATTTCGTCTTTTTTCAAGTCGTGACACTTGGGCATAATTTATGGACCCCTGTTTTTAGATTTTCACAATTAATATTCCTTAGAAGCAAAGTTCAATAAGGCTATTTTTACCGTAGCCAGCCGAAATCCCATACCTTTGGAATTGGTTTTGGACGGCCACCTCGTAAGTCAAACAATCTACTGGGCGTAATCAAGCTCAAAATCGATCATTTTTTTGGCGTTTTCCAGGGCTACTTCCTCTGTATCACCGCCCATGCGCACCTGTTTTATTTCTTTGCCCTGGCTGTCCTTGATCACATAAGCATAGTGAGAACAATGCTCATCATGGGGGGTAACAATGATACTGTGCTGTTTGTACTGCGTGCTTTTTTCCTGGGTCATGGCTGTTGACTCCTTTCAATTATAAGGATGTTTTCGCTCTTTACCAGGCACGTAATGCCCTGCTTCACGACGAAATGTTTATTGTGCGGAAATAAGTTTATAAACTTTATGGGCATCATCATGGGATTCGGTGTATATTGTCTCGGGCTTGGGCAGACCGGCCGCCTTCCAGGCCAGGAGAGGGTCCAGAAACTTCTCCTGCACGCACTCCCTTGGCTGGTCAATTCGTTTGCACACCGCATTCAAGATAGGGAATGCACTGAATTTTTTGTAATAATTGCGCATAAACTGCAGTATTTCCATTGCTTCATTGTCCAGTTCGGGACCGTCAAGATATTTCAGTATGGCTCTGGCAACCTCTTCATCCCACTGCTCCGGGTTGACCAGAAATCCCTCTTCATCCACTTCAATTTGTTTTTCTTTGATATTCAGGTTGGGCATATTCTTTATCCTCCTTTGGGACAAGCCTGTTTTGAATAAAAATTAATAAGCTCAGCTGCTCTTTTGTCGCTGCTGCACCATGAACGTTTAGATCAGGAATCAAGACACAAGTAATGCTTTAACCCGTTTCAGGTTCGGCTTAATCGGAGCGCCAGCCGCCGGGACCTTCGCGAAAATCCATATCCATCTCTTCGCTGATGCCGACCCTGATCTGTCTGTCACCCTCTTCAATGGTGACATTTTTATCCGGATCAAAACCAACGTCCAGCGCCACTTCGCGCCAGTGATTACTGATCTTCTCGGCGTCCTGCCTCAATTCTTCCTGGTTTTCTTCTTTCTTGATCCATCTGGCTACCCAAA
>PWFB01000005.1 GCA_003553695.1 Desulfonatronospira sp.
CGAAAAATGAATAATTAAGAAGTAACTATTCACCACCTGCGGACTAAAAGCCAGGGTCCGGGGATTCGGCAAACTGGGCGTAAACTGTCTGAGCGACGTAGGAAGCGTTAATCAAAACCGTAAAACACCGAATTTGATTTAAAGCATGTTATTAGAATTTATCCCAGCTTAAAAACTCGTGTAGAGGTTTTGATTTACGCTGCCTTGGAGCGAGTTTTTACGTCCTGTTTGCCGAATTTCCGGACCACTGGAACTCATTATGGTGAACAGTTACCTTTTTTAAAAATGGTGTGAAGCTGTAACATAGCCCTTTATTGGACATATCCGCAAAATGTCTTTTTGCAGACTAAATAATTAGGGCGTTGGGAAATGATCCCTCAGGGCAAGCAGCAAAACAAGCAGGCAAAATGCCAGGGGCGGTAAAAAATGGTTTCACTGGGGTCAAGGGAGCTGGATTAACGCAGTAGATCTATTCTGCTTCACTCCAGTACAAAGGGCCTGCCTGCACCGGGCCAGTAAGGCCGCTCCACCGGGGCATCCATGAGTCCGGCCAGCCTGGAGCGCTCCAGATAGTTGAGCACCAGGTACATGAACTCCTTTCCCCGCACAGGGCCAAGAGCACCGCAGGCAGCAGAGATCTCGTCAAATTTATGCACATTGTCCACTCTTACCCCGGGTCCGGTAATGACCAGGGGTACCGGCTCCCCCGAATGCACCAGAAGGCCTCCCGAGGGGGTGGAATGGTCAGCGGTTACAGCCAGGATCACCTCCTCATTTTCCAGAAGTCCCGGCAGAGAAGCACTAAGCCCCTTTTCCAGGCTTTCAATGACCTTTTTTTTAAGCAGGGGGTCCTTTTTGTGTGCAGCTTCGTCCGGGGCCTTGGTGTGGACATGGATAAAGTCATATTCATCCAGATGCCGCCGCGCCGCATTTACCCTGGCCTGAATCTCCTGCCCCGGATCATCCTTCTCTGCTCCGGGGATCACGTCCAGACCCAGGTAGGACCCCAGGCCCTGATAGACCACTCCCGAGGAAATGCTTGCCCCTTTTATCCCGTTTTGGACATGAAAAGGTTCCCTGTCCTTCAGCCGGCCGGCTCTCTGGGTGACCACGCCGTTCAGAGGGATTTTGCCGGCCTTTTCCCGGGCCAGGTTGAACTGGGCATCCTTCAGCCTGCCATAACTCCAGGACAGGTAACTGGTCAGAGCTGCGGCAGTATTTATGCACTTTCCATCACCGGCTTCTTTCTCAAAGGGTATGACAGCTGAAAGAAGCCTGCCGTCCAGGATGGGGTTGGAATCGGTGATGCAGGGAGATACCTCACCGGTAAGGACAAGGACCCCGAAAAGCCCCCTGGCCGGGACCAGCCGGATATGCACTCCATGTGCTGAATACTGGACTACCCGGTCAAATGCCTGGCGGGCATCTTCCTGGTCAGCCTCAACCTTGTCCCGCATGAGCCTTAATTTTCCGTCTTCTTCCCGGACAGATACGAAATGGGCCAGCACGGCCACCTGGTCCCTGTCCAGGCTTATTCCGGCTCCCAGGGCCTCCAGAACTCCCCGCCCGGGAAAATCTGCAGGGTCATATCCGAACATGGCGAAATGAGCGTTTTCGCTGGGCAGGGCCTGGCCTGAAAGACCTGCATGATAAAGTCCGCTGCAGCCTCTTGCAGCCAGGTGGTCCAGGAAAGGAGTGTGGGCTGCCTGCAAGGGGGTCTGGTGGCCCAGTTCGGCAAAACTTCTGTCCCCCAGACCATCCAGCAGAATGAGAATGAATTTTTTACTCATGAAATCATCTCTGAATCAAGAGAAAGGGTTAACAGGTACACCGGCAATAAATTGTTTTTTTACACCTTCATGATGTGACTGCAAAAAGTCATTTTTGCAGTCACAGAGGTCTGACGTCAGAGGTCAGGTGTCAGTAAAAATAAAGGTTTAGGCAGGTTATTGATTCCTTAATTTTTCACTTCCCCACTTTTTGCAGGTGCATCCTTCATCAAGATATGTTAAGATTTATGAACTTAACAGGTCAACTGCATAAACGCCATTATTTATATATCAGCTTAAATATTTCCGTTTCAAAAAATTATGCCCGTAGATGGATACCTGAGAGGGCACTGCTCTGCGTCCGGAGGGCTTTAAAGGACAAAGCCTTAAAAAGGGACCAGGAAAATTTAATCCTCCTGGGAAGCCTGGTCAAATGATGTTTACCCATGTCTTTATATTGGAATTTTCATGTTAACCTGCTACTAGTAATGATTATCTGTTGACAAAAAGCTTTCTGAAGAATATGCACAATGAGTATCTGACATCGGGTAAAGCCCGTGTCAGTCATCAAGGACAACCAACTAAAATAAGAAAGGAGAAACAGCATGGCAGACAATCAGGGCAAACCCACCACCAATGATGCCGGAATGCCGGTATCCAGCGATGAGTTTTCATTGACCGTAGGCCCGGACGGCCCCATCCTGCTTCAGGATCACTATCTTCTGGAGCAGATGGCCAATTTCAACCGGGAAATGATTCCCGATCGCCAGCCCCATGCCAAGGGTTCCGGGGCCTTCGGGCAATTTGAGGTCACCAGTGACGTGAGCGCCTACACCAAGGCGTCATTATTCCAGCCAGGGGCCAAGACCGAGGTCCTGGCCCGCTTTTCCACCGTTGCCGGAGAGTCCGGCAGCCCGGATACCTGGCGGGACGGGCGCGGTTTTGCAGTCAAATTCTACACCCCGGAGGGCAACTACGACATGGTGGGCAACAACACTCCGGTGTTTTTTGTCCGCGATCCCATGAAATTCCAGCACTTCATCCACTCCCAGAAACGCCGGGCGGACACCGGCCTTCGCTGCCACGACATGCAGTGGGACTTCTGGACCCTGTCCCCGGAATCCGCCCACCAGGTGACCATCCTCATGAGCGATCGCGGGGTGCCCAGGACCTACCGGCATATGAACGGCTACACCAGCCACACCTATATGTGGGTCAACGCCAGAGGCGAAAAGTTCTGGGTCAAATACCACTTTAAGACAGACCAGGGCATTGAGTTTCTAACCGATGAAGAAGCGGACAGAATCGCCGGCCAGGATGCCGACTATCATCGCCGGGATCTGGCCGAGGCCATTAAGCGCGGCGAACATCCCAGCTGGACCCTCAAGGTACAGATCATGCCCTTTGAAGATGCCAAAACCTACCGTTTCAACCCCTTTGACCTGACCAAGGTCTGGCCTCACAGCGACTACCCCCTGCACGAGGTGGGCCGGTTGACCCTGAACCGCAACCCGGCCGACTTTCACGCCGAGATTGAGCAGGCCGCCTTTGAGCCCAACAGCTTTGTGCCCGGAATCGGCCCCAGCCCGGACCGTATGCTTCAGGCCCGGCTTTTTTCCTACGCCGACGCTCACAGGGCCAGACTCGGGGTCAACTACAAACATATCCCGGTCAACCGGCCCAAGGCACCGGTACACAGCTACAGCAAAGGCGGGGCCATGCGCATGGAAAACGTCTCCGACCCGGTCTACGCCCCCAACTCCAAGGGAGGACCCAGGGCCGATTCCCAGCGATATCCTGAAGAAGCCGTCTGGGAGGCCTCGGGAGAATTTATGCGCACCGCCTATACCCTGCGCAAGGATGACGACGATTTCGGCCAGCCCGGGACCCTGGTGCGCGAGGTCATGGACGAGGCCCAGCGTGAAAGGCTGGTATCCAATGTTGTGGGCCATCTCAAAAAAGGCGTAAGCGGGCCGGTTCTGGAGCGGGCCCTGGAATACTGGCGCAATATCGACAAGGATATCGGCGAGCGCATCGCCAAAGGGGTAAAATCAGGCTGATGTAACAGGGCCTGTCCCTTTGGCCGACAACCTGCAACCTGCACAAAAAATATGGCATTACGGCCCGCCCAAAGGAACACCCGTTCCTGGGCGGGCCGAAAACAGAAGGGATATTTCGTGTATCTGGCCTGGAAGGATAAAAACAGAAAAAGGCATTACTATATCCGCCAGTCTGTGCTAAGGCATGGGGTGTATGTATCCAGGGATCTCATGGACCTTGGACGTGACCCTTCTGTTTTTCTTGAGTACCCCGGGGGCAGGAGCTTTTACATCCACGAACAGGTGGAGGAGCAGCTAAACGCCTCAGGGGCTGCCTGGGATTACGGGGAGCTGGAGGATGTGTTCTGGCCTTTTGTGAGTCCGGACATAAAAAGATCCCTGCAGGGATTCAAGTCCAGGGACGTACGAAACAGGAAGATCCCGGAGCTTACCCACCAGGAGGACGAATTCATCCGCAACCGCTTGCACATAGTTGACAAGCGCCGCTATAATTTTCTGCGTCTGGGGGAACTGGACCAGTCAAAACTGACCCGCATACCTCCCAGATTCTACCGCCCCCTGGTCTTCAAGTCCAGGGATGAGCTGGAACATCTGTTCATAAGCATGGAAGGCAGCCTGAACCCATCGGAATATTCCCTGTATGTTTATTCATTTTTCTATCTGCGACGCTTCTTTGATGAAATCATAGCCGGTAAAATGCCCCAGGGTCTGGACCAGGACAGGCTGGACCGGTTGTTTTTACAGGAAATCTGCCGTCTGGACCGGGACGTTTCCTTCTGGAAGGGCATGCCCAGAAAAAAGGAACTGCATAAGTATCTAAGGCGTTATGTAATCATGTATTTCGACCACCCCTTTTCTACAGGCAATATCCTGCAGGAACATATCCGGGACTTCATAGCCCGCAACCGGGCCGGGTTTCAACAGCCCCCACCGGGCAAAAAGGAGCCGGGCATGGAAGAAGTAAGTACCATTCTGGGCATGTCCGCCCAGAAGCTCAAAAAAATATCCAGACGCGAGCTCACCAGGATCTACCGCCGCCGTGTGCTGAAAATGCATCCGGACAGGGGCGGAGACCATGAAGAGTTCATCAGGCTCAATGAAGCCTACCAGACCCTGCTTAGAAAAATCCGGCCCGGAATCTGACCTTTTGCTGTCTTATACTCTTTTTTCTCCAACCAGGCGGGCGAAGTGCTCAAAGGAACGGTCATAGTTCTTTTCAGCATCATCCGGAAAGGCGCAGGCCGGCAACTGCCTCATTTTTATGTGGTACTGAATGCATTGGCAGCATATTCCCTTGCGCGGGCAGGGCTCGTAGGTACAATTGCACCCTGCCTGGTTGTCTTCCTGGTTGCACTGCATGAAAGACTCCTTTTTTCGGGCTTTTTTATTTTCCTGGACTACCGGGAGTATTCCGGCACTTAACGCTTGATCTGATTAATCAAAATCCCTTTTGAAATCAATATCTGCTGACAGCAGGCCTGATTATGCTTATTATATGAACCAGTACAGCATTTTTGTAAACTTCAACTGAAATTCCAAGGAGGTATTATGCCTAGAAACTCAGCATGGAGCCCTTATGCAGCCGGGGCCCTCACCGGGGTGGTGGTCATCCTCTCCGTGTGGATCGCCGGCCAGTATTTCGGTGCTTCCACCAGTTTTGTCCGGGCCGCGGGAATGATCGAGGGACTCTTCGCACCCGAGCGGCTGGAGCAGCTGGAGTACTATGTCAGGGTAACTCCACAGGTGGACTGGCAGTGGATGTTCGTCGTCGGCATTCTGGTGGGATCATTTATTGCCGCTGTCACATCCGGTTCTTTCAGAGTTCAGCTGGTTCCGGACATGTGGCAGGAAAAATTTGGATTCACCCCTGTAAGGCGTGCCCTGATGGCCTTCTTCGGCGGGGTGATTGCCATGTTCGGAGCCAGAATGGCCGACGGCTGACCCAGCGGGCACGGGTTGAGCGGTACGCTTCAACTTTCAGTCAGCGGCATCATCTCCCTGATCCTTTTCCTGGCGGCAGGCATTCTCATGGCCAGGATCATCTACGGAGGTAACCCCAAATGAAACTCATTATAATCGGCTTCATAACCGGGCTGTTGTTCGGCTTTCTGCTGCAGAAGGCCCGCGTGGTGCGCTACGACAAGCAATTGGGCGCCCTGCGCCTCATAGACATGACCATCATCAAATTCATGTTCAGTGCTGTCCTGGTGAGCATGGTGGGCGTATATCTTCTGTACGATCTGGGACAGGTGGACCTGTCCATCAAGACCACCATCCTGGGAGCCAACATCATCGGGGCTATTCTCTTCGGCCTGGGCTGGGGCATGCTTGGATACTGCCCCGGAACCTCACTGGGGGCAGTGGGGGAAGGCCGCCTTGACGCTTTGTGGGGTATTCTGGGCATGATCTTCGGGGCCGGACTCTTTGCCCATGCTTATCCTTTATTAAAAAACACGGTCTACGCCTGGGGAGATCACGGCAAAATAACCCTCCCCCAGATATTGAACATCGGTCACTGGCCGGTTATCATTGCCTTTATCATTATCGGACTCCTTCTCTTTGTCTGGTTTGAAAGAAAGGGGCTTTAATTCTGCAGCACTGAAAAAGGAGGACAGGCCTATGCAGGTACACGAAGCCATTGAAAAAAGACGCAGCATCAGAAAGTTTGCAGACGAGCCCGTATCCAGGGATGAAATCATGCAGCTCCTGGAGGCGGCCAGGCTGGCTCCTTCAGCCATGAATGCCCAGCCCTGGAGGTTCAAGATCGTGGACGGAAAGGAAGATATCCAGTGGCTGTCGGGTTCCCCTACCCGGGGCCAGAAATGGGTGGCCGGAGCAGGTGCGGTGCTCGTCTGCTGCGCAGACATTACCCGGTTTCTGGAAGATGCCAGGGCAGCGGTGCGTTTTCTGCGCGACAGCGCGGTTCTGCCCCCGGAAATGCAGGCCGGGGTGGAAGACTACGTGGAAAAGGCCCAAAACTCCCCCACCGAGATACTGCGCGGGGCAGTGGGCATGAACTGCTCCATAGCCCTGACCCATATCATGCTTCGGGCCACAGAGATGGACCTGGGCACCTGCTGGATCGGCATGTACGATGAAGAGGCCCTGCGCCAGCGCTTCAACCTGCCGCAGCAGGCCGCAGTGATGGCCCTGCTGGCGGTGGGCCGTCCGGCTGAATCCCCCGAGCCCAGACCCAGAAAAGCCATGGAGGAAATCATCCTGGACTGAGACTTTTGACCATTTTGTAATCATCCATAA
>PWFB01000166.1 GCA_003553695.1 Desulfonatronospira sp.
ATCCCAGCTTAAAAACTCGTGTAGAGGTTTTGATTTACGCTGCCTTGGAGCGAGTTTTTACGTCCTGTTTGCCGAATTTCCGGACCACTGGAACTCATTATCATTATGGTGAACAGTTACGAGAAAAGATTAACTGCTGCCGATATTCATGCAACCCGGCAGATAAAGGAGGATAAAAATGGAAGAGTGCGGTCAGGTGATCATAGATGGTAAGACATACAGGTATGTGGATTTTCCAACTCCAAGGACAAAACTGCTGGTGATCCGTGGAGGGAAAGGAATCCTGGGATGCGGGTATTTTAGCATGAGTGTGGCTGAAAAGATCGACGAAGCCCTGGCCATAGTGCGAGGAGTGCAAAGCGTTGAAGATATGCTGGAGGCAGAGGTGAGAAAAGTAAGTCCGGCTGCCCGCGAGTTGGGTGTAACCCCGGGCATGACCGGCCGCCAGGCCATGCAGCTCATGGCCTGACGCATCTGATTAATGACATCTCATTTTTTAAAAACTATTCAGCGGATTTAACCCACAGAGGCTTGGGAACTATGGCTGCAAAACGGGTCTGGGCATGCTCCAGGATATCTTTGACTATTGCGGCCTCTTCCATCTGAAGGCTCTTTTCCAGTTCCTGTATGTAAGGCTCAAGGAGTTGCTGAACATCCTTGACCCCCTGCTCTGATACGGGGGTTATAACCACGTTCGCCCCTCTGGCCAGGCGGCGTTTTATATTATCCTGGCCGAAGTCATATTCCGGATACAGACACTGGTAGACCACTCCTCCGGTCATTCCGGAGCACAGCCATGGGCCTGGATCACCAAGAACCACCGCCCTTCCTCCGGTCATGTACTCGAAAGCGAATCCCTTGAGATGTGCGTTTACCGCCAGGTTTCCTTTCTGGTCATTTACAGGAGCGGCAATACGCCCTCCAAAGACCACGTCTGCTCCTGATAGACGCACACAGGCCCTGGAATCGGCAATGTTCTGTATCATGAGCAAGCCGCCTATGGCCCCGTATGCAAAGCTTTTACCAGTGGAACCATCAATGTAGCGCCCCTGATAATTACTCCCTTTAAGTACTCCCAGTCTGCCCCCGAAGCACCCCTTGGCTGCCCCGTCCTGGGAACCGCCCTGGACAACAACCTCCAGGTGGGAGGTGCCAAAGGCGCACAGTCCGTTGCCCGGGACCGAGTCTCCAAGACGCAGGGCGGCCAGCAGGTCCTGGCGTTCAGGATATTTGCGTTCCATGGCTCCGGCCAGGTAGGTTCCCACCGCCCGGTCGGAGCTGCTTACATCCTCTTCGGCGAAATTTACTTTTGTGTCCCCGGCAAAAAACTGATTCATGGCCAGATCCGATATGAGCCGGGTGAGGTAGTTAAGCGGTTTTCGCACCACCCGGCCCTGCTCGGACATTTCATCCATCTGGGCAGTGGGGGCTTCTAGCAGCAGGTCTGACAGGTCCACCACGTCATGACCACGGCTTTGAAAAAGCAGGTCTGTGCGGCCGGTGAGGTCGCTCAGGCGTTTATACCCCATGCGGGCCAGGCGCATGCGCATTTCGTCCCCTATCGCCCCCAGAAGCCTGGCCAGGTTTTCCGCTTCAACCTCTGCAGATCTGGGCTGGAAACTCTTAACTCCCTTTTCTTTTGCCTCTTCACTGCTGCGCAGTTGTGTGGAAATGCCCATGGGGCAGCGGTCCAGATGGCATCTCTTGCAGCTGATGCAGCCCACACCCATAAGGGCCAGAGTGCCAAGGCCCACTCTGTTGGCGCCCAGCAGGACAAGCTTCAGGACTTCGTGGCCGTTACGCACTCCTCCGTCACACCAGAGCTCTACCTTGTCCCTGAGTGAAGATTCCACCAGGGCCTGGTGGGCCTGGCTGACCCCGATCTCCACCGGCAGCCCCACGTATCTTTTGGCGTGCTCCCTGGCAGCCCCTGTTCCTCCTTCATAGCCGCTCAAATTAATAATATCGGCTCCGGCCTTGGCTACACCCACAGCTATAGTGCCTACCCCGCTGGTTACGGGAATCTTGACCGATACTCTGGCCTGGGGATGGGCGGTCTTAAGTTCTGTTATGGTCTGGGCCAGGTCTTCAATGGAATAGATATCATGCTGGTTTGAAGGGGAAATAAGCGTTATTCCAGGCTTGCATTTTCGGGCCTGGGCCACCATTGGGGAAACTTTGCTGCCTGGAAGATGACCGCCTTCTCCAGGCTTGGCCCCCTGGCCGATCTTGATTTCCAGAAAGTCGGTGGAGTTTAGTAGTCCCATAAAGACTCCGAAACGGCCCGAGGCGATCTGCTGACCACGGTTGTGCCTGAAGTGGCCGAGCATATCCGGGATTTCGCCTCCTTCACCGTTCATGCACACGATATTGGCCTTGATGGCGGCCATGGCATAAGCCCTGAAGGAGTTTTCCCCCTGGGAGCCAAAAGACATGGCCGCAATGACCAGTGGGAGGTCGTGGCCTCCAATGGAAAGGTCCACCTGGTCCTGGGTCAACTGATCACCCAGGGGTGCTTCACGCAGGCTTAGAATGTGGCGCATTCCGGTGGGCATTTCTTCGTCAATGCCTTCCAGGGAGGCGGCCATTTCTGCGTAACCGGTTCTGCCCTGGGAGACCTTGCGCAGAATCCGTCCCACTTTCTGGTTTCTGGCAGGTTCGGAATAGAGGTTTTGCTTGGATGTGTCCCCGGCCAGCTGCAGGCGCAGGCTGTCCTGTCTTTCAAAAAAGTCCAGCCCGATGCCGGTATTGTCAGAGCCGCAGAAGTTGGCCACCTGCATCTTGTCCGCAAGCCGGCGGTTAAGTCCCACAGAGGAGAAGATCCGACCGTAGCCGCAGAGTTCGTGAATGCCCATAGTGGACATTATTTTTTCCATGCCTGCCTGCAGAACCTGCATAGTGTTCGCCACCGCTGTTTCCGGGCTCAGTTTTTCCGTGGCAAAATCAGCTGAAATCCGCCACAGCAGGTATGGGTTAACTGCTTCGGCTCCCAGTCCCAGAAGAAACATGATATCGTGCAGGTTACGCACGGCCCCGGAGCGGACCACCACAGAGGCCTTGCGGCGCAGGCCGTCCCGGACCAGTTTTTCCTCCACCCAGGCCGTGACCAGGCCGGGATCAATGTGCACACGCTCATTTTGAAATGAACCCGAATCATCCAGCACCACAAGCATGCTGCCTTGCTGCACTCTGTCTGCAGCCTGGTCAGCCAGAGCATCCAGCACCTGCTGCAGATCCTGTCCAGGCATGTAAGTGCAGTCCAGGACTGCTGCCCGGGAGGAGTCATGACCCTGGCCGGTGAAAAAGGCCACTACCTCTTCCAGCAGGGCAGCGTTGAATCTTCTGGCCAGTAATTGTTCCTGCTTTCGACTCAGTTTGCCTTCCAGGCCCCGGCCTCCAAGAAGAACAGGGGTTCCCAGTTCCATGCCCAGTGACTGCATGGAACTGCCAGTCTGGATGTCTGGACCCGAGCCAAGAATCACTCTGGTGGAAAAGTGTTCGGCCTCCCGCTGGCGGTCTATGGCCGGGTTGGTGACCACAGCCACGTTTTCCTTGAAAAAATCAGCCAGGTTGGGCAGGGCATCGGACACAAGGCATGCCAGCGGACCGGTATGTCCCATGGAACCTATGGCTTCCCTGCCTTCCAGGGCCACCCGTTTGCGGATATTAAGATCGTACTTCTGCCATCCATAAGCAGCCAGCAAATTCAGTCGGGAAGTATCCAGGGGCTCGCCCATAAACTCTTTTGCCCCCTCAAGGGCCTCGTGGTCGCTGAAAAAGTCCGGTTGGTGGTTGAACATGGAGTAGAGAAAAACAAGCTTTTCATCGCTGCCGGGTCTGGCCTGCATTATTTTTAAAAGCTGTTCCTGATAGGTGTTATAATCCATGATCTGGGCTCTGGATTCTCTGCCTGTGCGGATGGCGATTTTTTCGCCGGGAGCCAGGGGCCTGGGATCGCGAACATTGTACTTGAGGTCCACAACACCTTTTTCAGAGGACAGAAAATAGTGCGTTTCGCTTTCTCCGAACCACAGGGGACGAAGCCCCAGTGCGTCAACGCTTCCAAGACACAGATCCCCATACCTGGATACAATGGCGGCTGGACCCTGGGCCGAGCAGGGAAAAAACCAGCGATACAGGGAATACAGGTCTCTTAGCTCTGCAGGGTAGCCCTGTACAAGACTGTGGATAGGCGGAAATACCATGTCCAGGGCCTCCATGATATCCAGGCCGTGCTGATGAATCAGTCCCTCCAGGATCCTGTTCAGGTTCTGGGAGTCGCTTCCCTCGGGCACCGGTCTTATGCCCAGCATCCTGGCAGTGGATTCCAGGCGTTCTATGGTATTTATCTCCCCGTTGTGCCCCAGCAGGGAAAAAGGCTGCGAGCGAAGCACAGTAGGCATGGTGTTGGTGGAATAGCGGCTGTGCCCCAGGGTCATAACCGAGGTCATGTCCGGATCGCGAAGCTCGGGATATACTCTGGGCAGCATATCCGGAATCCCCTGGAGTTTGTATATGGCGCTGTCCAGGCTGAGAGAAGCAGTTTCCAGGCCAGGCACTTCCTCTTCCAGGCGCATCTGGGTTGAAAAAAGCCTCCTGGCTGCGGCCGGACGGGAACTCTCCGGAACTATGCCGGTCACCTGCCAGAACAGGGGAGCCTCGGATGAAGCCCTGGGGCCCAGTTCCCGGCTGCGGGTGTTGCCCTCTACTTCAGCCAGAAGGTCGAAACTTTCTTCTTTTAAAAGGTCACGGACCTTTTGCTGGATTCCCGGCCAGCTGTCGTACAGATGCAGGGGGATAAGAAAGTGTCCGGCAAAAAAGCCCCTGCTTTCAGCGAGGTAGGGATTAAGTCCGGATCTGGAAAGGCGTTTCATCCAGACTGCTCTGGGCAGATCAGTGGACAGCCCGCAACCGTCCCCCTCGCCGTTGATGTCACCGGAACGGTGTCCCATTTTGCGCAGGGCATCGATGGTCTGAACAATATTGGCATGTGTAGGACGCCCCTGTTTGTCCACCAGGGCGATGACAGCACATGCGTCCTTTTCCTTTATCCTGGAATTAAAAAGCATGATATTTCCTTGGATTTTCGTGTGTTAGCCGGGCTGTACTGTAGCTGGTTTGATTCTCTTGATGTACATCCTGAACAACTGCGTAGTGAACTACTAATTCAAGACGGGGTGTTTTGGCAATATTTTCAGTCCATGGCTTAAGTTTGCAAAATTGTAAAAAAATTTTTTAATGCAAAGATCAACCAAAATGCGTATGTACTGCTTTAAGTTTGCGGCATCAGCCAGGGGAGCTACGGTCTGTTAATTCAATAAAGCAAAGGAGTGAGATCAGATGCAGGGTGTAAATTTTCGAGAAAGCTGGGCCACCAGGATGGGCTTTATTCTGGCGGCCTCTGGTTCGGCAGTGGGGCTGGGCAACATCTGGCGTTTTCCCTACATGACCGGTGAACATGGCGGAGCAGCGTTTCTGGTAATTTACCTGGTGGCTATCATACTCATCGGTTACCCCATAATGATCAATGAAATTATTGTAGGCCGAAAGACCAGCAAAAACCCAGTGGGAGCATTCAAGGCCCTGGCCCCGAACAGTCCCTGGTGGCTGGTGGGTGCTCTGGGTGTGTTTACAGGGTTTGTGATTCTTTCATACTATTCTGTAGTGGCCGGATGGTCCCTGGCCTATATCTACAAGGTGGTTCTTTCCGCTACAGCAGCGGAAATAGACCATGCAGACGTGTTTATCGGTCATATTACCAGTGTCTGGGAGCCCATCATATGGCAGGCAATCTTCATGATTCTGACCATAAGCATTATTGCTGCAGGTGTGGTGCGGGGCATCCAGAAATGGGTGACCATTCTTATGCCGGCCATTCTGGTGCTGCTGGTAATCCTGATTATCCGTGCCGTTACCCTGCCCGGGGCCGGTGAAGGACTGGCTTACTACCTGCAGCCCAACTTCGGGGATGTCAGTTCCAGGACATTTCTGGGTGCCATTTCCCAGGCCTTTTTTACCTTGAGCCTTGGTATGGGGGCTATAATAACTTACGGCAGCTACCTGAGACAAAAAGACGAGATACCAGGCAAAGCAGCTTCGGTTGTAGGCATTGATACAGGTATCGCCATCATGGCCGGCCTGGCCATATTCCCGGCGGTATTCGCCCTGGGATTCTCCCCGGACGGGGGACCAGGTCTGGTGTTCATCACCCTGCCGGCGGTTTTTGCTGAAATGCCAATGGGAGTGTTTTTTGGACTGCTTTTTTTCATATTGCTGAGCATTGCCGCTTTGACCTCGGCCATATCCCTGCTGGAGGTGGTAACGGCGTGGCTTATAGATGAAAAGGGCTGGAGCCGCGGAAGTGCAGCTGTGACCATGGGTATAATAATCTTTGTCGTGGGCCTGCCTACAACCCTGGGCTACAGCGTGCTCAGCGACGTTACTTTCCCTGGCCTGGGCACAGATCTTCTGGACACTTATGACTGGTTTGCCAACAGCATTTTTCTGCCCCTGGGAGGTCTTTTGACCGCCATATTCGTAGGCTATATATGGGGGGCCAGAAATGCGGTAGAGGAATGCAACAGAACCTCAGGGTTCATTTGTCTGGGCACCTGGTGGGTTGTTCTCATTCGCTATGTGGTGCCTGTACTGATCTTCATCATAATGATCATGGGCATTTACGACACCTTGTTCGGAGGTTAAACTGATCCCGGTACGGTTCCGGGCTCATGAAAAGGAGCCCGGAACCGTCAAGACTGCAAAGGAGACGGCTTGACATGTCGGAGATAGAGGATTTTTTAAATGACTGGCAGGAGGACCACCGCAGGCTAAAACCTTTGTTTCACAGGCTTTTTCTGGAGCTGGAGGCTAAAGGTGCAGAGTTTGAACTGGTGATAAGAACAGGGGTGACAGCCAGTCTGCGTGCCAGGCTGCCGGAACAGTCCAAAAGACCGCTTTTCTGCCTTGTGGATGTGGTGGAGGATGCAGAGGGCAGGTGGCTTTCGGTGTGTTTCTATGCAGACGCAGTGAGGGATCCGGAGGAACTGGGCAATCCTGTTCCGCAGGGACTTCTGGGAGAAGATGGTTACTGCTTTGATCTGGAAGAACCTGACGCTGAGCTTGAAAACTACCTGCATCCACGAATGGACGAGGCTGCAGTATCCGCCCGTATCCATGGATAAAGACTTTACAACCCTTTACTATTAAGTTATCAAGATCAGCATGATTGAATATATCTGGCCTGGTTGCGGTTAAAGTCCGGCCAGAACAGGTATATCGGAATTGATCAACATTTAAGATTATAATATAACATGGATAGTTATACAGCTTATAAAACAGTACAGATGATTGTGAATTTCTGCTCAACAACCCTTCGCAGTCCATCCCTTAAGCAGCCGTCGAAACCGTGCAGCGATTTTTACCGGACGTAAAAACGTTGTCGGTCATGGGGTTGCCCGTCCATACTTTTTTACACACTCTATTATAAGCGGCCGTGCCTGTCGGTGATCCGCCGGCATGAGCCGGAGAGCTGTTTCAACGCATAAAAAAGTTTGACTGTTTTGTTAATGAGCTTATTCATGTCAAAGTCACGGCTTTCAGTAACTATTCCCGGGTGGATAAGGCTGGAGCGAATTCAACCGCACAGGACCCGGAAAACATGTAACAAGGTTATAACCAATGCCCAGTAAACAACCACATTCTTCTCTTGAACCGGAAATTATTATTGATCAGGTTTTAAATATCAGTTCCAGCGAATTTGAGGGCTGGCCTCAATCGGTGAAAAAGCTGGCCCTTGAACTGGCATACGAACTGTTTATCATCAGGTACAACCCCTTTATCAACCCGCAGTCAGTACAAAAAAGCGTATTTTCCAGGCTTGAAAACGAGCGCGGCGGACTTGCCCCCAAGTTTTACCGGATTATATCCCAGGGTCTGGAAAAATACTGGCATGATTACCTTGAAGATCAGAGGTTCAAGGAAAAAGTCAGGAAAAAAATCAGCAGACATCTTTCACAAGATAATATTGCCACCAACCCTTCAACTTTGCTTGAATGTTCCACTGACGCCACCGACCTTCGCCTGGATATGCCCATGATGGTTCTTTTCCCGGAAAATACGGATCAGGTGCGGGCTGTGGTGCGCCTGGCCAACGAAATGGAATTCGGTCTGGTACCCAGGGGAGGCGCCACAGGGCTGACCGGGGGAGCCATTCCCTGTTCCAGGAGAACAGTGGTCCTAAATACCGGCAGGCTGAAAACCATCATGGACATAGACCCGGAAAACATGGTGCTTACGGCCCAGTCCGGAGTGGTCACCCTGGACGCCATCAAGGCTGTCGACCGTAAAGGGCTTTTATTCACCGTGGACCCGGCATCCAAGGCGGCCTCCTCCCTGGGCGGCAATATTTCCGAAAACGCGGGCGGACCATTTGCTTTTGAGTATGGAACCACACTGGACAACATCTTAAGCTACAAAATGGTCACTCCCACCGCGGATATTATCGAGGTTCGGCGTGTGAACCATCCCCGGCACAAGATCCTGCCCAATGAAACAGTGACTTTTGAAATAATGGATGAGCAGGGCAGGCTGATGAAGACCATCAATCTTACCGGAGATGATATCCGCACACCTGGGCTGGGCAAGGACGTAACCAACAAATTTCTGGGGGGGCTGCCCGGCATCCAGAAGGAAGGCGTGGACGGCCTGATTACCGAGGCCAGCTTTACCCTGTACCCCCAGCTTGCCCATTACCGGGTGCTGTGCCTGGAATTTTACGGACACACCATGCACAATGCCATGCAGGTGATCAAAGAGGTTGTGGCCCTGCGTGACGAGATCCGCAAAAGCGGGGACAAGGTAAAGATTTCGGCTCTGGAGGAATTCGGGACCAAGTATGTGCAGGCCATTGAATACCGGAAGAAATCTACCAGCTACGAAGGTGAACCCATCTCCGTACTCATAGTTCAGCTGGACTCGGATGACGACCAGGCCCTGGAAGATACCGTGCAGAAAGTGGTTGATCTGGTTTCTCCGTACGACAAAGTGGATGTCTTCGTGGCCTCTGATGCCAAAGAGGCCGAGGAGTTCTGGGAGGACCGCCATCGTCTTTCGGCCATAACCAAGCATACCAGCGGGTTCAAGATAAACGAGGACGTGGTCATTCCCCTGGATGTGATTCCGGAGTTTGCGGACTTCCTCGAAAACCTGAACCTGTACTACCTGGCCCTGGCCTACCGCAAGGCCCTGAACAGGGTCCTGGACCTGCCCGGGGTAAGTATTGATGATGAATATATCCTCATGGAACTGCAGGTGGCTTCGTATATACTCAAGCAGCAAATGACCAAGGATGCATTGCCGGAACAGATTTTCGAGCTGCAGATAGTTTTTTTCTTTCAGGATCTAAAAGGGCGCTATCCTGAGCACAGGGAAAGGCTCGAGGACATACTGCAGGAGCTTTTGCGCAGCAGGGTGATTATAGCCAACCATATGCACGCCGGGGACGGCAATTGTCATGTAAATCTACCGGTTAATTCCAACGACCCGGAAATGATGCGCCTGGCCGAGGCTGCTGCAGCCAGAGTATTTGACGAGGTGCTCCGGCTCAACGGACAGGTGTCTGGAGAACACGGCATAGGGTTGACCAAAATAAAGTATCTTTCCCGGGACAAAATTGAAGCCCTGAAAGCCTACAAGGAAGAGGTGGACCCTAAAAATATTTTTAATCCCCAGAAGCTGGTTCAGAGAAAACTGATTTCTGTTCCGTATACCTTTTCCTTTAATCAGCTTATAGAGGATCTGCGCAGTGCAGGGCTGGACGAAAGCGACCTTTTAATTAACCTTTTAAAAAGCATTCAGAACTGTTCGCATTGCGGCAAATGCAAACAGGCCTGTCCCATGTTCGTTCCCCAAAAGGGCAAGCTTTATCACCCCAGAAACAAGAACATTTCATTGGCCGGTCTTATAGAGGCCCTGTATTATTCCATGCTGGTACATGGTGATCCTGACCCGGATGTATTAAAGGAACTCAGAACCATTGTGGAGCATTGCACTGCCTGCGGGCGCTGTACAAAGATCTGTCCGGTGAAAATCAAGGGAGGCAAGGTATCCCTGGAAGCCAGAAACTATCTCAGGGAAAGAAAAGTTTCCGGGCATGCCCTAAAGGACAGGCTTCTTGATTACGCCTCCAGCGATCCTTCCAGGCAGATTCCCAGGATGGCCAAGGCGGCTGCAGTGGGACAGAGGTTTCAAAACGCCCTGGTGAGCATGATGCCGCCCTTCTGGAGGAAAAAAACCACCAGCCCGGTTTTCCAGTCCAGGACTCTGCCTATGGAATACCGAAATCTCTCGGATATTCTGGATCTTTCCAGACAAAACCTCTTTGTTCCTGAAAAGGGCGGTACTTCCAAGGCACTGCTGTATTTCCCCGGATGCGGTGCCGGTGTCTTCTACCCTTCCATAGGGCTTGCGGGAATGGCTTTACTTCTTAAATCCGGTGTAAACATTGTCCTGCCCAGCACACATATGTGCTGCGGCTATCCTCTTCTGGCATCAGGGAACGAGGAGGGCATGCGCAAGATGGAAAGGCAGAATATTCAGCTTTTAAATCGCCTTATAACCGATTATCAATGGCAGGGCCTGGAATTTACTCATATACTTACATCCTGCGGAACGTGCCGTGAAGGAATCCAGGACTACAGGATGCGGGGCAATGGATCACATCTGAAACACCAGGATATCATGCAGTACCTGCTGGAGAACCTGGAGATATCTTCAGGGGCTGAACCGAAACAGGTCTTGTACCATCATTCCTGTCACGTGGAATGGGAGGATATTAATCCTTTGAAAGCCGGGGAGGTTTATGCCCGGGAATTCAGAGAAGCCCTGAACCTCCAGGTGGAGATGAGCCCTGGATGCTGCGGTGAAAGCGGGCTGGGGGCCATGAGTTCTCCCCGGGTATTCAATCCTGTGCGGCAGCAGAAAATTGAGAACCTTGAAAAACAGCTGTCCGGGGTTGACCGGGAAGTTCCCTTGCTGGTGGGATGCCCATCGTGTAAGATAGGCATTGGAAGGTGCATGGAGGTGCTGGGGGAAAAGCGCAGGGTTCTGCATACGGCTGAGTATGCAGCAGAAAGGCTTCTGGGGGAAACATGGAGAAAGGACTTCCTCCAGAGAGTGAAAAAAGCCCTCCACGATGACAATATGCTCATGGTAAAGGCCGGGTAGTATGCGCCTGCAAAAAGTCCTGTTTGCAATTGTATCCGGGTGGCTGAATCGCTTATGAAGTATCTGGGCATAGATTTCGGGATAAAAAGGGTTGGTCTGGCTGTAAGCGATGAAACTGGAAAAATGGTTTTTCCACTGAAAACCATACACCGCAGCACCCGGGAGAATCTTTTTCTTGAACTTCTAAATATTGTTGAACAAAAGGGTATAGAGGCCATTGTACTGGGTCTGCCCCTGAGGCCGGACGGGGAAAAAAGCCTTACCTGCAGGCAGGCGGAAAACTTCATGCACAGCCTGGGCAGACGTACCTCTTTGCCCATATATACCGTAAATGAAGCCTACACTTCCCTGGAAGCGGAAGATATTTTGAGCAGGCAGGACGTCAAGGGTGAAAGACAAAAAGAAAGCCTGGACCAGGCAGCGGCCATGATTATCCTGGAGTCTTTCCTGGAGTGCATTCCCTATGAGAGAGGATTGAAATGAACGCCAAAAGAGTGTTGCTGTGTCTTTTTTTAGTGGTGGTTCTGGGTGCTGGACTGAGCGCATGGTACTTTCATCATCTGGTGCATTCTCCCCAGAGCCTGGAGAGCCGCCAGGAGATAGTGCGCATTACTCCAGGGCAAAGCTTTAAGAGCATTGCTTTCCAGCTGGAATCCATGGGCCTTATCGATAATGCCACGGTCATGTACTACTGGGGCTGGCTGCAGGGCAAGGCTACAAAAGTCCAGGCAGGACACTTCCAGGTGGATGCGCAGTGGTCCATTCAAAAAATGCTGGAGCATTTGAGTACCGGCAGGGAACAGTTGCTACGCCTGCGGATACCCGAGGGGGCTGCCTGGTGGGATGTGGCCCGGATACTGGAAAAAAGAGAGCTGGCAACCTTTGAGGAGTTTGAAAAGGTAGTCAAGGACAAGGACTTTCTAAAAGATATGGGCATCTATGCTTCCAGCGTTGAAGGCTTTTTGTATCCCGAGACCTATTATATCTCTCCCAGCAGGGATGTGGGTGCGGAAAAGCTGGCCCGGATAATGATCAATCAGTTCTGGGAGTCCACCAGTGATTTATGGGAGGACATGACCTTTGATCAGATCTATGACATGGTCAATATGGCTTCGCTCATTGAGAAGGAAACCGGTGTCGCCCCGGAACGCCGCAAGATATCCGGGGTTTTTCATAACCGCCTCAAGAGCAATATGCTCCTGCAATGCGATCCCACCATTATTTACGGTCTTGGGGAAGACTTTGAAGGCAGACTCAGGCGCAGGCATCTCGATGACAGGGACAACCCATACAATACTTATCAGCACCGGGGTTTTCCCCCGACTCCCATCTGTTCACCGGGAAAGGCATCCATAGTGGCTGCCCTGAACCCTGATGAACACGGATACTACTATTTTGTTTCCAGAAACGACGGGACGCATCATTTCAGTAAAACCCTGCAGGAGCATAACCGGGCTGTTTATCGCTATCAGATCATGGTCCGGTAGAATGATGCGGCTTACAGGCGGTTTATTTCCGGGAAAATATACCGACGGTATGCTGAAACCCTGTTTGTATTCTGCCGGTGTTCACGGCCATGGAACATAGGAGATTCCATCGGGGAGCACCGGCTTTTTTCTGGATTACTTTTTCAGAATCTGTTTTACCTTGTCCATGAGTTCAGTCAGGTCAACGGATTTGACCACATAGTGATCCGCAGCGATGGATTTGAGGTCGTGCTGGAAGCTGTCATAAGCCGTGCAAAGGATAACCGGCAGGTTCTGATCCCTGGATCTTATTTCCTGCAGCAGGTCCAGGCCGGACTTGTCCTGGCCGAGCTTGATGTCCAGGACCACCAGGTCCGGGGTTTCCTGGTCCAGAAGAGGCAATATGGGTTCGCTGCCGTCTGAGGTGACGACATTGTAGCCGCTGTTCTCAAATTCTTCCTGATAAAGCATGCGGATGTGCAGTTCATCATCCACCACCAGAATCTTTTTACTCATATGAAACTCCTTTAAAAAATCCTGATCTGGTTTGCCCCGGGCATATTCCCAGGGCTTGTTTGCTGTAAAATCATCCCAGGAGTGGCTCTGAGCTTGATTGAACTGATTGTATTAGATTTTTTAAAAAAATAAAAGGGTATCAACATGCAAATCCTTATTGAGCCAGAAAATCAATGGGCAACTATTGACAAAGCAACCACTGTATTAAATCTGTTGAAAGAACTTGAGTTAAGACCGAATCAGGCCCTAGTCATCCGCGACGGAGAGCTTTTGACCCCGGATAGAAAGGTTGGGCCGCAGGAAAATATTACAGTCAGAAAAATAGCTTCCAGGGGTTGATACATGAAATGCACCAGATGCAAAAAAACCGCGGCAGTGGCGCTGCCCAGGCACAATGCAGGGTTCTGCCCGGAGTGCTATGGCGTGTTTTTTTCCAGGCAGGTGGAAAAGGCCATCAAAGAAAGAGAACTTTTCAGCAAAGAGGACAAGATACTCATCGCCCTCAGCGGAGGCAAGGACTCCCTGGCTCTGGCCAGGGAACTGCAGCTTCTGGGTTACAACATAGCCGGGCTGCATATCGACCTGGCCATTCCCGGATCTTCGGTGAAAGCCAGAGGTCACGTGGAAAGGTTCTGCAGTGATTTCGGGGTGGATCTGCATGTGCTGGAGATGGAAAATGAAGGCATGCCCATTCCAGAGGTCCGCAAAAAATTCAACAGACCGGTATGTTCAGTATGCGGGCGTATCAAAAGGTATTATTTCAACAGATTTGCCATGGACAATGGGTTCAATGTGCTGGCCACAGGGCACAACCTGGATGATGAGGCGGCCAGGCTTTTTTCCAATGTCATGCGCTGGGATGCGGCCTATCTGGGTGCTCAGGGGCCGGATCTGCCTGGAGATCAGGGCTTTGTGCGCAAGGTTAAGCCCCTTTACCGGGTAAGCGAATTCGAAACCGCCAACTACAGTTTTCTGGCAAAAATAGATTATTGCTATGCCCCATGCCCCTACAGCAAGGGAGCCAGTTTTACCTTCTACAAGTCTTTGCTGGACGAACTGGAAAACGAGCAGCCCGGGCGCAAGCTCAGTTTTTACGAGGGGTTCTTGAACCGGGGCAGACAGGCCTTTGCCCGCATCGACCAGGAGGATGGAGAAAAGCTCTGTCCGTGTCCCAGGTGCGGCTACCCCACTACCGGAGAAATCTGCGGGGTATGCCGCATCCGGGAGATTATGCACCACTGAAGCACTTGCCGATCTTACAGAAAGTGAATGGTTGCCGAGGGGTGAGCCTTCAGGCCACTCTTTCCCGGACGTAGTTGATGAGTCCACCTTTGGCCAGGATATCGGCCATGAATTCCGGAACTGGAAGGCTGTCTACTGTATCACCGGTGGTGTGGTTGATAATTTTTCCCTCCAGGGCCTTTACTTCCAGTTCATCACCATCGCCCAGCTTTTTTATTTCGTCCCCCACCTCCATCAGGATCAGGCCCATGTTGAATCCGTTGCGGTAAAATATGCGGGCGAAACTATGGGCTATGACCACTGGAATACCTGCTCCGAGAATGGCTATGGGGGCATGCTCCCTGGAAGAGCCGCAGCCGAAGTTTTTGCCCCCCAACAAGATGTCCCCCCTGCTGACCCGGCTGACCCAGCCTTCTTCCAGGCCGGACATGCAGTTTCGGCCCAGTTCTTCCGGATCAGTGGTCACCAGGTACCTGGCCGGAATGATGGCGTCGGTATCTATATGGTCTCCTACCTTGTGCCCTTTGCCTTTGAAGTGCATGTCTTTTCTCCTCCAGAATTATTAAACCCGCGCCGGGTGAATGATACGCCCGGCTATCGCTGTGGCCGCGGCCACGTAAGGCGAACCCAGGTATACTTTACTTTCCAGGCTGCCCATGCGGCCTTTGAAATTGCGGTTGGTGGTGGCCAGACAGGTTTCCCCGGAGGCCAGAATACCCATGTGCCCTCCCAGACAGGGACCACAGGTAGGCGGACCGATAATGCCCCCGGCCTTTAAAAATATTTCCAGCAGGCCTTCTTCCAGGGCCTGGGCAAATATTTTGGGGGTAGCCGGCAGGACAATTAAGCGAACATTTTTGTCCACTTTGCGATCCTTTAATATCTGTGCGGCCTGTCTCAGATCCGAGATGCGGCCGTTGGTGCACGATCCCAGAACCACCTGGTCCACTTTTATCTCTTGCAGGTCGTCCACCCCGGCGACCTTGTCCGGCAGGTGCGGGCAGGCGACCTGGGGGGGCATGCCGCTGACCTGCATGTCCACCTGCATGCAGTATCCGGCCTGCTGGTCAGGCTCAAGGAAATCGTCGCCCAGGCGGCCATGCTCCCGGCAGTAGTCCAGGGTGACCTGGTCTACGGGAAAGAGACCGGCTTTGCCCCCGGCTTCAATGGCCATGTTGGCCATGGTCATTCTGGCTTCTGCATCCAGCTCGGCCAGGGTTTCGCCGGCGAATTCCAGGGCCCGGTACAGGGCTCCATCCACTTTGATGCGGCCTATGAGATTCAGGATAAGGTCCTTGGATGTGGGGAATTCATCCAGGCTTCCATTCATATTCACCCTGATGGTTTCCGGTATCTTGAACCATGTCTCCCCCAGGGCCATGGCCGCGGCTATGTCGGTACTGCCCATGCCCGTGGCGAATGCTCCCAGACCGCCGTAGGTGCAGGTATGACTGTCAGCCCCCACCACCACGTCCCCCGGTCCTACCAGACCCAGTTCAGGCAGCAGGGCGTGCTCCACCCCCACGTTGCCGCCTTCGTAGTAGTGGGTGATGTTCATTTCCCGGGCGAAAAGGCGAACTTTCTGCACCTGCTCGGCAGAGGCGATGTCCTTGTTGGGGGTGAAATGATCGCAGACCAGGGCTATCTTGTCCGCATCGAACACTCTGGGCGCCTGCATCTTGCGGAAAGAATCCACCGCCAGAGGGGCGGTGATGTCGTTGGCCAGGACCAGGCTTACCCGACATGGTATTATCTGTCCGGGCTTTTTTACCTCCTCAGGACTATGCTTTTGCAGTATCTTTTCAGCCAGGTTTTTTCCCACGTAGCCACTCCTTGTATATCTCTGTTGTATATTTGTTTATGGAATATTGCGGCTCTGTTCAGCCTTGGGGTCTGTTTCCTTTTTGGCCAGCCGGTTCAGGGCGTTTATATAGGCCTTGGCACTGGCCACAATAACGTCAGGATCGGCAGCCCTGCCCACAGAGGTGATATTGTTTTCCTCCAGCTTCACCGTAACTTCTCCCTGGGCATCAGCACCGCCGGTAATAGCGCTTACTGAATAGCGAAGCAGAGTGGGGCTTCGTTTTACCAGGCGGTCAATGGTGTTGAATACCGCGTCAATGGCTCCCACACCGAAATCGGAAAGCTGTTTTTCCTCGCCCAGCACTTCCATTTTCAAAGCTGCTGTGGGGATGGCCATGTTGCCGGAAATGGAACTTAAGTAGATGAGCTTGAACTTATCCGGAATGCGGTAGACCTCTTCCAGAACAATGGCCTCCACGTCCTCCATGTACAGTTTTTTCTTTTTGTCCGCCAGGGACTTGACCACCTCTGAAACCTGGGTCAACTGCTCCCTGGTCAGGCGGTATCCCAGTTCTTCCAGCTTCTGGTTCAGGGCATGCCTGCCGGAATGTTTGCCGATGACTATGTCGCTGCCGGCCTTGCCTATGCTGGCCGGGGTCATGATTTCGTAGGTTTCCCGGTTCTTGAGCATACCGGCCTGGTGAATGCCGGATTCGTGGGCAAAGGCATTGCCGCCGATAATGGGCTTGTAGGGCGGTATGGGCTGACCAATGATCATGGACAGCAGCCGGCAGGATGGATAGATCTGCTCGGTTTTTATGTTTGTTTCCAGGTTGTAGAAACCTTTGCGTACGTTAAGGGCCATGACCAGCTCTTCCAGGGCCGCGTTGCCGGCGCGTTCCCCGATGCCGCTCAGGGTCACCTCCGCCTGCCTGGCTCCCGCCTTGCAGGCGGCCAGGGTGTTGGCCACTCCCAGGCCCAGGTCATTGTGGCAGTGTACACTGAATATGGCCCGCTCACTGTCTTTTACATTGGTCAGTAGATAGTCGATGAGTTCGGCGTATTCCTGGGGCTGGGCATAACCTACGGTGTCCGGGATATTTATGACTCCGGCCCCGGCATCTATGGCGGTTTGTATCACCTGCACCAGAAACCCTGGATCGGAGCGGGAGGCATCCTCGGCGGAGAATTCAACCCTGGGACAGAGACCTCTGGCATATGTCACCGCCTCGTGGGCTATTTCCAGGACCTGTTCCCTGGTTTTGTCCAGTTTGTATTTCATATGAATGTCCGAAGTGGCCAGAAAGGTATGCAGTCTTGGCTGGGCAGCGTGTTTTACCGCTTCCCAGGCCTTGTCCATGTCCTGCTTGACTGCACGGCATAGACCGGCCACTTCGCAGTCCTTCACCGTGGCCGCGATCTCGGCTACAGCCTCCTGGTCTCCGCTGCTGGCAGCGGGGAACCCCGCCTCTATAATGTCCACTCCCAGCCGTTCAAGTTGCCGGGCCAGGCGTATCTTTTCCCCGGCGTTCATGGTGGCCCCGGGTGACTGTTCTCCATCGCGCAACGTGGTATCGAAAATATAGATCCTGTCAGACATATCCATCTCCTGGCTTGTTTTTAAGAAAACCAGATGTGTTTATATTAATCCTGCGTAAAAGTCCATGAGCTGCAAAGCTGATGACCTTTTTTCAGCCGTACGCTATTGCTTTACATTTTTTCCAGTCCGAAAGTGGAAAGTATCCCTCAAGGATTGATTATGAAAAGAAAAGACTTTTACGGGAACTCCTTGCGGTGCTCCCGCAGATGAGCGGGCCTGCGCAGGGGCAGATATAGATAGGTATACAGTATGCCTGAAATTATATAGGTCATGAAAACTATGAAAATGATCAGCTTGGGTTCCGATGCCACCAGCACGAAGAGCATGATGGCGGTCACAGTGGAGGAAAAGGGGTGCAGGCGGACCATTTCCAGTTCCTTGAAGGAAGCATACTTGACCTTGCTGATCATGAGCAGGCTGAGGACAAAGGTCAGGGCCAGGGTAAAGGTGGGCAGGACGTGGACCAGGATGACCTCTGGCAGGTAAGTGCTGAACAGGATAAGTGCAGCCAGGGTGCATGCGGCAGCCGGGATGGGCAGACCCACAAAAAATTTTTTGGGCAGATTTTTGGTCTGCAGGTTGAAACGGGCCAGGCGCAGGGCTCCGCAGGCCATGAAAAGAAAAGGCACTACCAGGCCCACCTGACCGAAGTTGTGTGTCTGCCACAGGTAGATGGTTACTGCCGGGCATACTCCGAAGGAAACCAGGTCTGAAAGAGAATCGAACTGAATGCCGAAGTCCGATGCTGAATTTGTGAGCCTGGCGATTTTGCCGTCCAGTCCGTCAAATATGCAGGCGGCCAGTATAGCCAGGGCGCTTAATTCAAACCGGCCGTCCATGGCCCAGAGTATTCCCAGAAACCCTGCGAACAGGGCCGCAGTGGTCAACAGGTTGGGCAGGATGTAGAATCCTTTATGCTTGGGTCCGGATGTATTCTGAGTCATGTGCTGCCGGTGGCTGAATCGTTTTTGCGGGCGATTATGCTTTGTCCGGCAATGGTCTTGTCGCCCACATTTACTGTACTTTCATACCCGTGGGGCAGGTAAAGGTCAACCCTGGACCCCAGCTTTATCAGGCCGAACCTCTGACCTCTGGAAAAGCTGTCCCCTGTTTCGGCGTAGCACACGATCCTTCTGGCCAGGAGTCCGGCTATCTGGACCATGGTCCAGGTTCCATTGTCCTCGTCATCAAAGTGCAGGGCGCATCTTTCATTGTCCAGGGAGGCCTTGTCCAGGGAGGCGTTGACAAATTTTCCGGGATGGTAGCTTACGGCCCGGACCCTGCCTGTCAGGGGAAACCTGTTTACATGGACATTAAAGACATTCATGAAGATGCACACAGCCGTTCTTTGCTCTTTTGTAAAAGGATCCTGCATGGCCTCGACCTTGACTACCCTGCCGTCTGCAGGGGCCACTGCAACTCCCTGGGCATCCGGAACCACCCTTTCCGGGTCCCGGAAGAAATTAAGGGCGAAAAAAAAGGCCACCAGGCCGATTATGGAAAAAGTGGCCCAGCCAAGCAGAGCAAAAACCAGGGTGGCCAGCAATGTCAAAGAGATGATGTTCAGCCCTTCAGGGCGGATGTGAAAATGAGGTTTGCGCATACAGTAGTCTTCTTTCAGGCATAAAGCCCGTATTCCTGTGCTTTAATGGTGTTTTGCAGGTGCAGGGACCAGTCATCCATTGCCGGGCCGTGCTCAAGACCGGCCAGGTGCTGAATTCCATGGGCCAGCAGGCGGACAAAATGTACAAACACGGGTTGACCATACAGGACGGACTCGCGTTTTAAAGCCTGGGCACTGATAAAGACTTCTCCCAGGAAACCGGCTTCCCTCCCGGCTTCTTCCTCAAAGGCCAGTACATTTGTGGGCCCTGGACAGAAGAGAAAGGCAGTGTTCAGGTACTGCATGTAATAATCATCGGTGATTACCAGATTGACTGCCGCGTCCCTGTATCCCAGGGTTTCCAGGATTCTTCGGGCCATATCCCGGAGTTCCCTGCGGCCAAGGCACAGAACCGGGAAAAGGGGGGCGCTTAATTCCACGTTTATATTTAACAGCAACTCCTCCCTGGGCGCAGTGGATGCAGCTTAATCTTCATCCTGAGGCTTTTTCCCTTCTGCCGGTTTTTCCAGGCGGGACTGGTCAAAGCGCTCGTAGGCCTTGATTATCCTGGCTACAAGGCTGTGGCGGATGACATCGTGTTCATTGAAGTAGATGAACTTGATGCCCTCCTCTCCCTTGAGTACATCCCGGGACTGGATAAGGCCGGAGACAGCGGCGCCCGGCAGATCCACCTGGGTGATGTCCCCGGTGATAACCGCCTTGGAACCAAGTCCCATGCGGGTCAGAAACATCTTCATCTGTTCCGGGGTCGTGTTCTGGGCCTCATCCAGGATAATAAAGGATTCGTTCAGGGTCCGCCCGCGCATGAAGGCCAGGGGAGCAACCTCGATCATTCCGCTGTCCAGAAGCTCCTGGACCTTGTTGAATTCCAGCATGTCGTGCAGGGCATCATACAGGGGGCGCAGGTAGGGATTGACTTTTTCCAGCATGTCCCCTGGAAGAAACCCCAGTTTTTCCCCGGCCTCTACTGCCGGCCTGGCCAGAATGATCCTTTTGACCACCCTCTGCATGAGGTAGGATATGGCCACAGCCACGGCCAGGTAGGTCTTGCCCGTGCCGGCCGGGCCTATCCCGAACACCAGGTCCTTTTCCCTGATGGACTGCAGGTATGCCCTCTGGGTGGAGCTTCTGGGGGCTATAGTCTTTTTGCTGGAAACAACAAAGACTTCCTTCTTGAATATTTTTTTCAGGTCCGCTTTGATATCCTGCCTGAGTATCCTCAGGGCCGCCTCAACATCCTCTGGATATACCTTGTACCCGGACTCAATGAGGCCGTAGAGCTGCAAAAGGCTGCTTCTGGCCAGTTCCAGGTCACCCTGGTCCTTTGATGTCAGAGTCATGGAACCACCTCGGCTTTCTATCTGCACCCCGGTCTGCTGGTTAATTGTCTCCAGATTGCGTCCCTGAGGCCCGCAGAGTTCCTGCACGTAGGCGGAATTGCTGAACTGCAGCTGGTCTGTGTTGTTTTCCGACATGTTGTTTCCGGTATTATTTCTTTAGCTGATATTTTTTGCCTGGGTGGTATTCATCCAGGTTTTTTAATGTTGAGCACAGAGGCATCATAAGGTATGACCCCAAAGACATGCCTGACTACGGCCTTTCCTGACAGGTCCTTTTATACTTTATTTTTTTCAAACACAAGCCGGGACAATGGGTTGTGGCTTCCCGGAGACAGGCTAAACTGCAAGCCTTTTTTTCTATAAACTGAGTTCTAATTTTCATCCCTGAGAACCAAAGGGCTTTTTTGTGCTGTACAAGACTAACCTGGCTTTTTTTCTTCTACTGGCGATTATTCTGCTGGGTGCAGGTCTTGCCCGGGCTTCCGGGGAACCCTGGGAGCTTGAGGCGGATCAACTGTATGCAGATCAGGATAAAAACCTGGTGGAAGCCTTTGGTAATGTCCGGATGTGGCGTATGGATGATTATGTGCAGGCTGATTACGCCAGGCTGCATACTGATACCAACTGGATATATCTCCAGGGGAATGTTCAGGCCAGGTTTGAAGGAGATCACATTGAGGGCCGGGAGGCTGAACTGGACCTGGAAAATCAAGTGGGCTGGATCAAAGAGGGCCAGGTATTCATGGCCCAGGACAATGTCTATTTTTCCGGAGAACGTATGGAAAAGACCGGCCCGCATACGTATACCTTCGAGGAAGGGGTAATGACTTCCTGTGATGACCGCCCTGCACCCTGGTCCATCAAATCCAGCCGGGGAGAAGTCACCGTGGAGGGTTACGCCAGGCTGTGGCATCCCAGGTTGCGGGTCAAGGACCGCCCTGTCCTGTATTCTCCCTATATGATAGCCCCGGTGAAAACCAAGCGGCAAAGCGGCTTTCTGTTTCCCACCTTCGGGCAGGGCTCGGAATACGGCTTCAATTTCAATCTTCCCTACTATCACGTTATTGATGATAAAAGGGACATGACCTTTTACGCCAACTACTACACCGACCGCGGATTTATGCCCGGGGTGGAATACCGCCATACGCCCAGGCTGCACAGAAAAGGCCTTTGGAGAGCTGACTGGTTAAGGGACATACAGATCCATGACCAGGGTAATGAACCGAGCAGGTTTGAAGATGACGGCCTTTTCAGGCCCAACAGGGACCGCTACTGGATAAGGGGCAAGTACGATCATTACGATCCGGCCACGGACTGGACCTTCCGCCTGGATGTGGATTATGTTTCGGACCAGAATTATCTGCGGGAGTTCAGTGATGGTCATTCAGGATACTATGCCAGCCGGGACGAATTCGAGGATGAATTCGGCCGGGACATCCAGGGGCGGGACCGGCTCAAGCGCAACAATATCTTCAGTGCCAGCCGCAGCTGGAACAACCTGGGATTTAACACCAGACTGGTGTACACCGACAACCTGGAATACAGAAACAGGAATAAGCCTGCCCGCAGAAACCCCACAGTGCAGAGGCTGCCCGAAGTCAACCTGGATCTGTACCGCACCCGCCTGGGAGAATCGCCTTTTGAACTGGAATCCTCCAACGAGGGGGTCTACTTCTGGAGAGAGTACGGTACCACAGCCACCAGGCTGGACGTTCATCCCAGGTTGAGCATGCCCATGAGAAGCGGATGGGGCAGGATAATTCCCAGCGCAGGCTGGAGGCAGACAGGATATTTCGTGGACAATTTCCAGGATGAACCTGCAGAGCGCGATACTGACAGCCGGTTTCAGACCAGGGGGATTTATGATTTCAATGTCCGGGCGGATACTGAGCTGCAGCGCATATTCGAGATGGGACCGGCCCCTGAGGTAAAATTAGGCAGGGTGGGCGACTCCGCCTGGACCGGAGTAAAGCATTCCCTGCTTCCTGAACTGGAGTTCGACTACATTCCGGACAAGGATCAGGATAAATATCCAAGTTTCGACTCCACGGACCGCATCGCAGCCAGGGAAGAGCTGACATACAGCCTTAGAAATATTTTCACCCGCAGGCTGGAACGTGTGCGCCAGGACACGGATGGCGGGGAGCCGGTTTTAAGCCGGGACTACAGGGATTTTCTGCGCGTGGAACTGGAGCAGTCCTACGACTTCAGGGAGGCCAGGCGCAGCCACAGCCGGGAGTTCAGACGCAGACCGTTTTCGGATCTTTTGACCGAGATCAGCTTCAACCCCAACCAGTACATAACCCTAAGCAACAAGACCTGGTATTCTTTCTACGAAACAATGATCACGGAGCACGAACACACCTTGACCCTTACCTGGCCGGATGTGGCCAGCACCTGGTTCAGCCTGGATTTTTTAAACGAGATAGACGAATACAAAAGAAGCGTGGATGAGAGGATAAATATCCTGGAGGTGGGCATGGATCTGGATTATTTGCGCAACTGGCGCTTTGAGGCCTCCATGAAAAGAGACCTGGAAGAATCCATGGGCCTGGAGAACAGGCTTTCGGCCGAATATACTCACCAGTGCTACGGTTTTATGTTTGAGTACAAAAAGACGGATTATGATCATAGCTTTGCTTTTCATATCAGGCTTTTGAACCTGGGGGAATGGGGGATCTGATTTTGAGCAGGATAAAAGTACTGCCTCCGGGCCTTCAGAACCAGATCGCCGCCGGAGAGGTGGTGGAAAGGCCTTCCAGCGTGGTCAAGGAGCTTGTGGAAAACAGCCTGGATGCTGGAGCAGGAAGTGTTCAGGTGTATCTGGAGCAGGGCGGGCAGGCCCTGGTGGAGGTGATTGACGACGGATCAGGCATGTTGCCCCGGGAGATGGCCCTGGCGGTCACCAGGCATGCCACCAGCAAGATCTTCAGCATGCAGGATCTGACTTCGGTGCAGAGCTTCGGGTTCAGGGGAGAGGCCCTGCCCAGCATTGCTTCCGTGTCCAGGCTCAGGCTTGCTTCCTGCGTACAGGGACAGGATGAGGGCAATTTTCTGGAGATAATGTACGGAGATCAACTGCAAGAGGGTCCAGAGGCCATGACCCCCAGCACCAGGGTGACGGTAAAGAACCTGCTGGCAAATATTCCGGCCAGGCTCAAGTTTTTGAAAACCAAAAGCACAGAGGGTAAAAAGTGCTCGGAAAATTTTATCCGCCTGGCCCTGGCCAACCTGGAGGTTGAGCTGGAGTTGTACTCAGAGGGGCGCAGTTTGTATCGTTTTTTCAGGCAGGAAAGCCTTAAGGACAGGCTCTTAAAGGTGTGGCCGGAACAGGTGTGCCGGGATTTAAAGAAAGTGGAGCTGGACCAGGGGGATTTCCGGGTCCACGGGGTGGCCTCATCTCCGGAAAACGCTCAGGCCAGGGGAGAGCGCATGCTCTTTTACGTCAATAACCGCGCAGTCAAGGACAAAACCCTTTTTTCGGCTCTGAAGCAGGCCTATAAGGGCCGGCTTCTCTCCAGGGAGTACCCCCAGGCGGTCATCTTTCTTGAACTCCCCCCGGAAGAGGTGGATGTAAACGTGCATCCGGCCAAGTCGGAGGTGCGCTTTCGCAATGAAAGGCATGTTTTTTCCCTGGTGTCCAGGGCGGTGGGCAAGGTGCTGGACAAAAATTATTTTGAAGTGCCTGAAATGCCGGCAGGGGATGTTGATGCCGACAGGAAAACCCTTGGTTCATCCTATCGTCCCTGCCCGGGTTTAACCAGCCCGGAGATGCCCGTTTTCCGGGAAGACTTCCGCCATGAGACCGCTCCGGACTACGGGGACAGGCCTGCGAAAAAACCTGCTCCTCCGGCTCATGTTCCGGATATGGGTCTTTCCTATCTGGGTCAGGTGGAAAACAGCTATCTTGTTTTCCTCAATTCCTCGGGCAGGCTGCTGGTGGTGGATCAGCACGGGGCGCATGAAAGGGTGATCTTTGAAGAACTCAAGAACAGACAGGGATCTGTTCAGAGCAGGATGCTGGCCATGCCCATCCACATTGAGCTGCACCAGGCTGAAAAGAGCCTTCTGGAGGAAATATGGTCAATTCTCAGGTCCCTGGGGTTTGTCCTGGAGCTTCAGGGTGAAAGGCTTTTGCAGGTAAAGGGCCTGCCGGACATTGTGTCTACGGGTGAGGGCGTGGAAGCGCTTCGTTCCATGCTGGAGGATAAAACCAGGGACATGGACGGAGTTCTCATTGCCCTGGCCTGCAGGACATCCATCAAGTCCGGCAGTTCCATGACCCGGGACGAGGCCCTGGGGCTGGCCCATAAACTCATGCAGTGCAAAGAGATGAATTTCTGTCCCCATGGCCGGCCCATATGCATGGATCTGGGCGGCAAAGAGCTGGAAAGGCTTTTTAAGCGCAGATAGTTTCATGAATAAAATTTAGCTATTCACCAAAGTCCGGGGACTTTGCAAACAGGTTTTATAAGATTGTAAATAGTTACAATAAAATTTGAATTTACAGGAGCAGATATGCGGGTTTTGATAGTTGGTTCCGGTGGAAGGGAGCACGCCCTGGCCTGGAAGATCAGGCAGAGCCCCAGGGTGGAGGGGCTTTTCATAGCCCCGGGAAACGGTGGAACAGCCCGGGAAGGAGAAAACGTGGCCGTTGAAGTGGACGATATACCCGGCCTGGTCAAGCTGGCCAGGACTAAAAAGGTGGACCTGGTTATTGTCGGCCCGGAACTGCCTCTGGTGCTGGGGCTCACGGATGCCCTGGAAAAGGAGGGTATTTTTTGTTTCGGGCCGGGAGCCTATCCTGCCCAGCTGGAAGGCAGCAAGGCCTTTGCCAAGTCTCTCATGTCCCAGGCCGAGGTGCCTACTGCCGGGTACAGGGTGTTTGAAGACTTTGACCAGGCTGTAAAATACGTTCAAGGCAGGGATTTTCCAGTGGTGATCAAGGCTGACGGCCTGGCTGCCGGAAAGGGAGTGGTCGTGGCCGATGATTTTGAACAGGCC